>JASBRV010000033.1 GCA_030149295.1 Bacteriovoracales bacterium | reverse complement strand
TGTTTCTAAAATTCCTCATGGTCTTCCCGTAAAAGAAGAGGGCAACTATAAAGTGATTGTTCTAAAGAGCCAGGACTTCGAAAAAGATCGTGGTGGTAACTTTACTGTTGATTACTTAAAGAATGGTATCACAGGAAAGCGTGGCTCCATGCCAATGGAGTTTGATTATGATGGCCATGGCTGGAAGGTTTATCACAAGGGTAGTGAAATCAAGCGACTAGATTTTAAGCTCAATAAAGTTTTTGGAAAAGCCGTCGGTATTTCCCAAGTTATCCCTCGCTAAAGGGGAGGAATGGCTAAGAGTTTGGTATTTTTTTAGATTTAAAGGTAATCTAAAGAAGATCATGAGTGTAATAAAGAACCCTTTTGAAATTGATGGTGAGGCTTCACGTTACGATTCTTTTAGACCTCACTATCACCATTTACCTTTTGGGAAAATTGGAGAGTTTTTTGGTAAGAACTTTACCCACTCTCTCGATTTGGCTTGTGGGACAGGTCAATCAAGCGCCGCCCTAAAAAAGATTTCCCATCAAGTCACAGGTTGTGACATATCAGAAACGATGCTTAGGGTAGCGAGAGAAAATCATCCATTTGATTTTATCCATGCTCCTGCTGAGAAGTTGCCCTTTTCCGATTCGACTTTTGACTTTGTGAATATTTCGATGGCCTTTCACTGGTTTGAAGCGAAAGAGGTGCTCATGGAGATAAAGCGCGTTCTTAGTCCTAAGGGCTATCTTAATATTGATAATTATGGATTTGATGGAATTATTTCTCCTATTGAGGGAAAGCAAACAGCTCATCATGAATTCTTCTCTTCTCACCTTCCTAAAGCAGATCGCGGTAGGGGGTTTCCTAGGTTAGATGCAATGGATAAGGTAGGCTTAAGAAAAGTGAAGAGTTTTTCTTATGGGCATACAATAGAGCTTAGTTCAGATGACTTTGTTAGCCTCATAATGACCTGGAGTAACTTTCAAATCCAAAAAGAAGCAGATAAGAAAGATCTCGAAGCAGAGATGCGAAAAACTTACAGCGATATATTTGACCAAAAAACTCTACCTTTAACCTTTAAGGGAAAAACCTCTCTCTATTCTTTTAATTAGAAACCGATAAACACCCTATGAAGAGTCTTTTACTTATTTTTTTCCTTTGTTTCTTGCTCCTTTATTCTTGTGGGAAAGATTCAACCCAAGACCCCAATGTGACTGTTAGCGCCCAAAGCACAGATTTTTTGAAGTCTTATTATAAGACTATGAATAAATTTGAAGTCTCGGTTTTTTATGAGGACTCTGCCGATCCTTATGTGGGAAAACGGCTCAATGGAAAAGCCTATTGGGATTTTTTCGGCAGTAATATTAAGGAACTTCTCAGGATAGAAGAGAGAGGGATTAGTTTTATTTACCCAAAGACTTTGAATGAAATGAAAAAAGTCGCGAAGGTCGATCAAAAGGAATGGACCAGTCAGCAGCTAGTTAAAAGAATGAATGCTCTTTCTCTTAAAGAGCATAATCAATCAGACGGTGTAGCTAATATCTTTTTCACGAATGGCTTTTACAAGAGTGAAGGAGAGGTTAAAGAAGGGGTTTTGGGTATTTACATCGGTGGAACTAACCACATAGTTATTTTTAAAGAGGCGATTAAAAGAATCGAGCAACAAAGTGGGCTTAGAGTGGCTCGATTTTCTGAGCAATCAGTTCTAATCCATGAAATCGGTCATTTAGTCGGTTTGGTGAATAATGGTGTACCTCCAGTAAGTGATCATCATGATCAGGCCCATGGTGCCCACTGCACCAACGATAAGTGTGTCATGTACTGGCTTAATGAGGGCTCAAGTGACATGGCCGAATTTGTGAGAAAATATATTATCACCGGAGATGAAGGCCTTTTTGACTCTCAATGCCTAGAAGATGCCCATTCTCAAATGAAGTAAATCAAATAGAAGTAAGGCCGATAGCTAAGCCTAGAGTGTAGTCCTCTTCGGGACTAAGCGAGCCCCATTTACTTTTTGCGTATCCGCCTTCAAGTAAGACGTAGAGCTTTTCTATGCTGAGTTGAAGGCCCAGTTGTAATGAGTGAATCTTTGCGCTCCTAGAGATCGTAACATCGTTGGAGATAGTTGAATTGAGATTGCCTTCGGCATCACTTACTCGATAGTTATAAGCGAGATAAGGCAGAAAGCTTTTATTAAAGCGATAACCAAATATCGAACCTATTTCAAGAGTGTCTACATCTAAGGTTGAATTGTAACTTCGTGTTTCACCACCATCGAGGCGAGTCGCGGAAAGGGTGTCATTATCTGTTTGTGAGCTTCCATATCCAGCAAGAAGACTTGCTTTCATGCCTACTTTTTTTTCTCCCCCATCTCTACCTAAAATCTGAACCTTAACTCCCAATAGGTCTGGGCTATCTGAATAACTTCGATAGGTGAGTTCTATGGAATTACCAAGACCAAGGCCACCCGTTCCATTGAGGACATTATCTTTAGTGCTACCCCGATCAGTTGAGACATCAATGGTGGTGTCAAAAATAGTACTTTGT
>JASBRV010000078.1 GCA_030149295.1 Bacteriovoracales bacterium | reverse complement strand
TGAGTGCCACTTTTTTCCTAGAGAAGAGGGACAAAGAAATCCATAACCAGCGTTTTTAAGAGAATCGAGAAACCTTTTATTTTCCGTCTTTTTAGCCCAGTTGGCACCATTTCCACCGTTTCCATGAAAACAAAGAACTAGGCCTTTTTGCTTTGATTTTAAGTAATAGTAATTGCCAAATTTTTGGCTAGAGACCACACGTGGTTTTTTAGCATCTTTAAAAATTGACTGAGCAGAGGGAGTCGTAACAAATAAGACGAATAGAATAACAGAGATAAAAGCTTTCATTATGGACTCCCTTTCTGATTGTTCTCTTTGGTGCCTTCTTTTCGGTTTAAAGATAAAAGAGCATAAGAGAAAACCTCCAAGTGCTTTGAATTAATGGGCTGTGGTTGTTGCCGTAAGTTCAACTAAAGAACTGAGAGTATGCTTAAATCATGACAATTCTTTTCAAAATTGGACTTTGCTGAGAAAGTGAAAAGCACTTTTCCGAGTGCAGCTTAAAGAGGAATGATGATTTATAATTATGGAGATGGTATCAAATAAAAACGATGGAGAAATGAAGACTTATAAAGGAAAAGTAATTTTGATTTCTGTTCCTTTTTGAGGTTGGGAGAATACCTCAATCTGACCTTGATAGGACTTTACAATGCCATAAATGACAGACATACCTAGTCCAGTTCCCTCATTGATGGCCTTTGTTGAAAAAAAAGGATCGAAGATACGATCAATAACCTCCTGTCTCATACCATGGCCATGGTCCTTAACAGCAAGAGATCTATTCTCTTGATTGACCTGATAGGTAATGATGATCGTACCTTTATTCTCAAGAGCATGCACAGAATTGTTGATAAGATTAAAAAGGATTTGGGAGATGTGGCCAGGATTCATCATGAGAGGCCTATCACCATCCTCTTGAAGATTGGTTTCAAAGTGAATCTCTTTTCCAAAGGTTGTTCCCATTAAGTTTAAGACTTCTTTTATTTCTTTTGAAGGGAGAACCTCTTGATAGCTTCCAGTGTCTTTTCTGGCAAAACTTAGAATTTGGCGTACTAAGGCTTCACCTTTTTGACAGTAATCTAGGGCAATTTTGCGACTTTCCTCTACATCATCTTTCGTTGGAGAATCACTTAGCCTTTCGGTGGCAAGGGTTATACAGTGGAGAATATTATTAAATTCATGGGCAATACCGCTCACTAAAACACCAAGAGATTCTAGTTTTTGCTTTTGCTGGATTTGTCTCTGATATGATTGGAATTTTATATTGTCTTTTACTTTAAGGAAAAAGTAAAAAGAGAGGGTTAAAGAGAGAAGGAAAATTAAACTAGATACAATATAAGGGAGAGAAGACCTTTCTCCTAGAATAAAGTCTTGTTTGGGAGAAACTGTGAGTTTCCACTCTCGTGCTCCAACATCAAAAGAAAGTGATGTTTGATAATCACCATTTTCTTGTGTTGTCTCATAAGTTGAATAGATGAGCTTATTGTCATCGAAAACATCATGAACTTGAAATTGGAAATCTTGAAGGCTTTCATTATTACTAATCGGGGTGAAAAAGTCTTTTACATAGATGACAGCTGCAACAAAGCCCCTTAAGGGTTCTAGGGTCATTGCTGATGAAACAGAAGAGTCTTTAAAAATAGATTTGGTGACAGCAAAACCAGGGAGTCGCTCCGTTTTTCCTTTTAAGATGACGTTAAAAGTTTCACTGATGGATGGTTTTCCAGTCTTCATAGAAATAAACTTTGATTCCATCCTTTCCGGAGAAAAAGCCAAGTCCAGGCCTATTGCCTGCTTTTTGGAAATAGGGGAGTAAGAATAAAGAACGGGAAAGTGAAAATCTCTCTTCTTTGCCGGAACTTCTTTATTATCTTTATTGATTTCAAAAAATTGAAAGCCTTTAAAGCCATCCTGCTCTACTAATTTCTCTATGCGCCTTCTTTCTTTTGATGAAACTTTGGGTTGCCATTCAATGAGTTGAATTTGAGCTTCATCATGGATGGAGTTTCTGCAAAACAATTGAAACTCTTTACGACTAACATAGTTGCTTGAGTGGAAAAGGCCCTCAACTCCGCGTAAAACATTTTGTGAAATGAGCAACTCTCTCGAAATGGCTTCTTTTATCTCAAGAGTTTTCTCAAGTGATAAGTTTTGGATTTTAAGATTTTCTTTTTCAAGGGAAAAGGTCAAACTTAAGAGTGCTAATGTGATTCCCATCAGTAAAGTGATGAAAGAAGCTGATTGAAGGTAATTTTTCATGAGGGAAAATTATCTGAGTAAATCAGCAAACAGACAAGAAGGATTTTATGAAAAGGAATACACTCTTACGAGTTGTGAAAACTTCTATACTTTTCTTTCTTCTCATTTGTGTCGTATTTGTAAGGCATCTCTACATGGAAGATTCAAGGAGTCTCAGCTTATTAAGAGGAGTTTTGGCAGAGCTTGAGACCTATTGTAGCGTTCATCACCATTATCCCACACGAGAAGAATTTGTCTTTTTGCTAGAAAAAGCGGGGGTTAAAGACAAAGAATTTTGGCAGCTTTTCATTGGCAAAAACCCCCAACAGGCGAGCTTACAATATCCTATGAGTTTACCTATTTTGTGGGCTCCCGGTAAGGCGCGAACTTATGAGTTTTTACCCGTGATTTATGCTTTTATTATTGGTGACCCGTGTCAAATTGCGCAAAAATAAGTCCTTCTCCATAAACTACGAAAAGCTATGCGCTCTTTTTCAAGAAAATCCGCCAAATATGGCGTGCTCTTGTTAGCCCTCAATGAAAATGTATACTAAATAAATGCTGTTAAAAATTGCTGTGGCCATTGATGAGCCACTTATAAGAGAAAGGGTCCTTGGATTTTTATTGGAGAGTAATCTTCAATTGTCACAAGTCATAACTGATGAGATTGACCTTTTAAACTTTACAGCAGAGATGCCTGCTCATCTCATCCTTTTTCATTTTCAAGAACGAAAATATAAAGGCTTAAATCAGGCGCTTGCGAAGTTAACAAAACTTAATGGACATCACTTGATTCTCTTGTCAGATGAATCCAGAACCATAATGGATTTTTGTCAAAAAATAGATTTCTATCCCACAGGATTTCTGTCCACATTGCCAACGAAAGATAATTTTATAAAAGTGATAGAGGGTGTTTATCATCAAAGTAAAAGACAAGATCATCAAAATATTTTTCGGGAGATTGCTGCTAAAATTGAAGTTTTGAATCTTTCTGATCAAGAGTATCTAAAGCAACTCTCACAATACGTAAGGAATACAAGGAAAGACCATTCCTTGACCCAAGAAGAGTTTTCCAAAAAAACAGGAGTCTCTCTTAGACAAGTTCAAAGAATAGAATCTGGAGAGGGAAGTATAGGTTTGGAGACTCTTTTTTTAATTTTGAGGTGAAATAGTGAAGGCAAAAAAGGTAAGAGAAAAGAGTTTGCTCTTCATTGATGATTGCAGAGAGTACGGTGGTGTTATTTGTGAAATTATGACCTCTCTTGGCTTTCAATGTGAACAAGTTTGTCACCCTGATGAGGTTTTAAACCTTATTGAAAAGCCACCTCGACCAGATCTTATTATCTCTAAATTTGAATTACCTCAGACTAATGCGATAGAGCTTTATAGAATCCTCCTACAAAAATCAAACATGAATTTAAACCTCATCCTTTTATCCTCTATGCCGACGATTGCGACTCGTAAAATGAGAGAGGAAAAGATTTTTTTTCCTATTTTTGATAAATTAGATATCGATGACTTATGTCAGTATGTCTCAAGTAACTACAGAGAGTCCTAATGTCTAAGGTCGGGAAAAGGCACTGACTATTGTAAACGCACCTTTTTATTTGAGCTGGCCTCTTATGAGACAAAGAGAGGTTGGAAGGTTTATATAATCATGACGAATTGTGGCTTCTACATCAAAATGATCCCTAAAAAGGGAGAGGTATTCGTCCTTGGTTCTCACAAACTGTCCTCGATCATTTTTGACAACAAATCTTGCTAGAGCCGACTGGTTTTCACATAGTACAGGGTCAATACTATAAAAGGAGCCTTGAGGACCAAGTCTTTCTTTAATAAGTTGGGTAATGTCTTCAATAGCATGATTTGATAAATGATGAAGCACTCCATAAATGACGATCTTATCAAATTTTCTTTGTCTCTCTATCTTAAGAAAATTTGCCACATCTGTGTTGAGAAATTCACCTTGAGGGTATCTCTTTTTAGCATCTAGGATGTATTTACTATTGGGATCGAAGCCAAGATAGGAGGCATCTTTTAAATAGGGGTAGAGATTTCCGGTGCCGCAGCCTACATCTAAAATAGACTCTTTGTTTTTGATTTGGACAAATTCCTTAGAGAAAGAAGAATAACCACGGTGCCCACCGATGATCTTCTCGAAGAGGTTAAAGATTTGTGAGGAATTTAGAATACTTTTAATGTTCATATAATCATTGTCACAAAACTATCAACCACCTAAAATTGTCTATGTTCCGATGAATAAATCAAAAGAAGAATTTCACCAATTTCTACGTCTGCTTACCGTCCTATTACTTATGGCATTTATTTTTGTTTTAGGCTCTCAATACTCGGTTAATAGACATTTTCAACCTGACGAGTTCGTCTTGTCAAAATCAATCAATATGTTGAACTTTCCTAAAGAATTGAGGGAAATTATCTATATTCAATTCTATATGGTTCTTCTTTCTTTTGTAACCAATCAACTGGAGTCCTCAGAGAATATTTTAAAGTTTTTACGCCTGTTTTCACTGTTTATTCTCCTTTCTAGTATTTTTATCATGGCGAATTTTTCTCTTAAAAAGGAGACTTACTTTGCCAAATTCATGGTTTTGATCTTTTTTTTAACCCAATATCCCCTATGGCGTCTTGGGATTGAAATAAGGCATGAGGTCTATCTCATGCTCGCTCTGGGAATTTTTTGTTATTTTTTTTTAAAGTCTTTAAATGAGGTCGATGAGAATTACCTTCTGGTTTTTTTATCAGGGCTGAGTATGGGGTTTATGGGGCAAGCTGCTTACAAGGGACTTGTCTATTCAATTCCTCTAAGTGGTCTGATTTATTTATGCCTTGTTTTGAAAAAGCGCTATCGTTCAATGGCCTATTACTCTTTGGGCTATTTAGTCTTTAGCTTCTTTGGAATTTCAGTTCTTTATTTTAGCGGTCACTTGGGAGACTTTATCCATGTCTACAAAGATCTCTTTGTTCAAAGTCAATATGAAAGAAACTTTTGGCCGACCGAGATTTATAAAGATCTTCTTTATACGACACCTTTAACTTTACTCGCTTTTCTTTTTTGTTGCTGGAAAGGGAAAAAGGACCTGGGGACTCTGTTTACGGGAGGGATAGTCCTATTGTTTACAGTTCTTCTCTTTATAAGCCCTGTTCCTTTTCGCTATAATATCATTGTTTATTTATCATCCATTTTGATTTTTATCTCCTATCACTTAAAGGCTACATGGATAGAAGAACGTAAGCAGATATGTCTCTTTCTTGTAGGAGTTAATCTTCTCATTTTAATGCTCTCTGCTGGTAAAGATTATTATTTGAAATACTCGAATGCCTTTCAGTTGGATTATATTAAAACGGCTGAATTATTAACTAACAAAGATAGTCGAATTGTTGATGCTATGGGGATCGTCGCCACGAGACCTCCTACCCGGAAAAAGTGGGCGCTTTACTATGCCGAAATGCCAAAGTACCTCAAGGGGGAGTTGGGATATTTCTCTGATGCTATTAAGGATCGACTTCCAGAGGTCGCTATTACCAATTATCGCTGGAGCTGGCTCAGAGAAGAAGATTTAAAAGTCCTTGTCGAGCGCTATGTAAAGATTGGCCAGTATATGTATATTCTGGGCACTAATTTAAAGAATAAAGCAGGGGATTTTCATATCTATAAAAAAGGGAGATATAAAGTCATAAGAAAGCCTAATCAAAGTAAAGTGAAGATTGATGACAAAGAGATCAACGATAGTATTGTTGTCTTAGATGTAGGAAATCATTCATATAAAAAAGAGGGGGCTGAGGTCTCCCTTTTGTGGCTTGGCCCTAGGGCTAAGAATGTACCCTACTTATTTATTCATCCTATGCAGCCCTTTATTCCGCCGATTCAATGAAGGTCTTTGCATTGGGACCTTCATGAAAAATTAAATCAAGAATAGAAACATGATGAGTAAATACTCCATAAAGTTGCTCATATTTGGGATAGTCGCGAAAATAAAGCCACTCAACTTGGATACCAGATCCTTTAAAACTTTCTTCTGACACATAATTTTTCGCTGTTGAAGAAGAGAGGTAAATGTCAGCCTTGAGTTCATGGCAAATATGAATAAGTCGCTCAATTCTATCTTCTTTTAATTTAAAATCTTTTGAATAAGAAATCTTAGTATCAATTTCTAAAAGTGAGAGTATTTCTTTTAGGAAGCGAATATTAATTTGAGAGAGGTTTTGCTCTGAGGATCCTAGGTAAAGCTCTTTGAAAAGAGGCTCGTAATTTTTAAAGAAGGGAGCTTTTCGGTAGGATTGCTTTATGGAGTCCCAGTGTGATTGTCTCCATTGATTATCTAGAGCAAATGTTTCATTGATCTTTTGTTTAAAGCGACCTGTGGTTTTTACAGGGATGGTTAACCATTTTAAACCTCCCTCATATTTGATTTGGTTTCGGTTTCTCCAATCATTTTTGGTGTATTGCATTTCATCATAGATGACAAATTCATCGACTCTTTTGATGAGATCAAAATAACCTTTCCATGGAATATAATTGGATTGAGAGATGGCCACTTTTTTCATTTTTGGGAAATGACTTTGTCGATAACAAAAATTTGTCTCTCTCTTGATGCATCAAAGGATCGCCACAGATATTCTCCCAAAACACCGAGGGTAATTAGGATGAGGCCACCAATGAGCCAAAGGGAGACAATTAATGAGGTCCAACCAGTAATAGGATTTCCGTAAAGAAGATATCTGTAAATACTGGCAATTATCACCAAAAACCCCAGACCAGAGATGAAGACACCAGTTAAGCTAATGATTCTCATAGGAAAAGAAGAAAAACCAATCATCGTATCCAAGAAGAGCTTGAGTTTCATTGAAAAGGTCCATTGAGACTTTCCCTTTTTCCTCTTTTTTCTTTCGTATTGAATTGATTTGTATTTGAAACCAAGCCAAAGAAGAATAACAAATATATGGGCATTTTTTTGTTCAAACTTTAAGAGCTCATCGTAGACTTTTTGGTGAAAGAGGCAGTAGTCGTAGCCGCCAATAGGATAATTGGGATTGATAACCTTTCTCATCGCAAAATAAAAAAACTTGGAGAGTATTTTATTGAAAAGGCCATCAGATCGACTCCTTCTCTCTGCAATAACGAGGGGATAATCGACATTAGCTTCATTAAGCATATTGAGGATGAGCTCAGGGTCATCTTGAAGATCAGCAGAGAGTATGCATTTATATTCATGAGTGCTCTCTCTTAAGCCCGCATAGATAGCAGGGATCTGACCAAAGTTCTTCGTCAATTTTACGATCTTCATTTGGGAAAGAGATTTTTTTTTGAGATGCTCTTCTAATTGGGACAAAGAGGAGTCTCTTGATCCATCATCGACAAAAATAAATTCGAAGTTATTCTCAACCTTACTCAAGGCTTCAAAAAGTTCCGGTATATTTTTCTCGTTTTGATAAATGGGGATAATGATAGATAAGTTTTTCAATTCTCTTCCAGCTCCTTCATCATAGAAGAGTAGCTTCTTCCCTGCCAAGGCCAACGCGTGAGCTCCCAATCTGGACAGTTGCCACAAAAAGAATGATGGCTAAAGTTATTACTTAAATGGGCCTCTCTTAATTTTTTCATAAAATCAGAACGCCATACTGATTGGATCGTTGATTGACTGAGGTGGCTAATCTTACCTTCATACTTCCAGTCGGCAGGGCAGTAGCCCATCATTCCCGTTGGACTAATGACAAGCCTTTCCCATGGATAAAGACAGGGACGTCTCTTTTTATTCGTTTGCTTACTTTTAAGGGTCGCAGAGATATCTTCCTTACTACCTGCACAGGAATGAAGTCTACGCACAATAACATAGTGTGCACCTTGATCTTTCCAAAACTTTTCAAATTGATCAGTCTCATGAGAATTTTCAGCTTGTTCAACAAAGGATACGGCAACCTTTGTTTTACTTTTTGTTCTTTTAATTGTTTCTAATAGGCTCAGTACATTAGACCTGGTTCTCTCAAGTTTTCCATTCACTCTTATCTGAGAATAAACTTCAGAGGAAAAGGCATCAATACTGATGTCAATAAGATCAATATTTGTTTCAAGGATTTGGTCGATCTTATCTTGACTTAAAGTCATTCCATTTGTTGTTAAGTTGATTGAGCAATTAGCATTTTTTCCCGCATAACTGAGCATCTCGATGGCATTTGGGTGTAGCAGCGCTTCTCCCTGTGAGGTGTAACGAATGTATTGGCAAAAACCCTTTCCTACAGAGCCTATTTCATCAATCGCTTTATGATGGAGATCGACATCTAAATGCTTACCTGTATAAGCATGAGATTTTTTAAAGGAAGGATGGGGGCAGTGAATACATTGAAGGTTACAGACTTCCGTCAAATCCATGATAATTTGAGAAGGAAACTCCTCTGTTAAATGATCCTGGAATCCATAGTTCTCACAGGGCATGTTGACTCCATTTTATGATCTCATCACAAATCTTATGGCAGTCCTCAATTGATTGGGCCGTATAAAGGGGGAGTCTTAAGATTTTATCACTTTCTTGAGTGGTGTAATTATCCTCGCCATGAAATTTACCGTATTTTAAGCCTGCAGGAGAGGTATGAAGAGGGACATAGTGAAAATAGGATTGAATCTCTTTTTCTTCTAGAAAACTCATAAGAGACGATCTCAACTTTATTGAATCGAGCTTTATATAAAAGAGGTGAGCATTGTGGGTGGCATAAGTTGGAATAAATGGCACTTTAATGCCTTTGATGTCCTTTAAACGACTATAGTAGGTGTTCCAAATCTTTAAACGTTTTTCGTTAACAGAATGAAGATTCTCTAATTGAATATATAAAAAGGCTGCATTAAGTTCTGATAAAAGATAGCTCGATCCCATATCGACCCATGAATACTTTTCGATTTTACCTGCAAAAAACTGCTTTCTATTGGTGCCTTTTTCATGGATGATTTCAGCTCTATCAACTAGCTTTTTATTATTAACGACCAAAGCACCACCTTCGCCACAGGTAATATTTTTAGTATCGTGGAAACTAAAAGCTGCCAAATCTCCTAGTCCTCCTAGATATTGATCTTTGTATTTGGCCCCTATCGCTTGGGCCGCATCTTCAACGATAAAGATATTATGACGATCAGAAATTGCTTTTAATTTTAAAAAGTCACAACTCACTCCACCATAGTGGACGACCATGATGGCTTTCGTTCTCTCATTTATGGCCTTTTCAATGAGGTCACAGTTGATATTGAATGTCTCTGGTTCAATGTCCACAAAGACAGGTGTGGCACCTCTTAATACCACTGCATTTGCTGTGGAGGGAAAAGTATAGGAGGGGACAATGACCTCATCGCCAAAACCCACATTACAGAGAATCATGGCCATTTCTAACGCATGGGTACAGGAGGTGGTCATAAGAACATTCTGGAAACCGAGCTCTCTTTTGAGAAAGTTTTGGCATTTTTGATTGTAGTTCCCGCCACCGCATAATCTTAAGGGCTCATTATTTAAAAGTTGAGCGACAGCGTCTTCTTCAACTCCAATTCTAGTGGGAATGTTAAAGGGAATCATAGCTTTAATTATCATTTTCATACTTGCGAAAGTAAACGATAATTTAGGCTTATATGGGAAATTGGAATTTGAAAATTGAAGAGTGGATTACTCAAGATAAGTGGTTTTTCTGCACCATTCCTATTTTAGGAATTCTCGTGTATTTTCCTATTATTTTTAGTCCTTCACTGGTTGATATCGACTTTGGCCATGTCTTTGTGCCAATTGATGAAATTCCCTCGATAAAAGATTACCTCACTCATAAAGTCCATATTATAGACCTTCAGCCCGTTCGTGATTTCTTCATTATGTTCATGCTTAAGGTCAATCGTTACTTTGACAACCAAGTTTACGGTTTCTTTAACTTTGTGGTTTGGCTTCTCTCCGTGACTCTATTGAGCAAAATTTTGGAAAAAGTTGCATCATTAGCAACAGCAAGACTTATTGCTCTTAGTGTTCTCGTTCATCCCATAGCTGCTTGGACTCTGTATTGGCCAACCGCAATTAAGCATTTGTTGTCCCTCTTTTTCCTATCTTTAGCTTCTTTTTTTCTGTTTGAGTTTCGAAAGGGAAGGAGAGGAGATTGGAGTGGGTTTAAAGTCTTTTTTTTCTATCTCTTATCGATCAATTCACAGCCCATCACTTTGCTATTTCCTTTTGTCATCGCCATGTTTCTTTTTGGATCAAGTAATCAGGGAAGAAAAAAAGATGATTGGATTCTTTTAGTACTTTGTTTTTTAGCCATGATTATCTTTGGTCTTTCTAACTATATCTACTATCGAGATGTTTACCCTCTCTATGTCGGAGTAAGTAAAATGGATCCTATCTCGGTGGAGGGGATGGCCATAAACTTCTTTGGCCTCTCTAGAAGTTTGACTCAACTTCTGATACCTCTGCAGTTTGCTATGAGCTACTCCTTTTCGAGTTTGTTAAATTTTTTCGGTCTCCCTCTTTTTGTCTTTATTTTTGTAATCTTAAATGCCAAGTTTGATAAAAAGACATTGGCCTTTTACTTCTTTTTAATTTTATTTCCTCTATGCACGATTTATGGAAAGAAGACAAATATCTTTGTTAGCGACACCTATCTTTTGGTCCCCCTCTTTTCATTATCCCTCTTTCTAAGTGTGACAATTATTGAAAAATACAAAATTCAAAAATGGTTAATACCTATCATTTTATTTTTGGCAGTTAAGAGTTCTTATGAGTCTTTTATTGTCAGTGATGAAGATAGGATTTTTAAAGTGAGTTATGAACGAGAGAGAGAATGTAAAACAGCTTTTTCTTATTCATCATTTTTACTTTTTAACCTGGAGATAGATAGATTTAAAGAGGTGGCTAATAATGCCATAGCCAATCGTTGTATTTTACTTGGTGGGGGAGCAGGGGTCTTAACTTCTGAGGTTTATTCATTTTTGGTTTATTTTAGTGAAGAGACTCAAATCGAAGATAAGATTAAACTCATCTCCAAAGTAAAAAATAAAACAAATCTTGTTCTTTTCATTTTGAATGAATTAAAAAGAAAAGGGAGGGGGCTTTCCTTGGACGATCCAGAATATCAAAAGATAGAGGTATTCCAAGTTACTCCATCAAGACGAAAACTCTATAGAAAGGTCGAAGCTGAATTATAGTTTCTTAATAGTGAACTGAATCCCTGGCTCAAAAGAGAAGGTTCCTGCGCCCGATGGGACTCTAATGTTAAAGAAGACCTTATCACCTGACCTCAGATAACGAGAGACTGAGGCTCCTGTGGAAACGGAGGTCCATCCGTAATCTCTACCTGCGAATGTGTTGATGGCAGTACTTGAAGGGGACTTCTTATAAATAACCGCATAGGCACTGGAGTTGTGATAAATAGATGGTTTCGCTGAGTAGTGCATCATATAGAATCCATCCTCTTGCACTTCGTAGTATTGATTGGCGATATAGTCTGCTGCTCGATTGCTTACCTGATTGGGGTCGTAATCATCAAAGAAGTTTCCGACTCGCGGGTATTGGGGACAGCACACTGTACCTACATTGGTTCCATCTGAAAAAGTCTGCATGACAGTTCTAGGAACCGTTCCAAAATTGGTCGGGCCACTAGTCCTGACCGAAAAACCTTGAGAGTAATCGGCTATCGCTTGGATTCTTTCGTTAACATATTCAAAATTGGCGTTCACTTGAGCGGCGCTAATGGTCGTACCTTTAGTAAAAATAGTTAAGTTGAGTTGGTTAAAAGCGTAAATAAAGCCCGAAACAAAGATGAAAGATAGGGTGACTCCAGTTAGAAACTGAGTTTTTGTAAAAAGGCCTTGCTTAAATTTAATCCATAATTCACGCATTGAGATTCCCCTCTCAAATTAATCCCTAGTATTTTCTCATCGGATATATTTTAATCGTACTGTATTTATTAATTTTATTTAAAAATAGTGTAATTTCAATAAACTATCTCACTTTAAGAGGTGAAAAGTACCACTGGCTATTAAAGAAGAATTTTAAAAAATGAGTAAAACAATGGCAGTTAATCAGCAGGTTTCTGGACTTCTTCTCATTGTCCTTGTCTTTTTAGTCACTTATTTAGCCAATATGCAAGACTTCGCCGTCTGGGTCTTTTTAAGGGGGCTGTACTCGAGTCTTAGTCTCGGTTTTTTGTGGTTTCTTTTGACTTCGGTATTTTCTAAAAAAGTGAGTGGGATTTTTAATATTGTCCTCGTCTTTTTACTCGCTTTTAATACAAGCCATATCTTAGTTAATGCCTCTCATATGAACTTTAGTCATTACGGCTTGGCATTTAACTCAAGCTTTATAGACTCCATAGTGAATCCATCATTTTTTAGACTTCTCTTTTATATTTTTACTGCTTGGCTTTGTTGTCTTTGGCTAAGCAGGTTGCATCACTTTAATCTAAATTTAAAAATCGTCGTACCAATAGCAATTCTTCTTTGCTTATTAGACTTTTTTCTCCCACATAATGTCGCCTACAGTAACTGGTCTCAAAGAAATATTTTAATTTCCAATTTCGATAATTTTAAGTCACCAGCACTAATTCTTAAATCAAAGGGTCACAAAAAGAAAATCCACATTCAAAATTTGAACGGCGTGAAGTTTCTAACTGGCCAAAAGAAAATCACAAAGCCCAATATTGTTCTCTTATTTCTGGAAGGGTTTAGCCAAAAATATGTTGAGCTAGGATTAGCACCTGAAATCAAAAAAATACAAGACGAAGGCATCACAGTTAGAAATTTTATTACTAACCAACTTCAAACCAATCGAGGTTTATACAGTTCCCTTTGTGCAGATTATCCTAATTTAATTTCCTTTGAGGCTAAGTCGGATTTGATGAACTCAAGCGACTTTGATCAGAAATGTCTTCCCCATGCTTTAAAAAAACTTGGTTATGAAGGTTACTTTCTTCAAAGTGCATTTCTATCTTTTATGAGAAAAGACTTATTTGCTAAAAATGCTGGTTATGACTTTGCTGTTGGCGCAGATTCATTTTCACCTGAGCATATCATTTCTTCTTGGGGAATTCCTGATAACCTTTTGATTGAATCCGTTTATAAAGTTTTGGTGGAAAAAACAGATCAAAAGAAACCGAAGTTTATCTCAGCACTGACATCTGGTACTCACCATCCCTTTATTACGCCCTATAGTTCGGGAGATTTGCCCAAAGCTATTCAGTATACAGATCATGTCATTGGTAAGTTTTATCAGGCACTCAAAGATAAGGGGCATTTGGACAACACTTTGCTTGTGATTACAACGGATGAGGCAAAAACTCTCTCCCCACGTTTTCCCGATATTTATTCTCATTGGGGACTTCTCACATTTGCGGGCTCTGGTCTTAAGAAACAAACAGTAGAAAAAATCTTCTCTCAGGTTGATCTCACGAACTCTATTTTAGACTTTTTAGGAGAGGCAGAGAGCTTTGATTTTTCTGGAAAGAGTATTTTTCGTCGTTATCAGGAGAACTCTTCTATTTTTATGGGAAATATTTATTCGAAAAGAATACTCATGACAATGTCAGAAAAGTCGTTTTTATTGTGTGATTACAATTTTAATTGTGCTGTTAAAGAGGGGGATAAGAACTTATTTGCTGCTAATTACTCGGTGAAATCGGCTAATCCTGAGGAAATGAATAATTTGAAAGGCTTTCTTTTCAATAATGAGGTGAGCTTTTCTGACATGAAGGGAAGAATTCTTTTCGAAGATTCAGATATTGTGATTTTAAAAAAGAGAGCTTATGGAGTACTTGAGGAGTTTAAGACGACCCCTGAAGTTAACCAGCACTTACGATATAGAGTTGAATATGAGGGATCGATATCCATTCCTGTTGAGTATTCATTTTATGCATGTGGAGATCCTTCTACTATTCATAAATTTAAATCAGTTATTAAAGAAGCCGTTCAAAGTATCTCTTTGACCATTCCTTCCCATTTAAGGAAAAGAAATCTTTGTCATTCCTTCTTTATTTTGAATGAGACTAATAAGGATTTTAAGCTTAAGTCGGTTCAGTTGATTAGGGAGCCCATTTAGCCTCACCCCAAAGAGAAGCATCCCAAGTACCAGCGATTGAGGCTTGTTTGGTAAGGTCCATGTCACCGTAAGGCGCGTTGGCACAATTGGTGGTGTTAAGGGTCACAGATAGAGAGATCTCGGCGCTATCTAGTAGGGTTTCTGGCACGGAACCACAAAAAAGGTTTCCTGACCATGCTTCAGGGCCTGCGTAACCCAAAAGATAAAACTCCCAAGTACCAAAAGGGATGTCTGCAGCGTTATCGAGAAGGTCCACATCAAGAGTCTCTAGTATTTCACCCGTGTCAGGGTCGATGCGATTGGCCCTTAGGAAAATACCTCCCTCAAGCTGACTGACACCAGCTGCGAGAGCACTGAGATTGTAGGAGAAGTCGACTCTCTCTGTTTGTTCCTTGCCGCCACAACCAGCTAGGTTCAGGAGGCAAAGCAATAGAAATGGCAGGAAAACTCTAGAAAGTATCTTCATACGCCTCTTATATCGGTACATTTCTATTGTAAATTAACTCTATGGATATAGTGATTTTAGGAGGTTAGTTTTACTCTAGAGATTTAACTCGGCTTAATTTTGAGTCAGGTGAGGCTAGGTTTGCTTTAAAGATAGTCTTTGCAAAACCAGTCTTTTGAATGGACGTCAAATCGAGGGAGGCGAACGAATGCCTTATATTTTTCTTCCTCGGGAAAAACGCGGTCAATTTTAACTCGGTAATTTCCAGTGGTGAAAAGAAGTACGCGTCCATCGTATTTTGAGATGAGGTTCAATCTTCGAAAGAATGTCTTATCTAAGCCCGCTTCTCTGTAGGGGACTTCGACTTCAAAGGTTGTTCTACTACCCCGAGTTGTCTCGGTAATAAAAAGTTCCTCTGCCAATTCGATTTCTCCAAAGTTAAGGCAGTGAAAAATCCTTTCTCGCTTTAAATTCTGGGCGCTGGAAATAGAGATTAAGGCAACAAGTATGCAGAATGAGACGCTAATTTTTTTCATGTCCTTGATTTTACTGATATGGGCCCTAGGGGTCAATGAAAGCCGAGTAATGGTGTGAGATCTATTGGTCTAATACCTGACAAAGATCATGTGTGATTTGCCAAGGCTTTTAGGTAAAGTTCAGCCCTCTCAAAGAAATCCCCAGGAGGGCTTATGAAAAATTGTGTTCTTTCAATGATGGTTTTGATGACATTATCGGCTTCCTTGCAAGCGTCGACAAATTTCCTTCCCACCCTTTTGAATCAATATCCTCAGGTAGCAGGAACTCCCGCTGGAGACTGCATGACCTGCCATACCATTGATAAGTGGCAAAGAAACTCTTTTGGCCTTGATCTTCAAAAGTGGCTTCGTGAAAATTATGAAGGTGACCAACAAGACCCACAACTGAGAGTCTATAGCTGGCAATTTATCAGTGAAGGCCTTTTGGCTATTGAGGAACTTGATTCTGATGGAGATGGAGTCAATAACCTTGAAGAGCTCGAAAATGGCACCTTCCCCGGAGATGAGCTCGATTACTAACTTTTCTTAGTAGAGAAACGAGTTTTCAATTACTTATGTAGATAAAAACTCTTTAGAAAAGCACTCATAAAAGCCGATAAAGGCTATGAGATGGGTAACTTACTAAAGAAAGCTTTTTTCATTTTTCTTTTTGCTTCGATTTTTTCGTCGTGTGAAGAGTCAATGAATGGTCAACAAGCCCAGGGTTATATGAGAAGTGCGGCTTCTCGCTTACCTCCGGACGATCAAGATCGTTTGCGAAGGGCTTCCAATAATTATCGAACAGTTCCTGATCCAGCTGCGGTTGTTGATAGCTACGTAAACCATTGTCCTGGTTGTGAAGAAGCGGCCCTCCGTGGACGTGGCATCACGAGAAATTCTTCTCAGTTAGAGAAAACCTACGCTCAGATGGGTGGTGACGTGACGGCACTCAGGCAAGTTCAATGTTTTATCGATCGTAATAAAAGTAATAGCTTCTCTGGAGGTTATGGTTCTATCAAAATTGGAGACAAGTGTACCTTTGCTATTAATGAGCATGCTGGCCGTTCTACTCGAGGTAATAAGATGTTCATTGTTAACCAATGTAGCGGTGAGATCAAAGTAATGAATGTTACCAGAGGTAGTGCCGGTATTGGCCAGGGTACAGGAAAAACCAACCCTGGGTTTCATATCTCAGCAGGTTGGCATAATTCTCCAAGTGGAAAGATATGGAGCCCTGGTATCAAAATGGTGGGAATTCAAAAGGGAATCAATGATGAAGCTTGGGGACGAGGAGTCGTCATGCACAGAGCGATTACGGGAAGGGGCGGCTATTGTTCTGGTGGTATGAACTCGAGTAAATCAAACCCACGGGATGTCGGTGGAGACTGTGGTCGCTCAAATGGCTGTCCGGCCGTTCAATCTAGTAATTGGGGTACTTTAACAAAACATCTATTAGGTACGGGTAGTGCTGGTAATGTAATTTATAATTTTACAGATAGAGAGAAGCGTAAAGGTGATCAGTATTGTGGCGGAAATCTTCTTCTAAAAGGAGTAAGATGAAAGCATTATTTTCTATTCTTATCTTATTATCTTTAAATAATTATGCTGTGGAGGACTGTCGCTCCTCGAAAGATTTTAGAGTTCTCAGTCATTACATGAGTTATGATTACGAGTACGATAGTAAAGAGAATAAGCATCATTTAAAAAAGAGGGAAAAGAAAGTTACAGAGCTCTTCAGTGATTGGTCAGAAGTGGCAGGAGAACTTTTTGAAATTTATTTTGAAGCAACTGAGGAAAGTCAGTTAGCTAATAAAGTAATCATTACTTATTCTCATATGGGAAAGAAGCTTTATAACAAAGAATATGAGCTAGTGAGATCAGAACTCTCTGAATCCAAGGGATTCATTAACAAAGTTCAGAATTATACATTTTCTAATGGAGTTCTCCCAAAAGACAAACGACCAGGCATTCAAAGTTACCGTTTTCTAAAAAATGATCAACCTCTTTGTGAGCTTACGGTAAAGCACATCTACTCTAAAGAAGATCGTTAAAAATTGGATTTTTCCCTTTAAATAGCGTTTAATAAGTCACTTATCGTCTTACGTTAAAAGAGGGATACTTATGGATATTAAAGAATTAATCAGCGTATTGCCAAAGGCAGAGCTTCACTTACATATTGAAGGCTCTTTTGAACCGGAGTTAATGTTTGAAATAGCAGAGAGAAATAAAGTTTCGATTCCTTACAAAAGTGTTGAGGAAGTGAGAGATGCCTATAGCTTTCATAATCTGCAATCCTTTCTTGATATTTATTATGCTGGAGCTTCTGTTTTATTAAAGGAAGTGGATTTTTATGATATGACGATGGCCTATCTCAAGCGTTGTTATGAAGATCATGTTGTTCATACTGAGATATTCTTCGATCCTCAAACCCATACGGACAGGGGAGTTCCCTTTGAGGTTGTTTTCAAGGGAATTAAAAATGCTCTTGATGAAGGAGAGAAGAAGTACGGGATCACCAGTAAAATGATTATGTGTTTTCTTCGTCATTTGTCAGAGGAAGAAGCTTTTAAAACTTTAGAAATGGCTAAGCCATTTAAAGATAACATTATAGCAGTGGGTCTGGATTCCTCTGAAGTAGGGCATCCACCTGCAAAATTTCAAAAAGTTTTTGATGAAGCCAGGTCTCAAGGTTATTTGACAGTGGCCCATGCGGGAGAAGAAGGACCACCTGATTATATTTGGCAAGCTCTTGATTTACTCAAGGTAAAAAGAATCGATCATGGAGTGCGGGCCTTAGAAGATGAAAAGTTAATGGACATCATTATAAGAGAGAGAATTCCCTTAACAGTTTGTCCTTTATCTAATTTAAAGCTTTGTGTAGTGGATGATCTCAGAAAGCATAATTTGAAAAAGATGTTGGATAGGGGAGTTTGTGTGACCATAAACTCAGATGACCCTTCTTATTTTGGGGGCTATATGAATCAAAACTTTCTCGAGACATCAAAGGCGTTAAACTTAAATAAAAGCGACCTTATTCAAATCGCCAAAAACTCTTTTGAGGCATCATTTATGGATGACAAAGAAAAAGAGCACTGGATTGAAAAGTGTAATCAGGTACAATGAAGATGGTCCACAAATCGTAAGGAAAAGGAGTTTTCATGCGTTTTCTTTTTTTGGTGTTTTGCATAGTGAGTTGCACTTCTGCTTTTGCAAAAGGACCAAGTCTTGATAATATTACTTCCGACGATTTGGATAAGATCTCAAAAGAATTTTCTGCTAACTTTGTGCACCGACCCGTTTCACCCGCAAGTCCTCTCGGGGACGTTTTTGGGTTTGAAGTGGGAATTATTGGAGGTGTCACCGATGCTCCAGACATTGAAGCAATTTCACTGAGGGAAAACCCAACAGATGCCGATCCCTTTGGAAAAATCGCCCACGCAGGAGCTTTTGCCTCTGTGTCTGTTCCCTTTGGCATTACGGGGGAGCTTATCTTATTGCCAGAGACTGAATTGGGAGATGTGAGCATTTCCCATACTTCTATAGGGCTTAAGTGGACCTTTGGTAATCTTCTGGGCATTCCCCTTGTGGATCTCGCAGTCAGGGGGCATCTGAGTAAGAGTGAACTGTCTTATAATGACACAATTGATAGCGTTGCAACGAGTGTAACATTAGACAATACAACTTATGGGGTAAGTCTTCTTGCAAGTGGAAACCTTCTGCTAATTGAGCCTTTCGGTGGTCTTGGAATTGTGACGAGAGAGACAGAACTGAGTGCTTCCGGATCAGCGCAAATCTTTGATACGACTTTTACAACAGCGCAAACTCAATCTGTTGATGATACTTCTTTTCAGGTCTTTGCGGGGGTTCAGGCCAATTTACTTTTTATGAAGATTGCTGCCCAGTATGAAAATGTTTTTGGCACTAGTGTGACTAGTGCCAAGCTATCTTTTGGTTTCTAAAGACCTTAATCGTCGCCAAAGGCATCTTGCATCTTATTAACGGCTTTACCTGATGCCCTTTGGGTTCCTTCAATGACTTCTTTCGTTTGATCCTTAGTTTTCTCCAACATTTCAGCTGAGTCGCTCTTAAAGGCACTCCAGGTCTTACATCCTGAAGTAATGAATAAGAGTAATAAGCTAATGGGAATGATGGCTTTTTGCATGTGAGCTTCCTTTCTTTGATTTAGCGATTATTCTTAGTGCGGTCAATTTCTTTTAAAAGACTTGGTTGGAGCGATTTTATGATCTCAAATTGTAATTCACCACGTATTACCTGAGAGAGTATCGCCTCGTTTGAAAGTTGAAAAGATAGATCAAGAATATCGCGGTCTTTAAATGGGGTGTACATAATTGTATTGTTGAGATGATTTGTTTGATAGTCTCTAAGACACCACTCCTTTACTTCTGTGTAGAGTTTTTTTGTTGAATCAAAAGCATAGTCAAACTTCTTTATTTTCTCGATATAATCAGTCTTAATAAAGTTTGTCATATAGGCATTTGGATAATTTTTAATTTCATCCAAGAGTTTTATTCCATTATATTTAAGAATCCAGTGAACATACATAGGGTTTCTCATGAGGAATTCATCGCCCCAAAAACCAGAAACGACTGTGTGTTTTTCCTGTGGAGGATAAAAATGAGATTGTTTAAATCCCCAAGAGAAACTTGAGAGGTGATCCATTAAGGGATTTGTTCCTGGTGACCAGTTAATGTCCTCCTTTCCTCTGACATCAATAAGCTCGTAGGGTCTTCCTAGAAAATTAAGTAAGGCACAGAGAAGGGTCGTATCTAGTCCTCCTGAGAACTGAACCTCAATATTGTCAAAGTCATTATGAGCGAAAAAGCTTTCCATATTTTTTATAAGGAGGTCTTTTAGTTTTTCGGCTGCTTGAGAAATACTTAAGTCATTCTTATAGTTTTCAGGAAATGAGTGAGGAGGAGAAGCATTTGAGATTTCTATTCTCCAAAACTTTTCTTGCTCTTTTATAAGGCCAATATCTTCATTGTAATCGACTTGTCTTTCAAGGGGATAGAGATTGGTAATGTACTGAGGGGAGTAAAAGAGATTGAATCCAATAAGGTCGTCTCTGTAAACATGAAAAATATTTTTTACTTTATCAAAGTTAAGGCAGAGGTAATTGCCTTTTCGACTTTTGAAGTCAGCTTTTTCTACTATGTCTTTAAGACTTACTTCGTGAGAATACCCTTTGTACCAAGTAACTCTATTGTCATCTTCATACTTATTCCAGCCCTTATCGAGTTTTAGAACAAGGCCAGCATCATTAAAAACTTCATCTAAGAATATATCCTCAGAAATATTTCCTTGATAAGGCCTGTTGTAATAATTCAGATGAGCGCGAAGCTTCTGAGTTAAAGAGGGATTGTCATTTTCTAAGAGGAAAAACATAGATTAAAGTGGGTAAGAAGCCAGTTTCCATATAAGTGTTTTCATAGACTTACATTATAAAGGAGGGGAATGGTAAACGATAGGGGATAGATTTGCGCTGTGTGTTGTTTGGCGTGGGCTATTATCTAATAATGAGATAGGATTGATTTCCCAATTCTATTTCTTGCTGTTGGATCAACGTGTTATACCCATTGCATAAATGAAATGAACACAAGGCTTAAATATGAAACTCATCACATCGTTACTGCTCTCTCTCTTTTGTGTCCTTACCTTCGCTAGGGTTGAAGTTCTCTTTCATCCTTATGATGATACTTTTAGTGCCATTGTTGAGCGTCTTAAGACTGCAGATGAAACAATTGACCTCGCTCTTTATAATATTGATTCAAGTCCAAAAAATCCCATTATTAAATATCTTTCTTCAGCGGCTTTTCAGAAGAGGCTTAGCACAGGTGAAATCAAGGTTCGTATGATCTTTGAAGGTTACGCTTCTAAAGAAGATAATTTGAAAAAAATGCTTGAACTGGAAAAACTAGGAATTGATGTCAAAACATTAAAGTCGTCTAAAAAAATGCATCATAAGTTTGCTGTGATTGATGGATATCGCTTTGATGCCTCTGTGATTACTGGTTCTGCGAATTGGAGTATGAGTTCTCTTCAAAATTATAATGAAAACATCATGTTCTTTGATGAAGAAGGGGAAATGGCCCAATCCTTTCAAAAAGAATTTAACTTTCTTTGGGATATTAGCAAAGAAATTGGTCGAAAAGCTCTTTATCAGTCTATTCAATTTGAAAAAGCAGTAGGATCTTTAGGCTCAGTGACTTTTAACAGAGACAATTTTAAAGTGACCAGAGGAAGACTCGGTAAGAAAAGAGGGGCCTTAGGCTTCACTCTTACGCAAAAAGTAGTAGCGGCCATCGATAGTGCAGAGGGTGAGTTAGAGATCGCGACAACTCGTCTTAAGTTGCGTCCTATCTATAATGCGCTTGTGAGAGCGGCGAAAAGAGGTGTTCAGGTCAAAGTTCTTGTAACGATGGGTGAATATGACTGGGCCCGTGAAAGAAGTAAAATGACTGTTCCTCATTGTGACAACGAATTTGCTCGTGAGTGTTCTTCAGGGGTGAATTATGTTTCTTTGTTGGCCAAAGATAATTTTGAAGGACACAAAAATATCGAAGTACGACTTAAGTTCTTTCACCTTAAGACCAGTGCCTATCTTAATAAGCAAATGCATTCAAAATATTTCATTGTCGACAATAAAGAAGTTCTTTCTGGCTCTTTTAATTGGTCATACTCTGGAGAGTTTAACCATATTGAAAATCTCGTTAGAATCAATGTTGAAGAGTCCAAGTTAACTCTTGCTGACTTCAATAAGGATTTTGACTTTATGTGGAATCAGGGAAGAGATGGTCTTTCAGCTCTCCATGAGAACATCTCAAGGGCTATCAAAAACAAAGAGAAAATGGATTGTTCCTTTGGCCCCATGGCTCTTGAGCACAAAGAGATCGATGGTCTTCTCAAAAGAGGCCGGAAATTCTGCAACTAAGACTTTTTAAGCAGGTTTTGTAAATTTGAGCCTGCTTCTTTTAGAAGTTCTTCACTCTTAGCAAAGCAAAAGCGTAGATACCTCTTTCCCTCATCACTTTTTCTATAAAAAGCCGATGGGGGAATTGTTGCCGTGTGGTGCTTTTCTATAAGGTAGCGGCAAAAGGAAATGTCATCGTAGTCTTGTTCTAAAAAAGATTTTGGGATAGGGACTAAGGTGAAATAGGTCCCCTCAGTTTGACAAGGAGTGAGGCCTGATTCTAAAAGAACGTGATGCATAAGGTCCCTCTTATGAGTGTAAAGTTTTTTAAACTCTTTTGAGTAAGAGCCCATTTGCTCTAATCCCTTTGCGACTGCATATTGCGCCATTGGATTCACGCTAAAAACATTGAATTGGTGGACCATGCGACAGGCATGGCTAATCTCAGGGGAAGAGGCCAGCCAGCCTACTTTTAAGCCTGTATGGCCAAAGGTTTTTCCTGCCGATCCAATAGTGAGGGTTCTCTCTTGCATTTCAGGAAGTGTCGCAATCGGAATGTGTTGATTGTCATCAAATGTTAAAAACTCATAAACCTCATCACTTAAAATATAGCAGTCGTATTCTTTGACGAGCTCACTTAGTTGAAGAAGTTCATCTTTGTTAAACACTCTTCCGGTTGGGTTATGAGGGTTATTAAAATAGATGAGTTTTGTTTTAGGAGAAAAGGCTTGTCTTAATTCGTCATCATTCCAGCGAAAATCATCCCCATGGAGGGTGACAACTTTAACTTTTGCTCCAGCAAGTTCTGCCGCGACGGGATAAGAGTCATAAAAAGGCTCAAAAAGAATAACCTCATCACCTGGTTCAAGAAGGGCTAAACTAGCCACCATGATAGCCTCAGTTGCCCCATTGGTAATGGTTAGAGAAGTCAATTTGTCATAGGAGAGTTGGTATTGACTCGCAAAATGCCTTTCCAGGTTTTCAAGCAAAAGGGGAATTCCTGGCATAGGAGCATATTGGCCTAAGGCCTTTATACCCACGGCTTCTTTGAGGGCCTCTCTAATAAAAGCTGGTCCTTCAAAATCAGGAAAACCTTGAGAAAGGTTGATAGCATTGTATTTTTTCGCCAGTACAGTCATTTGGCTAAAAATGCTCTCCTTAATAGAGGAGGCTGTTGAATTAAATTCTTTCATAGACTCATTATTTCAAAGATGTTGTATTGGAACAAGCACTTCACTCGATTCTGATAATAGCATAGAATAATGATTCATGATTAACGAAAATAAGTTAACATTTAAAGAGAACTTCTTTTTTGAGAAAGTCTTTCTAACACTTTTGTTCTGTTATTTCTTTCTTCTATGGATAGGCGAGTACTTTTATAGAAGAGATTACTCAGATCCTCTTGATCTATTTTTTCTTTTTTCCCATGGTATCTTCTTTTTTTTATCAGCAATATTCCTTAAGGGAGAATGGACTCGTTACTCCCTCAAAAAAATATCCCTTAAGGAAATTCTTTGCCCTATCTTTGTGATTGCTACCTACTGTGTTGTTCTTTATGTGAAATTTTCGGAAAAGGTTATTTGGTTAGACGAACACATCCAATTTATCTTTGGCTCTCATTTTGTTAGTAGCAATGTGATCCAAAGGGCAATTAATCAACAACAGCCTCCTCTCGATTATATGCTTATGGGCTATGCTAAAAGCTATTTTGGAAATACTGTTTTTGCCGTCAAATTTCATGCCATGGTCTTTGGGGGAGCCACACTTATTTATATTCCAAGATTAATAAAAGCTTATTGGCCAACTTTTATCAATCGCTATGTTGTAAGTCTTATTTTTTTATTCTCTCCGTTTTTTCTTTCATATTGTCTTGAAGGAAGACCAATTTCCTTAACTCTATTTGCTGCGACCAACTTTATGCTTTTTTTAAGAGGTTATACTAAAGAAAAATGTCATATCGGTTGGCTTCTTCTTTCAACCCTCTTTCTTCTCAGTGCCACTTCATTACAACCACAAATATTTATTTTTTGCGCCTTTATGATTACAACCCTACTTTATTGGAAAAAGTTTAAATGTAAGTTGATTCTTTTGGGGGGAGCTGTAGCTTTATGGCGACTGCCTATCGATTACAGGATTTTCCTCTCTTCTCGGGATCAACGTGTTTTTGTTGAAGAGGGTAAAAACATAATCTCAGTCTTATCTAATATTTATGAAAGAGTTGTTTTTACTATTTCCCAGCATACTGAATGGCAGGTTACGTTGCTAGTTATCTCAATTATATTGTCCCTTTATTTAATAATAAAAAAAGACAAAAAAAGTCTCTTTTTGATTCTTTTTTTCATTAGCTTCTTTGGTTTGTATTCAGTTATATGGGACTTTAGCGTCAATTCCGTACTTAATCCTCGTTATATGATCTGTGGTCAAGTCCTTCTTTTTTTACTCGTTGGGAATTTTATTTATCAATTGGAACAAAAATTTAGAGCTTACAAATTAACCGTTTCAGTAATTGTCTTTTTTCTAGTTTCTGTCTTTGGTGTTTATTTTATTAATCGACCATTAGCTGAATACTCAAAAGCTTCTGTTCGTCCGGCTTGGAATCGAGCTTATGAGTTTTTAAATAATATTGTAGATGAAGATGATGTTGTCATGCATATAGCATTTGCTGGACTAACTGATTTTAAAGGGCAAGGTCATATTGGCAGCCTTTTTTATGGTAACGAGCTTGTGAATAAAAGTTTGCTTAAGTATAAAAAAAACTATGATTGGCTATCTCCTAACCATATATACTTTGATGAGGAAAGAGACTATTTAAAACCTAATGACATGGTCATCCTCTTACTCAATCGAAATGAACAGGAGCCGAGGTTTATTCGCTATCATTATGCTGGGCTTAGTGAGTTTTACTACTTTTATGGAATTGAGGTTTTAATATTCAAAAAAGAGGGGAATTTATATCAGTCTATGAAAGCCGTTTTTGAGGAATTTATTCGAACTTATGGTGCTGTGGAAAAAACAATGCCTTTTTTAGAAGCGTTGATTTATATGGAAAATAAATATGGCAGTAAAAGAGGTCTACGCCATTATATAGACCTCTATAAGTCAATCAAATTTGATAGTGATTTGAATCACCGTGGTTTTATTATTGATAAAAAAGGTGAACACCAAAAACGCATTCAAACTTTTGAAAAGTTTTATTCAACATGGTCTAAGAGGTGAAGGTGCTCTAATAGCTCTTCGGGACTTAGATTGTCTGATTTATTCGCATTGTTTTCATATTTATCATAGAGATTCTTGTAGTAAAGAGAGTCATGCTTAACCGCAAGATGAAATGTGTAATTGGAAGGTGCCCCACCAGTAGGTCTTTGAGAGGGGATTTGAGAATAAAAAACGTAATCCATTCTTTTGATACCTAGCTCTTTCATCACTTTTTTATTTTTAAGAGTGTCAATATAACTATGAAAGGCCGGTCTAGGTTGAAAATCTTCCTTGTCGCCATTAGCAGTTTTTCCTAAGGCTTCGCCAGCTTCTCCAATGATTGAAGCTGCTCTTAGCGGGTAGGCAAGATGATTGAGATCAAAGACTCTCTGGGCCCAGGTCCTTTTATGGTTTCCTACGATTCCCGCTAGGCTTAAGCCTTTAGCTGTTTCTGTGGTGCAATTAAAATCAAGAGTGATTTCCAAGTCTTTCGTTCTAAACTCAATATGACTGGGCTCTAGGTAATCTCTAAATTTTTGTAGTTTTTCCTTATCAATGCCATAGGCAATAAATGTATAAGTTGGGCGATAATTATTTTGTCCTTGAACGAGATTAGAGAAATAATTCGTTAAACTTACGTTTCCACTAAGGATGTCCTTTCCATTTACGACGTAAGCGTTTGAAACTTCCGCACGAAGAGAGAGGTCATCTTTGACTTCCCCAAGGCCTGCAACAAAGTGACCATTGACTGAACCAAAGGAGTCTCCTTGGCGACCAGATAGGGTCACGAGAAAGACAGACTCACCAGGCTGCACAGAATAGCCTTCCTGGTTGTAGACAGTTTTTCTAAATGACGTTTTCCCTTTTGAAATTTTATTTTTGTAAACCTGTTTCTTGATAAAACGATAAGGATTTTTATTAAATTCTTGATCAAAGGGAGTCTTTTGATCAGGGCCTGCATGAAATAGATGAGTGGGTGTTAAGGCTTGCATGATAAAGACGTCCCCAACTCTTGCTCCTTCAGCGATAATCTTTTTACCAATAAAGGACTTTTTTGAAATTTCATCAAACTCATATCCATTGAGGACTTTTGTGTAACCAAAATCAACTCTTTCACCATTGATGGTATAGATATCGAGTGTTTGATCGTATTTTAGAACGCCTGTGATGCTCTCAGCACCTGGAATATTAGTTGGAGTTTGCTCGAGTACGAATGTTTCCCCCTTAATCTCACCTTTAAATTCATAGGAATAGGGGTTGCCGTCGGATTGTTTGACGAAGGTCGGATTGGCCAGTGAAGGGAGACTCATTTTAATCGTTTCACTCGTTTCAATGGCGAAAGAGCCTTTCGGTCCTTGGATTTCGAAGTCCCCAGCACCTCGATCAATAAGATAACCAGTGACATATTCTGTTCCAAAGCTTGGTAGGCTTAAGGCAAGGGCAACGGCAAAAGTAAGTCTTTTCATGGGTTTAGGTCCTCTTTTAGTTCGATAATACACTTATCATAACGTGAGAGGCCTTTTCGTTGGGGGGAGTTGATAGGCTTTACAGGGGGCGTATGAACTTTAGACGGCCTTTTTCTGCTAATAATCTAAGAGGAGGTAGGTCATCACTTTCTTACGATCTGATAAACCTATTAAACGGCCATTTTCGATATTTTCAAAGGAAATACCATAACGGCGGCTCTTTTTTTGTGCATAGTAATTGATACCCACGAGTTGAGAAGTCTCGTAGCTATCCCTCTGGTTTTTATCGCGACGAAGATAATTAAGGCCGATATAAGGAGCAACTTTTCCCAAAATATACTCACTTCGCATATAGGTGCCCCATGCATCACCAAAGCGAGATTGAGAGGGATCCAAAATGTCTCCCTTAAACAGAAAGCCTTCTGCCAAAAAGCGAAAGTGATTATAAGCAAAGGAGATTTCTCCATTATAAAGAGTTCGTGAATGAGAAATTTTTCTTCCATCACTTAGGGTATATTGAATTTTAGGATTCACAAAAGCTCCAAGTCCAAAGCTTAAGGTTTTCTTTGCACCATAGAATGTCTCTTGGAGTTCTGCTTTTTTATTATCTACACCATTCCAAAGATAAAAACGGGCTTTGGCACCATAGGTGAGGTCTTGTTTAGAGATATTACTGATAGTAGTAGTGCCTGAGAGCTTTTCTACTTCTTCACTTTGAATGCCATCACTGATTACCAACTGATAGGTAAGCCAATCATTTCCACCATTAGCTTGAAGGTTTGTCGCTCGTCGATTGTGAACGACAAAATTGCTGGCGTAATCACTTACTCGAGAGCGATTGGGATGAATAAGGTCTTTAGAGCTTGCCGTTTGGGAATAAGACACATCGACTTTGGAGCGAAAGAGGGTAATGTCATCAATAAAGGGCGAATCGATAGGAATTTCATAAAAGGCATCACCAATCGAAAGGCTTCCTTCGCCTTGATCGCCTTCATTTAAATTGTCATTTCTAAGATCCATATAAATCATATGGTGTCTTTGGGTTTGATATTGCAGGTTTACCCTGGCCCTTCGAAGATAGAGGTCTTTAAACCCTGTATCAAAATTATGAACTCCAATGGCCTGGATTCGTCCACCGATTCTTATATTGGAAGTGCCCTCGCCAAGGCTGAGTCCCCAGCCTCTGTCCTCTTCTTTGGCAAAGGTCGTGATGTTGAGAAATAAAATGACTGAAATTAATAAGCCCTTCATCTTTATAATGATGTCAAAGGCAAGGGCCTTCGTCTACGAATTCTATTGGGGATTGGCTTGCAAGATGGCATCCACTTCTTTTTCTAGGTTTTTCCTCTCACGAGCAAAGAGTTGGTAGAAAATAGGGATGACAAATAGTGTAAAGAAGGCCGAAACAGAGACCCCGGCAAGAACAACCACGGCCATGGGGATTCTTGTTTCGCTACCCGCTCCTTGGGAGAGGGCGGCGGGAACTGCTGCCGCCAGGGTGGCTAAGGTAGTCATGAGAATGGGGCGAAACCTCAAAGTACAAGCTTCAATAAGAGCGGGGAGAAGCTCCTTTCCTTGATCACGTAATTGATTCGTGAATTCGACGATCAAAATGGAGTTCTTCTTTACAAGACCCATGGTCAGCATAATGCCGATCATGGAGTAAACATTGAGTGTTTGTCCAAAGAGAAAAAGTCCCAAAAGAGAACCAAAAAGACCAAAAGGTATAGCAAGAAAGACTAGGAGAGGATCAATAAAAGAATTAAATTGGGAAGAGAGGACCATATAAGCAATGGCGAGACCGAGACCAATAATAAAGAGAATATTTAAAAGGGAGTCATCAAGATCCTGAGAAAACTCAATATAATAACCCTCTGTTAAAGTTTCTTCGGCAATTTTTTCAACTGCAGCGATGGCCTCACTCACCACAACTCCTTTGGCAAGGTTAGCATCAACTCTTAGGGCGCGAAAGCGATCTTCTCGATAAATATTTTGAGGGCCACTTCTTTTTTCAAAGCTTACAACCTCGTTAAGTTCAACTAGCTCGCCGCGATTATTGCGAACGAAAACACCTTCAATATCATCAGGGCCTCGTCTGTCTTTTTCCTCGAGTTGGACATAGACATCAAAGCGGCGACCATCTTTTGTGTACTGGCCAACAATGACTCCGCCAGTAGCAATATTAATGGCGCGTGCGATTTCCGCAATTTCAACACCACGGGCACGGGCTTCATCTCTATTGGGAACAATATGAATTTCTGGCAGCTCTCTCACATCATCAGAGCGAATGCCCTCCATAAGCTGTGTCTCTTCCATCTTCTTAAGCATGGCGTAGTAGAGTTCTTTTTGTTTCTCTGGATTTGGCCCTCGTATAGTAAATTCAACGGGAGAGCCCCTTCTTCCTCCAATTGCAGAGCCAAAGCGGTCACGAATAATGACTTTGAGGCCATCAATGACTTTTATCTCTTTTCTCAATTGGGCAGCGACTTCAGCTTGGCTCATTTCTCGTTCACTCTTTTGCTTTAAAATGACGACACCATTTCCGCGGTTTCCTTGACCACCACGACCAAATCCACCGACTGCTACATAAGTGCGAAGAACGTTAGGATTAGCTCCTACAATCTCCTCAAAGCGGCGAACCTTTGCGTTGGTGTAATCCATGGACCGTCCGTCGGGGGCGATGAAAATACAAAAGAGTACCCCACTATCCTGAGCAGGAGAGAATTCACGAGGAATCTTTTGCAAAAGAAAATAGGAACTGCTGACGAGGACAAGGGAAAGTGAGATCACTTTAAATTTATTGTTAAGGCTTAAGTGTAATCCTTTTTCGTATCCTGCTTTAAGAAAATCGACGATCTTATCGATGAAACGATGAATCCAATAGCCTTTGCCTTTTATATCTAAAAACTGGGCGCACCTCATGGGGGTAAGAGTTAAGGCTTCAAGAGAGGAGAGGGAAACAGCAATACATAAGGTGATGGCAAATTCAAAAAAGAAGCGACCTTCGATGCCTTTCATGAGGGTGATGGGGGCAAAAATAGCCACAAGTGTTAGAGTAGTCGCGATAACGGCAAAAGTAATTTCTTTACTTCCCAATAAAGAGGCCTTGAGTTTATCAAAGCCTTTTGCCGCAAAACGGACGATATTTTCAAGCATAACAATGGCATCATCAACGACGATACCAATGGCGAGGGAAAGCCCCAGAAGAGAGAATGTATTGAGGGAAAAATTAAAAAGGTACATGAAGGCAAAGGCACCAACGACGGCCGTCGGGATAGCGAGAATAATATTGATTGTTGCACTCATGGATTTTAAAAAGAGCCAGCAAACAAGGCTCGTTAAAATCGCGGACAAGATGAGGTTAAGAACAAGTTCATCCACACTCGCCCTAATGAATTGAGTGCGATCAAAATTGGGCTTTATTAGAACACCTGCGGGAAGGTTCTTGTTGATTTCATCGAGCTTGGCCAAGACGCGATCTGCTGTGGCAACTGCGTTTACGCCTCGTTGTTTTTGAACGGCCATGCCGATGGCGAAAGTTCCGTTGTAGCGAGAAATTCTTCTTAGGTTTTCAATACCTTCGTAGACATTGGCCACATCTTTGACTTGAAGAGGAACAAAATTGGGGGCTCCTCCTCTTCGAGAAATAACCATATTTTGAAATTCTTCAGTATTTGTGGCCTCACCCATAATCCGAATGAGTTTTTCATCATCGCCTTTTTCAAACTTTCCAGCGGGAAGCTCCAAATGCTCCCGTTGGATGCTGTTAAAAATATCATTAGGTGTGAGCTGATACTGCTGGAGTTGGTCGACCTTTAGATCAATACGCATCAGAGGTTCGTGGTAACCAAAAGCCCTAATCTCCGCCACACCTTCAACGGTAGAGAGCTGATCTCTAATTTGATCGCGAAAGAGAATCATGACCTCTCTTTTAGAGAGCTTTTCAGTGAAGAGAGAGAGATACATGATAGGATCATCTGCAGCATTACTTTTGGTCACAACAGGAGGTTCCACTGTTCCGGGAAGCTCCCTTTGGGCACGGCCTAGAAGGGTTTGTACCTCCTGAAGGGCGAAGTCGACATCCTTATCCAATTCAAACTCTAAAGTGACAGAGCCGTTTCCTCGATCTGCCGTGGAAGAAAGGTTTCTTATTCCTTGCATGGAAACGAGGACACTCTCTACTGGTTCTAAAATGTCTTTTTCAATAACAGCTGGAGTGGCTCCATCATAAATATAATTCACCGAAATGGTGGGGTAGTCCACGTCGGGGTTTTCGTTGATGCCCAATTGAAAGAAGCCAAGCAGGCCAAAGAGAATCATGGCAATCATCAGCATCCAAGCAAAGACGGGTTTTTTGATGGAAATCTCTGAGAGGGTCATAGCTCTATATCCCCATTGATGAGTTTTAGCGAGTACCATTGTTCAGCCAGAGTGAATTTCATGGACTCGTAAGCAAGCTCTGCTTGGATCATTTGTTCTAGGGCCCGGTTTAAATCTAGAGCATCGATGAGGCCTTTTTTAAATTCTTTACTTTGCTCATTGTAATTAAGTCTTGAAACTTCAAAAGAACTTTTAAGAAGGCGCTTTCTTTTTACTTGGTTTTTAAATTGAGCCTCAACGACTTTCATTTCATTGGAAAGATTAATCTTTGCCATTTCAAGGTCTGCGTGAAGTTGGCGTAGCCTGACTCTTTCTTGTTCAACTCGTGAGGAAGTGCCGCCAAAATCAAAGAAGTTCCAACTGACGGTGATAGCCAAATCCCAATCATCTTGGCGGCCAAACTGACGTCTATTGATATAGTAGTTGGAGCGAAAGTCTATTTGAGGCCTAAGGGCAGCATTTTGAATGGTGATATTTTGTAATTGGTTTTCGATAGATTCTTCAAGAAGACGATATTGGGGTCGATTGCTAAAATCTCTACCCCAGGTCGCAGGCAACTCTTCATAATTGAGATCACTTAATTCACCACCTGAAGCGAGCACATCCATGCCCGTCATGGCCTTGAGATTAAGCTTTGCAGTTTGTTGCAGTTCTTTTAGTTCTTGAAGTCTTCCTTCTAGCGCGCGCAGTTGGGTCAGTGTGCTTAGGTAATCAGCTTTTCTCACTCGACCAATACGGCTCCACTTCTTTAAGAGCTCTGCTCTTTTGGAAAGGCTTGTCACCTGTCTTTTTATAAGGGATTCCTGATTAATAAGACTAAGATAATCAAAATAAAGAGCGCTTAGTTGTAAAAAGAAAGTGAAGAGTTCACTGTCTTTTTGATTTTTCGCTAGGGCAGGAAGGATTTCTTTATATTTAAAGTAGGTGTATTCCGCCCCACCATTATAGAGAGTGGTCCTTAAGCTAATAGCGTTTTGGTTGTCGATCCGGTCCCAACCTGTTTGACCAATTTCAGACCTCAAGGGGACGTTACCGTAAAAATAGACGCCTTCAACAGAGAGTTGGGGCAAGAAGGCAGATTTGAGCTCGTTTACGCGAGCCTTTTGAAAATTTGTTTCTAGTTGAATGCGTTTAATATTGGGATTATTTTTCTTTGCTTGTTTATAAAGATCAGTGAGAGTGACTGATTTTGCGCTTAGCGAAGACGTTAGAACTAATAATAAACTTCCAAGCAAAATTTTCATGGAAGAAGATTCGCACAAGAAAGTAAAGATGACTAACAGATTGTGTCGTTGTCCAAGAGATTATTCGTAAATCCACCTAAGAAGATCACTATGAGTAACGATGCCAGTCACTTGATGCTTATCGTTGATTACGGGCAGTGCTGAAATTTTCTCATGAACCATGACCTTGGCAACAAAATCAATTACGGTCTCTTCGTGACAAACAAGGAGAAGATCACTCATATATTTTGACACCATAGTCGCATGATCATTTTCGAGTTTTTTTATCCAAGTGATGTCTCTGTCACTAATCATCCCTTTGATATCATCACCTTTACTGAGGATTAGGTGGCGCGTACCAATTTTGTCAAAGAGCTCAAGCGCCTCTTTCACTGTTGCCTGATAATCAAGAGTGATCGCTGGTTTTGACATAATTTCAATGACAAAAGTTTGATCAGATTTAAGAACTTCTTTCTTCTGAGGAGAGTGTGGAGCCAGGGTTACTTCTAAGCGCCGTCCAGAATCATGACTTAAATAGGGAAAGCTGAGGTTCTTAAGTTTTCCATTTTTAAGAATGAAAAAGCTCATCAAAAAAGTCCCATGGCCTTGGCCTGTTCTAGAAGTTTTTCCTTTTCCTCTTCACTCATATTGGCAATTTGCTCTTGTAGATCTTTGAGTTCCTTAGGGTCCATCTTGGCCATCATCTCCTGGGCCCTTTTTATAGAATCACCAGTCATATTGGGAAGAGCACTTTTAAAGACGATCTTATCTTCCTCTTTTAAATGATCCACTCCTAGAACCTTGAGTTCTTCAAGGATTGTATTGAGGTTTTCCCCTTTTTCATCTGCCACTTCATACATCTTCTCTAGTGGCAAAGAGACCTTTTTTTGAGGAAAACCATTCATTTCTAAATTCTTGAGGATTTGATCTTTTAAGCTCATCCCTTAAATGTACCTGTTTTTTAAGTGTTTAAAAAGTCCTATAGCCATAGGTTATCACAAAGATGAAATTTATTCCTTTTTCATAACCTAGGGGCGCTTTTATAAATAAATCCTCAGTCTAGGAGGTAAGAGATGAGAAAATTAACAACACTTAGCATTGCTTTATTTATAGGGCAGTCATTATTAGCAAAACCGGTAGGAGAGTTTGCCATTGCCAATAGGGGCGGCAGCTTGAGTTTTATTGAATACCAGGAATCTGATTTAAGATTACAAGGTGATCTTTTAAGTACGGAGGTCGAGGAACCTATGTATGTCACACCCTTAGGGACACCCAAAGGACAAAGACTTGTGGCCTTCGCCGATAGAACAAGAAGTCAGCTTTCAGTCGTGAATGCAAATACAAAGAAAGTTCTCTCCCAAATTGAACTTTCAAAAGGAGCCTTTCACCAGTTTTCCCATCCCCTAACAGGATTAAGAGTCGCTGTAGCAACTGATATCGAAAAGGGAATGGACCTTATTGAAGTCGCTGACGAAGGAAGAACATTAAGACGTCGTCACTTCAGTCTTCCTAAGGTACTCGATTCTGGAAATCCCCATGATGTGGTTATGGATCGTCAGTTTGCCTATTTGACCGTAAAAGGTGTGCAAGGAAATGATGGTAAGAAATTCGATGTTCTCTTACAAATTTCTTTAAGAAATCTTAAAATTGTTAATACCAAGGTTTTTTCTGAAGACATTCATCTTTTTAATCCCGTCAAAGCTGGCTTCTTTGTGGTCGTTGAACAGGAAACAGGAGTGCTTCATCTAATTCAACAAGGCTCCCTTAAAACTCTAGCGAAAAAGAAAGTTGCCGTAGGAATTCATGGAATATCCGGCTCTGAAAATGGACGCTTCCTTTTTGCACTAGATATAGATGAGAAAGCGGGCTCTCCTGCAGTTTATGCCCTTCAAGTAACGAAACAAGGATTAAAAATTCTGGATAGTGAGGCACTGAAGTTTCCAACAGCGCATAATATCGCTGTTGATGACAGAGGTGACGAATTTACTCTCGTCATCACCCATTCTGGAGGTAAACAGACTCACAATTCAGTTCTTCGCTTTTCCATTAAGAAGAAAAATTTAATTCTTGAAAAAGATATCAGTACTGGTGTTAACCCATTTGGGCTTACTTTTTTCTAGGTTTTTTGTGCAGGGCTCCAGCTGAGCTCTGCACTCTTTTGCCAATCTAAAGAAATCCTCATTTTTCAGTAATCAACACTTTTGCTATTGTCGGGACTTCATAAGACTTCAAAGGCAAAAAGATGAATATTCTTTTTTTATGTACAGGTAATAGCTGCCGCTCCCAAATGGCCGAAGGTTTTGGAAAGTCTCTTTTTGGGAACAAGTACAATTTCTATTCGGCAGGTACAAAAAAGAATGGCTTAAACCCTTATGCAGTCAAGGTGATGGCAGAATCAGGCGTTGACATTTCCACCCATGAATCAAATACAACAGATGAGCTAGAAGGGATTACGATGGATGTGGTTTTTACCGTCTGTTCAGACGCTCATGAAAATTGTCCTTATTTTCCTGGAGGAAAAATCATTCATCGCGGATTTGATGATCCCCCTCGAATGAGCGCAAATTTCGAAAATGAAGAAGAAAAGCTACAAATATATCGCCGCGTTCGTGATGAAATAAAAGAATTTATTCAAAATATAGATCAGTTATTATAAAGGGAACCAAGTGTTTCGGGGTGTTGTTAAGTGAATATTCCTATTTATTTAAAAGACGAAAAATTTTCTCTTGAAATTCCGAAGAAAGAAAAAAGTGAACACAAACCACGAATTCTTATTCTTTATGGCTCATTGAGAGATCGCTCTTACTCTAGGCTTTTAGCTGAAGAGGCAAGAGGGATTCTTGAATTTATGGGAGCAGAGGTAAAAGTCTTTGATCCGACAGGTATTCCAGTTTTTGATAATGATAAGTCCGTCGATCACCCAAAAGTTCAGGAATTAAGAGAGTTAAGTTTATGGTCTGAAGGGCAGGTTTGGTCCTCACCTGAGCTCCATGGAAATATGTCGGGACTTATGAAAACTCAAATCGATTGGATTCCCCTAAGTATCGGTGCTGTCAGGCCAACTCAAGGGAGAACCCTTGCCTTAATGCAAGTTAGTGGTGGTTCTCAAAGTTTCAACGCCGTTAATAATATGCGAATTCTTGGGCGCTGGATGAGAATGATCACCATACCCAATCAGTCTTCAGTAGCAAAGGCCTATCAAGAGTTTCATGATGATGGTACAATGAAAGAATCTGCTTTTCGCGAGAGAGTTATCGATGTCATGGAAGAGCTAATGAGATTCACCTATTTAACAAGAGATCATTCAGAGTTTTTAGTGAATCGTTATAGTGAAAGGAAAAAGAATGAGCGAGTCGAATTGTCCAAAATGTGAGTATGAATATCCTTATCCCGATGGCAATATGCTCGTTTGTCCTGACTGCCAACATCAATGGGACCCCACGGCCACACCTGAGATTCCCGAAATCAAAGATGCTAATGGAAATGTCTTAGCAACAGGTGATACGGTCACGGTCATAAAAGACCTAAAGATCAAAGGAAGTTCCCAGAGTGTGAAAGTGGGAACAAAAGTGAAAAATATCCGTCTTGTTCACGATAGTGGGGATGGCCATGATATTGCCTGTAAAATAGAGGGTTTTGGCGCCATGAACTTAAAGTCGGAGTTTGTTAAGAAAGTTTAATCCTTTTAATAGCAATTCTTCCCCTTAGATTTTTAAAAAATCATTCAGAATAGTTGTTAAGAGAAAGGAATTCGTTTCTTGGATTTTATTTTGCCAGCTTTTCGTTGTTGGATGAAAAAGCTCTTTTAAACGCCGCTTTACCCGCTTTTCTATTCTTTTACTTTTATAGCCATGGTGATGACCTTGGTTTTCATTGACCAATCGGGTAAGGGTTTTTAATTGGGGGAAAAGTCCAAGACCAACAGTGCCGTATTCAACAGTAAGTCCTAAAATCTTATTGTTTTCTTTCAGTTGAGGTACAAAATCGACAAAATCTCCTCCTACTTCATAAAAGCCAGGGTCAGTCGGGTGAGTAATGTCGAAGAAATGAGGCTTATATTTTCGAAAGACTTTACTCAGTAATTGATTTCCATAAGTTCCAATGGTGGGCCCTGTGATGAGATGGAGAACTCCTTCTTCTCCTAGGCCCGTATGAAAATCGAAATGAAGAACTTGGTCGTGGCGATTAAGATACCTTTTTAAGAGAGGTGTTAATAAAGAGGTTTGAGCTGCCGGGCGGTCACCTCCGTAATAGATACCTTCCGGGTAATCATATTGGCCACCGACTGAGGCTTGACGAATATTTGAGACACTTAAGCCACCAATTAGCTCCTTCATTAATTGAGTAAAAAGACTTGCTGAACGAAGGGCTAGGGGGCCAACCGGTTTTTTAGGATTAAGAATAAATTCTAGATCATGATAGGCTTCATTCTCACTTTCATACAAGTTAGGCTTTGTTGGAAAGTTTCTATTGAGATCAATATTATCTTCGTTAAATCTTCTGCCATATTTAAAACCATAGGGGTTGATAGCGTGGAAAATGAGGACAGATAGCCCTTGAGTACACTTCTTTTTAAGAGCATTTTTTATATACCAATGTTGAGCACCAGCTCCAACATAGGATTCTGGTCCATGAACACCTGAAGTTAAAAGCAGTAACTTTGAAGGTTTGGGGGAATTGTTTGAGCAATCTAGGTAAAGACCATCTATAGAAAGATCATCGTCAATACGGCTCGGGACTTTAAGTTGAAAAGATTCAAGCTTATTTTCATATTGGCTTTTTAAATCATTAATAGCGCGCTTTAACCGACTTTTTGAGTCAGTATAGTTCTTTGGGAAATAGCTTGTCGCCAGAGACGGGAGGGAAAGAAAGAATAAACTGAATAAAATCGTGATGTTGGTCATGGCCCTCTCTCTTGAGAAATGCTTATAAGTTTTGAGGGGTTAAGTTCAATCTAGGACAGGATGAGATTCTTGTCCACGATAAAGAGAAGTAAGCGAAATTATTACCTTCTATGTCGTTTTTTCAAGCGATGCTATCTTTTAATGAGACGAGGTAAATTATGTTGAGATTATTTCTTTTGAGCTTATTCATTCTTTTAAATGCAAACGCCTTTGCTGCTAATTTTAGGACGAGTTTTTATGTAGGTCAGGACAATCCTGATGATGGTGAAGCGCGCGAGGATTCGGCCAATTTGTTTCGTTTTGGCATCTCTACCGAACCCGCAATGTTTCGTTTGAACGCTTCTTTTTCTTACCTGACAGGAAGTGAGTTTACACAAGGAGAATTTGCTATAGGTCCCCATTTTTACCCTCTGGCCGGACAGGGCAAGTCAAGAATTCAACCCTTTCTCTACGCTGAAGGCTTGGTTGGTTTTGGTTCTTTTAATGAAGAAGCCAGACAGGATGCCGGCTACGATCTTGGGGCAGGTCTTGATTGGCGCTGGGGAAAGCAAAGTGGTCTCAGTTTGGCAGTTGCACTTCACTCAGGAGAGGAAAGTGGTCATCGCCTTTATTTGGGCTGGTTTTGGCAATAACGAAAGCCGTTCTCTTCTTTCTTTTTTCCTTCTCTCTCTTGGCAAAACCCTGTGGTGATAAACATCTTTGGAGCCATCAAAACTTGGATGTTTGTTTTATTCCAAATGAGTTTGTCGTATACGAAAATGGAAGTGAGGTTAAATCCTTTTCTCCTCTCATGCTTTCATTTGATGAGACGGTGCTTACCTATTTGGAAAAGAAAGTAGGAAAGGAAAAGATAAAGTCTTTTTTATCTATTCATAAAAGAATTCTAAAAGATTACGAAGAAAATTTAGATCAAAAATTAACGTACAAGATGACGGAAAATGTCGTTGCGAACTTATCTGCTTTTAATGAGGGCTCTCTTTCTTTTCCTGCCAAAGATTGCTTTCAGAAGTCGAATCCTTTTGATTTTCTAAAGGGATTATCAAGCCAAGCACAGATGCAATGCCAGTTGTCTGTAAAAGACCTTCCTCAAGCTCTCCTGGAAAAGTTGGATATTGATGACTACGTCACTGGTAAGATAAATCTTCATAAGCTTCTTAAGGCAAATCTTGATACTCAATTTGTCATTAGATCCAGAGCGCTTTCAAAGGCAAAGGGTGAGGCGCGGCTTATTAATTCTGAAAGTATTATATCGGTAAAAGACTACTTTTCTTTTGAGTTGACCGCAAAGACAAATGTCGGGGAAGTCATCTCCATTGGCTCTTGTTATGATTACAGCGTAAGCCTTCTATCTCCAAGTAGTATACCCATTGAAGGGACTAATTTTCCCTTTTATGATTCAACCTCTGTGTGGGATTTTGACTCAAACCGACCATCAGGAATTCGGCTTGCTGATGATTGGTACATGCCAGTTCGCGTTGGCTTTGATCAGGTTCTCATTCGAGATAAAAAAAGCGCAGAGGCGATTGATGCAGTGGATGTTAATGTAGATGCTGGAGTGACATACAGACTTTTAGAAAAAGGTAAAAGTTCGATTGATATTTCTCCCAGCATTGGAATCCCTGTATTTGAAGGCTTAACCGGTCCAAGAGATGCTTTGACGCCTAGCAGATACAACTTAGATATGATCCGACCTGATAAAATTACCCTAGATGTAATAATTCGTTGGTAACTTTACCTTTACGCTCAAGTTTTTTCCTTGTTAGGATTCCTCGACCCCTACGAGAAACTCTAAGCAAAGGAGCGCTTTATGAAATCATGGCTGATTTCGGTATTCTTGTGCACCATCACATGTGCACAGGCTGGTAACTCATTCTTTGGCGAGATTCGCCACAACGTGGTCCGAGATAGTTTTGCTCAAAACGGGACTATTCGCATTCAAACTCTTGAGATTCCTAAAAGTGAAGAATTCTTCGACGTTGTGATCAAGTATGACCTCAATGTTCGGGTGTTAATTTTTAATCGCAATGTTTTAGGGGAGGAGGCCATTCGCATGCCTAACTCCTATCGTTCAGAGCAAGGCTTTTTGGATCTTCAAAGAGAGGGCACCTATAGAGATCCTCGAGTTACCTTAAAGCATATTGGTCGCACCGACTGGAAAGATTTCTATGATTGCCACTTGGTCAGTATGGATCCTGCTGAGCATAATCGCTGGATTGGGGAATTTGTTTATTGTCCGGATGCACCGAAGTCAGGCATCGTGCAAATGAAACTCAATATTTTGAACATTCCTTTGCTAGGTGAAGGGACTGTGCTTAGTAAGTGGAATCAGCGATAAAGTTTCCATGAAAACCGACGGGAAAGAAAGAACCTAACCAAAGACGAGCTTCTCTTCGCATATTCTTGGCATCGAGAATATCAAGGAAGCTCTCATCTCTCGTTGATTGATAGCCAGGGACGAAGAGGTATCCATGATCTTCTTCCTTTTGACCACCATTGGCTTTTTTCTCCTGAAAAACGGGTTCTCCCAGAGTTTCATCTTTTTCCGCCGAGTATTTTGTAAGAGTTTTTGTTTGGATATCAATTTTTGAAATACCACTAAATCTCATGGGATCATTATGATCTGCCATTTCGGCCGCATAGAGAAAGCGTGCTTCTTTGCCAGAATATAATTTATTAAAAGTAGGAAAGTCATGCTTTCTGGTGATGACCTCTTTATCTAAAACTTCACCTTTGTTGGGATCAAGAACCAAGCGAAAAACATCAGGGCGGGCGAGGCCTTTTTGAGCAGGCTCATGCCATTTAGAAATATGCTTAAGTAGACTTGCGTCTTTGGCATGGCAAGTAGTTAGGTTTAAAAGACCGTCTTTCTCATAGAGATTCCCGTGGTGAAAAAAGAGAGAGGAAGGAATCGATATCTCTCGCACTTTCCCTTTTCTTTTCTTATCGAGAATCAGGACTCTTGAGCCAAGAGAGGGGTCATATTTCAGAGCTTCAGCCATAGAACCTCTATTGAAAATGATATCGGTAAGCTTGAAGTAGGCCGGTGGAATAATAAAGACGATGTAATTCTCACTAACCATAAAGTCATGAATCATATAAATGCCATCTTGGCGGAGACGATACAACTCTTTTAGTTTTCCGCTTTCAGGATTCATCTCATAAACCATTAAGGCCATCGAAGCCCCTTGCTTAATACCAAAGGTGTAACCAACACCAGTATAAGGATCAATCTTAGGATGGGCACTAAAACCAACATTGTGGGGAAGAGTATTGAAAAAATCATGCTCTTCTTTATAGGCGAGGTCATGTCCATTGAGCATGACAGGATTACCACCTTCTGAAAGAGCGAGATAGTTTTTTCGCCAAGGAATAATGTTGATATTGGGCTGATTCTTTAGCTTCCTCGTTTTTTTTGGTGCCATAGTTCCAAACTCATTGAAGAGCATTTTTCCTGCTTTCTTTTCTTCAACTCTTTCAGGAGTTTCAATGAACTGAGCACTAAATTTTACTTGGCCTTGAGAAAATCGAAAACTTTGATAAAAAGCGTCTCCATCAAAGAAGTGATGAAGGCGAGTATTGTGATGCACTTTTAAACCAGGTCCAACTCTAAGAAGATGACCTTCTATTTCTTTTGGGATTTGGCCTTCAATATCGGCTAAGTTCCAGCTGCCAACATCAGAAACGCTACGATAAGCTTTAAGACTTAAGCGGGCATTATTCCAATCAATTTCTTTAAAGGTTTCTTTTTGGCGAGCAAAAAGTAATGGTGAAGATAAGGCAGCTGCCGACATAACTGTCAGCTTGCAGAATTCTCTGCGTTTCATAATCCCTCCTTGGACTTATCTCAATTATAGTCAGGAGCCGATCAGATCGTCGAGGTTTGTTTCTTTAATAAATTCAATGCCAACTCGATAAAGGACAAGTTGGGGACGTGATGGATTAGGACAGTAGGGTATTTTATTTCGTATAATTCCGTACTGACCATTGAGGCCGGGTATGTCTTTAGTTGATATGCAAAGCACAGAGCCAATCTGGCAAAGATTGAAAAAGGATTTAGGAACGCGAAGACCCGCACCACTTTGACTGAGATCGAGAACTTTAACTCCTAGCTCTTGAGAGATACCTTCAAGCATAATTTCTGCCTTATATAAATCAGCGAGAGGCTTTCTACTCTCACTTCTTCCTTCTTGAATTTTAACAAAGCGTGGGACTTTTATTTCCAGACGAAAAGGATTTCTCAACTCAATGGTTGTTTTAAAGAGAGTTGTTCGGTGATCGGAGTGCAGATAAATGATAGGGGTCGGCGCTAACATAAAGCGGCTTCCCTTAAGTGGTTTGAGAGTGACAACATTTTCGCTAAAATCAATGCGGTCAAGTTGTGCGTAATTTACCTTATGGATACTTGTGAGCTTTTGCCACATACGAATTTTAGTATTGAGATTTTTCAATTTTTCTAAAATATTCTTCACTAGAGCGCGATCATCGAGATCGATTAAGTCTTTTGAGCTCAAAGCTTCTCCGTTGTTTTTAAAGGTAGGGCTTAGCTTAGCCCCTCTTTGTTCCTTATTGTAAAAACAGCTAGTTAACTTATTTTTTTGTTAAAGACATATCGGAAAATGTGACCATAAATAAAGGCTTTTTATAAAAAGTGCGTGATACCTTTTCCCCTGCAGAGCATGGGAAAAGGTATCACGCACCTATATTATGACTGCTTTTTGCGTTTGAGGTCGCATTGACCGCTTTTGCAAGAGTTCTTTTCACCACTGCAATTACCGCATTTATCTTCACAGCAAGATTTATCTTTCTTGCACTGGCCTTCAGCGCAGGCCGTAGGTCCCTTTGGTCCACAGCAGCCATCGTCGGCTGTTGAGGCACAAGAAAAAGCAACAAAGAGTGAGCCCAGTAATAGAGCTGATTTTAAGTATTTCATGAATTCTCCTAATATTAATTTAAGTAAAAAAAATGTTCTTCAAAGATTAATTAGGAGAGAGGCATTGGTGGTTTCAGTAATGGGGTATGGATATTTTTGGGATCTTTTTCCAGGAAGTAAAAGTTTAAACTTGTGATAGCTTTTAGGCTGCTTTGAGGTGCTTGCACTTTTAGAGGCAGTTGGGAGGCTAGCTTACAGCAGATGGCCTTACAATTGTGCTTTTCATCTTTTTCATTTTGTTTATTCTCTTTTTTGTCATTCATTTCCTTGTGATAAGGACAATGTGAAGAAGCAACTTCTTTCTCTTTAGAGAGAGACTCTGATTCAAAACAACAAGCACTACCAGCAAGGGCATTGCTGAAAAAGAGGGTAAGTGAAAGTAATAAGAGTAAATTTCCTTTCATTTCTCTGACTTTATCGGAAGATGGGAGGAAATATCTATGAGGAAAGCCAGAGTTTACTTAGATTTGACACAAAATTAGGTAAAAACTTAATTCATTGCCTGTAGTAAGAAATTACCTTGTGTCCGCCTTTTGAAAAAGGGCTTTAATCCTTTTTTCATTCACGCCCATATCGGAGTGGCCGACTCGACTGCCTGAACGAAATTGCAGGCCAGAAGGACTCTGAAAGAACTCTATATCGTCTGTAAAGCCGAAAATAGCGGATTGGTGGATAAAATGGAGATAATTTGGCCCCTCCTTAATGAGCTCTAATTCAAGTTTGGGAGCGAGGGACTTAATTGTATCGAGAGCACTTTCTTTCATGAGGCTAGAGGGGATTTCAATATCTCCCGTCTCAACACAATGACTCTTCTTATCACAAGGTTTAAGTCCACCATCAGGGCCAATACCTAACTCCATGCTCATCTCTTGGCTTTTTTGGCCTAGAAGGTAAAAGCGGATAGGAAGAGCAATAGAGATGATAAAAACAATAATAATAGCAATTTTCATAAGAAAAAGAATAACTCAATAAATATAGGAAATTAAGCCTAAAAAGAGGGGGTCCCATGAGGACCCCCCACAACCTGTATCGGATTTCGAAGGCTTAGTGAGGCTTATTCGTCTTCTGATACGGTGAAAGTGTCAGATGATTCCTCAACAGGCTCTTCATATGTGGTTGTTGTTTCTTCTACTACCACATCTTCTCCCTCATCTTGGGCCACTGCAGGGCTTACGTAGAGGTTTGCAACCATGAGCATGGTCATAAGGAAGGAAAGGGTTGAGTTGATTGATTTTTTCATTTTTGCCTCACTGGTTAAAGCAGATTCTCCTGCACACTTATCATCGCCTGAAAAGCCACTTTGGAAAAATCGTTTTATTTGTTAAAATAGTTAGGGAAAAACTATGTGAGGGCGAATTGGACTATCGTATTGATCGGCTAAATTTTAGCCACTTATTTTACTTTTATGTCACTGCAAAAGAGGGAAGTATTAAAGGAGCATGCGAGAAACTCTTTATTTCTCAGCCGACAATATCCGATCAAATTAAACTGTTGGAAGAATTCCTGGACTGTCAGCTTTTTGAAAGAAGGAATAGGGCTCTCTATCTAACAAGAGAAGGTAAGGTGGCACTTGAGTATGCTGAAGAGCTCTTTGGACTTTCTAAAGAGTTTGTTAGGCGGATGCGACATAAAGAGAAGCTGCCGAGGAGAAGTATTGAAATTGGCATTACTCCTTTTATGTCGCAATATTTACTTTATAGTGATCTTTTAGATTTTTTTAAGAACCCAGACTTTAAGGTTAATTTTACAGAACTAGAAAAACCACAGCTTTTGTCTTTATTAGAAGATGAGGCCATCGATATTCTCTATTCTTCTGCTAAACTGGGCCAGTCAAAAGGGCTAATCTCCATTCAGGTTGGAACGAATAGAACTTTTGCTCTTGCTCATAAAAAATACAAGAAGTTTCAGAAGTCATTTCCACAGTCCCTTGAGGAAATTCCTTTCTTTGCTCATTCTTCAACCTCAGACTTACGCTATGAAGGGGACCTCTATTTTGCGCAAAATGGCATCAGTCCTTCCCTTATTGGAGAGGGAGATGGCTTGGAGTTATTTGAGGTTATCTGCCAACAGGGACTCGGCTTTGTCATTGTGCCAGAGGTGGGGAAAAAGAGATTAGAGAAAAACAAAGACATTATTGTGCTCGGTGAATTGGAGGAACTTCAAAGTAGTGTCTTTGCCACAGTAAAAAAAAGCAATGATGAAGTATTAAAGTTGTTAAAGAAACTTAAGGAGAACAAGAGAAGAGGTCACACCACCATTTCGTAAAAAGTGCTCTGGATGATCCACGGGAAGAAGGGTTTCTCTCGCCCTCAGGAGATAGGATGACATCGCCTATTTCCTCTATCATTTGGTCCTCTTCGCCCTCAAGAGTTATAATCTCTCCCTCTTCAGGGAGGGGATCATCAGGATTGACCTGGGTATCCTCTTCTGATGTGTAGATAATCTCTTGCACACTTGTAGGAAGAGCATCAAAATAAAAATAACCTATGGCCGGAGCACCTATTACAACAAGAGTGGCGAGTCTTGAGACAAAACTAGGCTCCTGGGTTGGAGAAATGTTACCGCGAGCAGCAGCTTTTTCTTCTGCTTGAATCATACGTTTATGAAAGTCTACTTCATTCGCTTGGGCATGATTTTTGATAGTCTTCCATTTCTCCTCAGATAGACGATCTACTCGACGAGAAAAACTGACTAATAGCTCATCACTATCAATTGTGGTGTTGAGGTTTTGCAATAAATCTGTAGCTTTTTCTGCATCTTTTGGTCCATGGAGGACTCGATTGATTTTAGGAAAATGAAAATTTCGTGCTTGGGCATCATAAATCATGCGAAAAAATTTAACGGCCCTTTTTTTGCCAAGAAGGTTACCCTTGTAAATGTAACCAAATAGGCTATCAATAAATTGTGGTTGATTCATAAAGGAAGTGAAAAAGCGAAAGATCTCGGCATTCCTCTCGCGTTTTAGTTTTGTGAGAACAAAAAGGTTTTCGCTATACAGGAGTTCTCTCATAGTCGAGATCTCAGGAATTTTTTCCCCTACAAAAAATATATCATGAATGAGCTTATTCTTTTGAGAGTCAGCACCAAGACTTCCTCGAAGCATGTCAATCATACGTCTACAGTTTTCATTACAACCAGGCTTTTCCTTAAGCTCTTCCAAGTTTTCTCTTATGATTCGGTACTCTTGATAATCATTGCCTAATTTGACGAGGGTGTTTTTGGACTCTAAATCGAGTGCTTTCTTAAGGCCATCTAAGCTACCATACTCATCAATTCTTGCGGTAATAAAGTCACGGTAGGCTTTAGGATAACCCATTCCTTCAATCCGGATGAGAAAAGTTGATGTTAGCTCATCTGGATTTTGGTTGAGAACATCAATAAGCTCTTTAGATCTTTTGAAGCTGATGTAATTGGCTTCAAATTCACGAAAAAATGTTTGCCAATTTCTCTCGTTAGCCGCATGAGTTCCATTGAGAAGGTGTTCATTCATGATGTTAACTTTTTTATAAATTTTGATATTAAGTGCAGGCTCTGGATTATCTTTTTTTCTACGAAAAAAATTAGTCATCTCTTCAATGCGGGCGATCTTTTCTCTTAATTTATATTCTTCAGTGTGAGCAAACGGACCTTTATTCATTAATCTTTTAAGAGTAGGAAGGCACCCTGCATGGGCCACTCCAGTTAAAACGTAGAAATAAAGAATTGCTATTAGCCTAATTCGCATAAAAACCTCATAATAACTATCGGAGATATTAGGAACTAAGTTTAGAGGTCTCATGAGTGTTTTTGTCAGGTTCTTGCTGGTAAGTTGTTTTGTCATGGGTTGTGCTCGTATGGAGATCGACTCAAGAGATAAGGCCATGCGCTTTCATCGAATAGTAAGGATTAGTGGTCTTGGTGGCGCCTGGGTTAGTGAGAGAGGGGTAAGGACAACGGCTAAGCGATTAAAGGAGCGACCTTTTGGAGGAACTCTTCAGTTTGGAGTATGTGAGGTAACGCCTGAGAACTATGCAGACTTTCTTGAAGGATTGTCATTAGACAGTGAAGTAGCGCTCTATGAAGTCTATGGAAAGGAAGAGTGGGGTCAGATTTTATTAACCTCTTACTTTTCTCCCGTATATCCTGCTAGAAAGTCTCCAAGTGGTGAATTTATTCAACCAGTTTATTCAATTCCCGAGGACTTGGTTGAGGTTAAGATGGAGGACTTTTCTCATGGGGACCTTCTTGATCAAGAGGTTTCTCGAGGTATCGTATCTGGGCGTGTTGTAAAAGGCCCAGGTAGCTTAAAAAGAATTGTTCCTTTCTTTTCAAGAAGTGAAATTGATATTGAAGGGGCACTGAAAGGAAAAGGACTAGAGTTGGCTTATATGAAGCCTATTGACGCTTTTGTTTTACAAATTCAGGGAAGTGGCCAAATTATTTTTGATAATGGAGAAGTTGTGGAGTTAGGCTATGGTGCTCAAAATGGACACCGATACTACAGCATTGGAAAGTCCTTGTTGGATATTATTCCCAAAGAAGAAATGAGTCTTGCGAGGATTAAGGCGTATTTAAAGGAGCTTGATAAAGAGAAGCTTTATCAGTTTTTGAGTCTTAATCCTAGCTATGTATTTTTTAAAAAGATGGAGAAAAAGAAAGGGCTTACAACATTTGGAGTGGAGCCTATGCCAATGGAGACTGTTGCTGTTGATTTCAGTCTTTTCCCAATGGGGGCCTTAGCCTTCTTAGAGTATCGTCATCCTCAAAAAGGAAATGAAGAGGAGGTCAGTTTCAAAGAAAAGGCGCGTTTTGTTTTTGCTCATGACACTGGCGGTGCCATCAAAGGGCCTGGTCGAGCTGATCTTTACTGGGGTTCTGGAGAAGAAGCAGAGAGAGCTGCAGGCGTCATGCGCCATAGTGCTAAATTCTTTTTTGTTGCTCCTAAGTCATGTGCTCTTTAAGGCAGTGGAAATGATTTTTTTCCTTCATAAGGGTCTTTAACAGTAATATTCTTTTCTTCAAAGTACCATTCAGGTTGATCAAGATCTGGATCTGAAGAGGCGTACTTGTAGGGAGCCTTGCCAATGAACTCTTTTGATTCTGTATCAAAGATCACGACATGAAATTGTTTTACGGCTGAAGTTGTTCCCGTTTCACCAGCAAAGTAATGAATAAAAACAACCCTTTGATTTTTTTTGTAGGGAATCGCTTTCATAATTCGAGGCTTAATACCAAAGGACTCTATTCTTATGAGTTTAAATTGCTCACTTTTAAGACCAAGATAATATCCGCGATCATCGCGATATACATCCCAGTCACTTGTCTGACTTCCCTCTGAGGCGAATATTACTTGAGAGAAAATGATGAGAATAAATGTGGCGATCATATGTCTCATTGGCATCTCCCAAGTGTTCTTCTAGATCTTCTTATTGTAGCGTAATTATTGGGACCATCAACACCAGCGTAAAACAGGTGGTAACCATTGGGAGAGTTCGATTTATTCACCAATGGTTTTCCATTTACTGTGATATTATCGACAGAGCGAAGCGTTCTATTAGGGTTTTGATCGGGGCGCGCCCACCAAATACGTCTATTTTTTGGCACCATGGCCGGCGGAGAATAGTAATGAGTTGCATTTTTAATTTCATCTGGAGGTGACCAGGTGGCAGTTTGATAGTCGACCACAGAATCAATAATACGGTCCATATTTCCTGATGCTCTCAAAAAGGAAGTTGAAACAAACTTTCCTCTATGGTTATTAAACATGGAAAAGTGCATAGGAACTAGAGCAAGATCGAGTTTGTTGAGAGGTTCCTTCCAGCCTGCTCGTTTCACAGCATTTTCTCTATTTTCTAATACCTTCATGATCATTAGGTGATCGGGAGAACCAGAGGGAAGTCCAGAAGGTGCTTCTCCCACTGTGGTAAAAACCAGTGCTGCAAAGTCTTGCTCTTTCTCATTGAGGGAAAAGAGTTTTTGAATAACTTGGCAGCGCTTTGTTCCATTGGCTTTGATATAAGAATGAATACTTCTAATACATTGTTTAAGCTTGTCCTTATCTTGTCTTTGTATGCCATCTCGAAGAACTTCACAGTGGGGTAAATAATCTCCAGCATCGTGGGTCTCGCTTTCTGTCGTGGCAGGCACCGTAGGAATAGGGTCATTTGCGGTGTGATCATTTTCGGCTGGCTTACAAACAGGCTCCTCAACATAGGGATCAGTATGATAGCTCGCACGGATCAATTCCAAGGCCCTAATAGACTTAAGGGCATTATTTTGAATAGTTCCATCCTGTACATTTTTTTGAAGAGTAATAAAGTCACCCTTAACAGGGTTATTGTCCTTATCAAAAACTTGAATGCGAATACTATTTCGGGGGCCAAATCCAATAGGTCGAATGGTATAACCCTCATTTTTCTTTAGCCAGGACTCTTTTCCAGTATTAGTGTCATAGACTCTGATTGATTTTGTTATGGGTAATTTTTCTTCAAGTTGATCTTTAAATTTTTCTCTTAGTGCCTGAGCTCTTTGTTCAGCGTATTCTTCAGGTGTGATTGTTTCAACTAAGTCCTCTTTGTTCTCGAGCTCTTCCTTATCTGGTTCAGCTGGTGTTATCACGGCCTCTTTGATAACGGGTATGGGGGGAACAGGTTGAATATCTTTTGGCTCTACCGTTTCACCTGCTTCATTTCGAAAGTCATTTTCAATGGCGATAAAGACTTCCTCCGCAGTCGCTGCGGCTACTTCCTCGTTAGCATAGGCTGGACCACTATTAAGCCTCTTGTAGGTTTCTTCTGGGGTTTCCATCAGTCTCTTTTGAAATTCTGACATGATCGGATCTACCGGCTCTAATGGCTTGACCTCTATTTCACTCACAACAACAGGCTTAATCTCTGGGGAAATTTCAACGGGAGGAAGTGGTTTGACTTCAATTTCTGCTGGTACTTGAGCTAGTTTTTCAACCACAACTTCTGGCTTAGAGTCCTCTTTGGTGAGTGTTTCGTTTATCTGGATGTGACTGGCCTTTGTTGTCTCAATTTCCGCAAGGGTTCTTTCTATGATTCCCTCTATTTTGGTAAGTCGGTCGGGAGTTGGTGTTTTAAGAGCTTCGAACAAAGCAGTTTGGATTTGTTTAATGGAATTACTTCTGTCAGAAAGGGCCTTAGCGTGATCAAGTAATTGTTGAGATTCTGCGAGATTCGAGTTCTCTCGACTCTTTGCATGGATGGTGACTTCTTTTGATAATTGGGCCAGATAAGATATTTCCTCACTTAAACCTTCGACTTTAGCTTTGATCTGCTCAACGACAGTTTCAGTTGCCATAATATGACAACTCATAATGATAGCTATGAATGATAGGCAAATGTGCCTCAACATTTTGGACTTCCTCTCTCACACGTTTCCTCTTCTATTATCGATGGTTTCAAGGGTTTTCTTTACTTTTTTTCACGGTTTTTCCTATTTTAGAGAGCTTAGGAAAGAAAGGGAGCCTAATATGCGAGAAATGCCTGCCTCAAAAAGTAGGCAAAAACCTGACTGTTGGAAAAATTCCTATATTCTTTGAAGGGACTGGCAAAACCTCATAACTTTGCTAAAACATTGTAGAATCAAATTTTTTTGAGAAGGGGTCTTTCCTTGAAACAACACAATCTAGGCATTTTAGGTGGGGGGCAATTAGCACGTATGATGCTGCCTCATTGTATTAGATGGGATTTGTCTGTTTCTATTTTGGATAAGGCGAATGCAGTTTGCCAGCCTTTTTGTGACGATTTTAAAGAAGGAAGCTTTGAAGACAAAGATGATGTCATTCAAATGAAAAATTGTTCTGTTGTTACGATGGATCTCGAAGCCGTCAATCTTGAAGGATTAAAAGCGTTAGAAAATCAAAATGTGCATGTGGCCCCCAGTTCAAAAGTTATAGGGCTCATTCAAAATAAAATACGCCAAAAAGAGTTTTTTCAAAAATATGATATTCCAACAGCTCCCTTTAAAGTGGTCAATGAAGTCGATGCCAGTTTAAGTCCTGGCTTTTTGAAAATCCCTGAAGGGGGTTACGATGGTAAGGGTGTTATCGGATTTGATGGCAATCATGAACAATTACCGGAGGCCTTTAAGACTCAAGTCTTGTGGGAAGAAAAAGCAGTTATTGATAGGGAGCTTTCAATCTTGGTAGCGAGAAATCGTTATGGTGAAATGAAGGTTTATGAGCCAACGGAGATGGCCTTTGATTCACAACTTAATCTCATCTCGTACACCCTGTATCCTGGAAGATTTTCCCCAGAGGTAACTTACAAGGCAAAAGAATTGGCCCTCAAGATAATGGAAGAAATTCAAGCAGAGGGAGTTCTTGCAGTTGAAATGTTTCTCACCAAAAGTGGCGAGTTATGGGTCAATGAACTTGCTCCAAGACCTCATAATTCAGGTCATCACACCATAGAGTCTTGCATGACTAGTCAATTTGAGAATCACTTAAGGGGAGTTCTGGGTCTTCCTTTGGGTGATGTTGATCATGTAAAAAAAGCCCTCACTTTTAATGTCATAGGAGAAGGAGAGGGTTCTTCTCAGTGGGAAGGAGTGAATGATCTCCTTGCGATGAAAGGAGCCTATCTTCATAATTATGGCAAAAAGCATTGTCGTCAGGGAAGAAAGATGGGACATGCCACTCTCTTAGGTGATACTTATGAAGAACTCATAGAAAAACATCATGAAATAAAAGAGATCATTAAAGTAAAAGGAATAAGTCATGGCTAATGCAAAAGTCGCGATCATTATGGGCTCCTCGAGCGATCTATCTGTTATGGAAGGTGCGCTAGAGGCATTGAAGCAATTTGATATATCCTACGAGGTCAAGGTTGTTAGTGCCCACAGGACTCCCCAAGGAATGTTAGATTTTGCTAAGTCGGCTAAAGAGAGAGGCATTCAAGTGATCATTGCAGGCGCTGGTGGAGCAGCTCATCTTCCGGGGATGGTGGCCTCTGCTACAACTCTTCCGGTGATAGGAGTTCCCGTTAATTCTAAAAAGTCGGTTGAGGGGATAGATTCTCTTCTCTCGATTGTTCAAATGCCCGCAGGAATTCCGGTGGCCACAATGGCCATTGATGGTTCTTTCAATGCTGGTCTTTATGCAGTAAGAATTATGGGAATCAATGATAAGCAAATATCTCAAAAGCTTGATGCTTATGAGAAATCTTTAGCAGCCAAAGTTGATAAAATGAACCAAGAGCTTAATAAGTAGGACAGGTTTCTTTTTCTGGTCCGCGATGAAAGTAAACAAGTCTTTGGTTCTTAAAGTGAACCACAGAAAAGCCCTGAGCTTTACATTCATTAAAGTGATCTATTTCAAAGCGGCATTGGGCAAAACCTACTTTTGACCAATAGGCGTGATCTAGTAGGGTCGCGACAAAGGCTTCAACATTTTCATCTACATCTCTTGTTGATGTGAATGAATAAAGTCCACCACTAAAAAAGGTATTACTACTTTTTCCCTCTACGCATTCAAACCAAGGTTCTGTGGGGAGCCGATCGATAAAACGAAGAGCCGCGACCTCCTTAAGGTATTGAAAAAAAGCCGTCTCTTGAGGGTTGATAGGGATCAACTTATTTTGCGAAATTGCAAAAGTGTGATGGCACAAGAAAAGGAGGATGAGAGTCTTAATCATTGCAGGCAAGAGTAGCGATGAGTTAAGACTTTGCCAAGTCCCTTGATCCATAGCGTTACTTGATTTTTACTCGCTTTTTCAATGCCTTACATTGATTCATTAAGTTCTTTTCCCCTAAAGAACTCAAGGAAAAACAACTCATCCACCACTGGCCGTGGGCTTTATTTTTCAAAGGCTTTTTTACCATGATGCGTCCATTAATGTTATGAACTTTACCATCGTAGTGATTAAGCCTATTTTTAATCTGAAGCCATCTTTCTTTAGCCCAGTCCGGGGCAAGTTCCGGCGTCTCAAAAGCAAAGAAAAATGAAGTCCCTTCTTCTCTAATTCTATGGGTAAGGAACTCCCAGCCTTGTACTTGAGACTTTAGTGAATGATCTGGATCATAGCTAACTAAAGCTGTGATTTGGCTCATCTCTGGATCAGAAAAACTAAAATTTTTCACTGAAAAATCTTTGCCTTTTAAATTTACCAGGTGAGAGTTCTTCTTTTCTAAAAGGGAGAATTCAACCTTTCTTAAAAAAGGAGGTAGTAAGTCTTGAGGAAGGTCTAAAAATTCTTTCCACTCTTTTGTTGTTCCCGAGTAACTTAAATTAATCTCAAGAATATTTCCTTTAACAAAGTCCATGTAGCCTTGAGATAAATTAGAATAGAGTTTTTGATCAAAGAAAGCATATACACCTTCAGGTGCCGGAGTAAAGTGGCCCACAACGACAGTATTGTTATAGAGGATGTGCCAGTAAGCGCTTTTCCAAAGTCGGCCTAATTGATCGCGCCAGATTTCCTCTTTGGCCGGTTCGCCATAATCGACGATCGGTATTTGCTGTGAAGCCATAGTTCTATGGGCTCCAATCGTCTCGGCCATTCTATTCGCCATTCGCCGCGGATTGTTGAATAGTTCCTGAGTTTTAAGATTCGTTTCGTTTTTAATCAATAGGGTGAGATTGAAAATATCTTCGAATCCACGATAAACAACATTGTCGAGAGAGGCCATAATTTTCGTGAGTTCTACATCTTTAAGGTGCCAGTTTTGTAAAGCCTGATCCTTTTGCACCAAGCTCACTCGGGAAATGAGTTTTTGATAGCGAAGTGAATCTTTAAATCGAGGACTATTGGGAAAAAGAAGTTGATCGAATTTCGTAACAAACTTCTCTATCAACTGAGAGTAGAACTCCTCCTTGGACTTAGAACCTGCATCGTGGAGATCCTTAAAGGTGGAAGGTAGGGGGGCCTTATCAAGCCAATCTTCTGCTACCGTTTGCATTCCATCTTGAACTGATAATTGTCGTTCATAAAATACGGCTTCTTTCGGAGATGTTTTTTCCAGCTCGGCTATGGGAAGTGCGTAATTTAAATTTTCAGATCCATTTTTCATCACCACAACACCAACGACCTGTCCTTTAGAGTTGACGAGGGGGCTGCCACTATTTCCAGGGGAAGTGGGAGAGCTAAAGCGGATAAAATCCCATGTCCCTTTTACTGGTTCTGGGGTAAAGGTCGAAACTTGGCCGCCTCTGGTAGAAATACCTTCTCCTTGAGCATTACCAACGGCATAGACCATATCGCCAATTTCAACTTTATTTTGAAATTCTAAAGCTTGGGAATTGTCTGGGTATTTATCGAGGGTGAATTCAATAATGTCTCGATAAGCAGAAAAACGAGTGATGGCTTTGATAGGATAAACTTCATTTTCATTTGTTCTAATAAAATAATTCTCATAATAGCTTTTCTTATCGGGGGCAAAGACATGAGCAGCAGAGACTAAGTGTTTTGAGTCTTTAAAAAAAGCAGTACCAATAGAATGATATTTGTCATTACGCTCTTTAAAATCGAGAAGCTCGTAGGGTAAAGGGCGTTGGTATTTAATTTGTTTATTTTCTTGTTTGGGCACGACCACTTCTACAATGCCTGGATAAATCTTCTTTATAACTTTCTTTCTTAAATGAAGAGTCTCTTGTTGCTGACAAGAAAAGTAAAAGAGGGCAAGGAGACTAAGGAGAATATTTTTCATAGCGTACAACTTTCCTTTTCATATTTTGTTGTCTGTGTTTGAAAATTTCCTTGCTGATTGTATCCCAAAGTACAGAGAATTTCTGCCTTTCTTGATTAATGGGAGCAAGGGAGAGCATCTGTTCAGCTAAATCTAAGTACTGGTGAAAGCACTCTGTCACATCGATTATCTCTTCGTGCCATCCTTTAATTTGGGGTAAGTCCTCATTGAGGTTTTGAAAAATGATGGCAGATCTCTTTATGGGTCTAAACAGATTGGTGAGGGCTGTCTTTTTATCTTGGTTGAGCATATAGAGGGAATCCATACATACAAGGTGATCAAAAGAATTAAGATGGTTCTTCTTTTTAGTATAGGGCTTAAGTGACCAAAAGTGGTTTGGAAAGTTTTTTTGATTGTACTGAATGGCAACAGATGAAAAATCCTGACCATAGACTGTAAGATCTCGTGGGCAAAGAGCTGCACTTAAGCCTAAACCACACCCGTAATCTAAAAGAGTTCCATGTCTTTGGCCTAGCCATTCTTTGAAAATAAGAAGTTCTTTTTGACTCAAAAGATTATAGGAGAGTGTGCGATCACCTTTAAGCTTTTCAAGAAAAAGGGAGTACTCAGGGGATTGAAGAAGTTCGCTATAAAATTTATCAAAGGCGGATTGAAGGGCTGGCCTAGAGGAATGGCTTAAAATTTTAAATATTTTTTTAAGCATTAAGCACGGCTGCGCTCAATCAGTTTTTCTACCGATTGATAGTGCCTCTCTTTTGCTTTCTCATCCCTAAGCAATCGAGAGAAGAGGTGATAGCCAAGCATAAAGGAGTAAAACTCATAGGCAAATTCACGACAGTCTAAGTCTTTTTTGAATTGGCCCTCATCTATGGCGATCTGAGCAGATCTTTCAAAGGACTTAATCATATTGCCTTGATGATGTTGAAGATGATCTCTTACAGGTCCAGGACGATCGTCATACTCAAAGGCCGCGGCCACAAGAGGGCAACCACCTGTGAAGTTTTTGCCAGACCATTTATGCCAAGATTCTACAATGGCGAGAATTCTTTCAATTCCTCTCTCTTTTTTGAAGGCGGGAAGAAAGACATTTTCCGTGTAGTTCTTGGCAGCATAGTCAAGAACCATTTTTTGGAGTTTTTCTTTTGAATTAAAGTGGCCAAATAGACCGGACTTAGACATTCCTACTTTTTTAGCCAGCTCACCTATACTGAGAGACTCAAGTCCTAGTTTGCTGGAGAAATCCAGCGCGGCCTTAAGAATAACCTCTCGCGTTTCATTTCCTTTTGTCATAACCCCAAAATGTTACCCAGATCTTTACCAATTGAATAGGCTTTAACTAGGAAAGGTCTCGATCGACCAATTTCTCGAAGAATTCACCTTCACCTTTTTTAGCGAGTGAAAGTCCTATTTCTACCCCTTCAATACTTCTTGCTATGAATTGTTGGAAAAGTTGAGGGGAGTGATTCAGTCCTTCTCTGATCCGGTTAAGGGTCTTATTGCCCTTTTCAGTGAGTTTAACAGGGTAGTCAAATGTAACTAGTTGAAAAAGTGTCATGTTCATCTCCTTTTAAAAACGAACGATCGTACTTATTCTAGCGTGTTTTTCTCTTGGACGCAAGGGGTTGCAAAAGGTATCACGCACCTAGAGGGAGGAGATGAATTGGGCGAGGCATTGAACGGCTTGGCCTGAGCCCCCGGCACCACGATAGCCCTTTTGGCGCGCTGGATTCCAGCCGTAAATATCCAAATGGGCCCAGGGGATGTCCCCGGTAAATTCTCTCAAAAACATTGCCGCTCGGATGGCGCCACCAAAGCCACTTGAACTATTGGCAATATCGGCAACATCACTTTTTAGCTTACTAAGCTGACTTTCCATTAAAGGCATGCGCCATAAGGGATCACCAGAAATTTGAGAGCAACTTTGTAAAATGAAGGCCAGGTCATCATTGTTGGAAAAGAGACCACCGATGTCATCACCAAGGCCAACTTTGATAGCACCGGTGAGAGTTGCCACATCGATCAGGAATTGAGGTTTATCTTTTCCTTTGGCTTCAGAGGCAACACAAAGTGCATCGGCCATCACCAGTCGTCCTTCAGCATCAGTGTTATCAATCTCTACTGTTTTGCCATTTCTGGCCGTGAGGACATCACTTGGTCTAAAGGAGTGCGAGTCGACACTATTTTCAGCTAGGGCTAAGTATATGTCACACGGAAAATCGCTCTTAGAATCTACAAGCCAAGAGGCAAGGCCTACGAGAGCTGCGGAGCCCCCCATGTCTTTTTTCATGAGGCGCATATTTGCTCCGCCTTTTAAATTGAGGCCACCTGTATCAAAGGTAATTCCTTTTCCGACGAAGGCAACAGGTTGAATATCTCTTGCTTTACTCGGGCGGTAGCGTAAATGAACGAGACGAGGAAGTTGAGTCGAGCCTTGTCCTACTCCCATCATGCATCCCATGCCCTCTTTGAGGAGGCGTTTGTCATTCCAAATGGAGACAGTCATACCCGACTTTGTTTTAAAATAAGCGTTCACTGCTTGAGCATAATCATCCGGTCTCTTGTCACCTGGAGGAGTATCGACAAGCATGCGGCCAATATTGGTCGCTCTTCCTACTGCACGAGCATTTTTATGAGCCTCTTTAAGAGCTTCTTTAGGGAGTTCGCCTTGATAACTCGCACTTAAAGTAAGAGGCTTTGCTTGCTTTTTGAAATCATAAGCCGCGATCTCAAAACCTAATAGACTACCAAGAAGTTCATCATATTCGATTTCAAATCCATGGAGGTGAGCTATGGTACAACCCATTTCCTCAGCTTGAAGATAGAGAGCGCCTGCGTGATCTCTCGCAAAACTATAGTTACTGGTATCAAGTAAGCCCTCATGATCAATGATTTCTTGTCTTTCTTCAGGCAGTGGCAATAAGCCCACATACCCCTTAGGACCATGGAGAAATTGGGGTTGATTATTATCAGAAGAAAGTCTCTTTAATTGATAGGGTGAGAGATGAGTTTTTAAGGCTTTTTTTACTTGGGAAACTTTCTTTAAAGGAAAGACCACCAGGGTAAATTCACCAGCGAGGGTTTTTATATTTTTGGTGTTGGTTATAGAGAGAGTCGCAGGGAGATAGGTTTTAAGATTAAGAGATAGCGCCATAAAATCCGTCCTTTTTTAGGACAGATTAGGCCGAGTAAGCGTATTTGGCAACGACAGAGCTCCAATCACTTTCTTCACTTAAAAGAAATTCGATTACGGGGTGCATCTTTTTGCATTCTTCCATGAAATGTTCTCTTTCTGCTTCAGTGTCAAAAGAAAATTTTTCTGTGTAATCTTCAATCTTTATGGCTACGGAATATTTCATGAAATAACCTTCGTTTAAATGGCATAGACTTTTTTTAGCCTACTCACCCTTAAATTATCGGATAAAATGGCCATAAATTTTAGGCGGAAAAATTTTTGAGGAATAAGTTCCATCTTTCAATAAGGTTTTCCCAAAGAAACTGACCACTCTTTTGTTTAAGTTCATCTCTCAAGTATTGGTGGTCCTGGACTAAAAATCTTTCAGTAAGCTCAAATAGCTCAGCCTCCTTTTGATAGAGAAGTTGAGGAAAGTTCATGAGATGTTCAGGGTAAACCATTCTTCTTGGGGCTATGGGGATGACCCCTACAGACATGGCCTCTAAAAGTGATAGGCCTTGAAAGTCATGAAAGGAAGTGATGGGGGCAAGTTTACACCTGTGAAGAACCTGCCAATACTGTTCTTTTGAGATAAATCCCTGGGCAAGGATATTGTCTGGATATTTTCTTAAGAGAGGTTGGAAGACTTTAAGATTGTCATCACCTAAAATGGCGAATGTGGTTTCAGGCTTTCTCTCCACAAGCTGGAGTGCGAGATCAAGGAAGGCTTCTGGGTTTTTATCGTACTCAATCCTGTGATTCCAAAGGATATCAATATCCCTTGTACTCATTTGAGAAAGGCAAGGGTGAGGACTGATTCCAATAGGGAGAATAGGATAATCCTCAGGCTCTAACTGGAAGGAGCCTTCGCCTCTTCTTTTGAGAAATTGGTTCATTTCTTTGATTGCGTGGTCTCGATGAAAAGTAGAATTAAAAACAGTAAGATCACTACTTAAAACTTGATTGAGGTGATGGGCAGGAGCAATTTCTCGACTGATGATTTTTGCATTCTTTTCACCAATATTCTTTTTAATGGGGTATGCGCCTTGATATTCATGCATGTAAGTAATGATAGGGCAGTTACGTAGTTTTTTCTTGAGTAAGCCCCTGAAAGCTGCGCTATCAGTGAGAGAGGATAGAATAAAGACGACATCTTGATTATTAAGATTTTCATTGGCCCATTGAGACAGTGAAAAGTGGCTCCCTTGTAAGCGCCAGCGCCAGTGGCGTGGGGGGAGACCATAGTAAGTACTTGAAAAAGGGATTTTCTCTAAGAGTTCTTTCGCAAATTGGCGGTGAGAGCCTCCGTCATAGGCCTCTAAAAAAACGACATTCATAAACTTATTGTGGATTTTTTTCGGGAACTTGAAAACAAAAAGAACTCTAGAGAGGACCTCATGGTGGGTTTGTCTCTCTAGAGTTATTTATCGACCCCTCGAATGATTATAATTTAGCAAAGGGGTTTAAAGAGATCATGCCGAGAAGTCTGACAAAATGTCAGGCAGCCTCAGAATTGTCCTTATTCCTGTCTTTAATTGGGTTTGATTCTAAGAAATAAGCTCCTGCTTGATTGATAATAGGAGCCTCTTTTTTTACCCTTTGAACTAACTTATAAAAGCGAGCATCATATTTGGGATCATAACTTGTGTTCCATATGGCCTCAATCAGATCCTCTTTCCTTTGGGAAGTGGGAGAATTTTTGAGTAACCATAGAAGAAGCTTGGGCTTGCTTAAATTGGTAGGCATCTTCTTTTCGCCGTGTCTTTGGGAATTAAAGACCTTATCAAATAACAGGCCAAATAAAGTCTTCTTTTCAAAATCATCAAGAATGACAAAGCTTTTCCCAAAACGATTCGGGTATTGACGGCTAAGCTCCTTCCATTTTTTTTCAGCTAAACTTTTTTCTCCCGAGATAAGATAAGAGATAATGTCCCATTTTAGGTGCCACTCTTTCATAGACTTTACACTTGCTGGCGGTGATTTCATTTTGCCTTCATCTTTTAATAGCTCGATAAAGCGTAGTTGGCATAATGCCCTCCCTTTTTCGGGATTTATTTTACTCACGCTTAACTCTTTTAGGAGTTGATGGGCTTCATCAATCTGATCATTCTTGACATAAATCTCAGCCGCCACAGTTTTTAGATTATCCAAATGTGTTTTTTCAATATTATTTCCATGGGAGAGGGCCTCTTCAATTTTGGAGACTGCTTTTTTAGCTTTACCAAGTCGCCATTCATTGAAAGCTTCTGCCTTTAAAAGGTGAACGATCTGATGAATCTCTTGAGCATGTTTTTTAGCCTCTTGATAATGATGGGCCATCAATTCGAAGAGTCTAAATTGCTCGAGTAAGACGGCTCTGTTGTAATGATTTCTAAAAAGGCCTTCGCTATCTTCACAGAGTTCATAATAAAAAAGTGCCCTTTGATTAGACCATAAGGCTTCTTCTGGTTTGGCCAAAACTTGGTAAACATAGGCTTTAATGGCATACATTTCTGCATTGAGATACTGGCTGGTAATTCGCCCCATATTGACTAAGATATCTAGAGCCTGATCCCATGATTGACTATGGATGCATTTTCTCGCCTCTAAAATCTTTTTCTCTTCTTGAGTGAGAATAGGTGATTTTTTTAGCTTCTTGAATTTCACAAACTCTTCTTTATGAAGAAGGTGTCGTGCTTTTACATAATCTTTATGATCATCAATAGTCTTAATTTCCATTGTCTTCATATATATCCCCATGGGTATGAATCATTTGTCGTGTCACTGGATCATAGCTGCTAAAACGAACTGCCATTTCTCCATCATTTTTAAGAGAAAGGCTAAAGGCAGACGTTTTTCCTGTGCAGATGAGTTTGAGGTGATTTTTATTGGCACAAGTCATCTCGCCAAAATGATCTTTTCCCGGAAATTGTCCTTGCTTGTATTGTGGTCTAAGTTTAATTTTCTTTCCATTATCGCTGTAACTGACATGAAACTTTGAGAGGAGGGCTCCATCCACAAAAGGACCGGGGCGATTTCCTAATTGTAAATCGATTGTGCCCTTTTCAGGGTCCACTTTGACTCTGTGAAATACGGCCATTTTCTTCTTCGCGGTGAGAAGAGAGTTATCATTTGGAAGTTGATTGTAATGCAAAAGACGCCCTGCTGATTTATGAGCTTTGGAGAAAAAGTTTCCTTCAAGTCGATGCAAAAGAGTTTCTCTATACTTAAGAGGCACATACCCTTCCTCATCTCGATAGACGCGATTTTTTTCATCGATCCGGTTTAGATCTCCACATAAGTGAGAGACTTTGTTGCGATAGTCTTCATAGCCATCAATTTGTTGCCAAGGACTATCTTCTTTACAGCGAATGGCAAGTAGTTCTCTCTTTTCACCATCATTGTGGTCGATGACACCTTCAAGAGCTTCAATAAATTCTCCCAAGTCTCTTTTAGGGTCAGCATATCTAAGAAGTCTTCGATCATCACAAAGATTTAAAGAAGGAGTGATAAGTTTTAAATTTAAGAGACCCGGAGGGATTGCAGTGTTGCCCGGAGGGATTGAAGTGTTGCCCGGAGGGATTGAAGTGTTGCCCGGAGGGATTGAAGTGTTGCCCGGAGGGATTGCGGTGTTTCCTGGCGGGATTGCAGTGTTACCTGGCGGGATTGCAGTGTTGCCCGGAGGAATGGTTGTGTTTCCGGTTTTGACTTTTCCCTTCTCTTCATCTTCTTGGTTAAGACGATTTTTTTCGAAAGTTCTCATGAAGAGCTCAGGGTGCAAAAGGTTGTCTTCAGGTTTCGCTCGGGGAAGTTCACCTTTGGTAAAAAGTTTTAGTTGATAACGATCAATGCATTGAGGGGTGTCTTGTTGGGGGATGGTTCTATGAATAAGGCAAAGAGGATTTCCTTCTTTATCTGTTAAAACTCCTCCACTCATGCCTCTAAAGGTGGGAAGGTAATTGTAAGTTGTTGCCGTACCACCAGGAAACTCCAAGTCTATGACTTTGGCCCGCGATCCCGTTGCAGTATCTCTTGCTAAAAATTTTACTTGATCAACCTGAGAAGAAAAAATATCCATTTTATTTTCTCCAGAACGGCCAGAATACCCTAAAGAGTAAAAAGCTGGCGTTCTTTCCATTGTTTTTTCAATAACAGGTTCATCGAGACCTTTACAAAAACGACTCTTTTGAAGATTTGGAAAGTTTAGGGAAAGAAGATCCCATTCTGGCGCGACTTCTTTTTCAGTGACATTCCAAGAGCTTGAAGAGAACTCTGGAATATCGAGAGTCATGACATTGGGATGACTTGTAATACAGTGTTCATTGGTGAAAAGATGACACTTCCCATCGATTTTCATTAGAGATGCAGTACAAGTCGTATAGGCCTTATTTGGGTCAAATGTTTTTTGATCATTGGGATCATGTTGAACTCTTAAACGAAAAGGAGTGACTTTATTTTGAACTATTTTATTTCTTCGATCAAATTGCAGACTAAAGAGCTTTTCGATTTTAGAAAATTCTTCTTGATCAAGATTTATGGTCTCAGTTCGATTAAATTCTTCCCATACTTTTTTGGGATCAGTGTGAGCCCATAGAGTGGGCATCGTTAAAGGGTATTGAAAGATGCCATTGAGGTCATCTTGTCTAATAGGAAGAAATTTCGTCGTAAGTTCACGGCAGTTTGTTGCTTCTGCCATAGAATGGGGATAATTACCTGGAGTGTATTGATTGATCATTTGATCAAAGGCCTGACAGGTGAAGGCCCGGAAACTATCGCCCTCTGTTTTTTCTAAAACCAAAGCACGATTCATTTCTTGATCGTAATAGACCTTTGCATAGGACTGGGTAATGAGAAGAAGTAAACACAACCATTTCACAGTTTAATTATCGGAATCATTAGAACTATACTTGAGGTAACTGGTCGGACAGGGAGACTTCGGCTGCTCTATCTAGCTAAAAATAGGTGACACAATAAAAGATATGTGGAGATAATGGTCATTAATAAAACAATATAACAAGACTTTATACAGAATAGCCAAAAATAATATTTTTAAATTATCGTCCTTTAGGCGATCATAAGTAAAAACAACCGTGGAGGATTTATGAAAAAATTAACAACTCTTGTTACCTTTCTTATAGCTGCTAACCTTTTTGCCGTTGGTGTGAACACCGAAAAGTCCCAAGTTGAATGGCTTGGAAAAAAAGTTACAGGCGAGCACAAAGGAACCATTAAAATTAAAAGCGGAGAGCTTGAGATGAAAGATGGGGAGTTAAGTGGTGGTAAAATTGTCATCGATATGACGACGATTAACACGACAGATTTAGAAGGAGAGTGGAAGACAAAGTTAGATAATCACTTGAAGGCAGCGGATTTCTTTGACACTTCAAAGCATGAGACTGCTAATCTTGTCGTGACCAAAGTCGAAAAGGCTGGAAAAGATAAATACAAGGTAACTGGAGATTTAACCATTAAAAAAATCACTAAGCCTGTGTCTTTTGAGGTGAAAAAGAGCAAGGGTATGTTTAAAGGCTCCTTAACATTTGATCGTACTAAATTTGATGTTAAATACAAATCAGGCAGCTTCTTTGAAGGTCTTGGTGACAAAATGATTTATGATGACGTAAACTTAACCTTTAGCCTTGCTACCAAATAGTTTCGTTTGAGAATGATTAGACTGATAAGGCTCCTTTAAAAGGAGCCTTTTTTTTGAAAAAGGACCCGTTTATGAAAGTGTTTTTCTTTTTTTTAATCTTGAGTTTTTCTAGCTTTGCTCAAACTGTCGTTATGGAGACGAATAAAGGCACGATTGAAATAAAGCTTAACCCAAAAAAAGCACCAAAGACCGTAGAGAACTTTCTTTCTTATGTTAAAGAAGGTTTTTATAAAGGAACTATTTTTCACAGGGTGATCGATAATTTTATGATTCAGGGTGGAGGTTTTACTGCTGATTTAAAAAAGAAGGAAACAAAAGCACCGATAAAGAATGAAGCTGATAATGGTTTAAGTAATGATAACGGAACTATTGCCATGGCAAGAACAAATGATCCTCACTCAGCGACGGCGCAGTTCTTTATCAATGTAAAGGATAATGGTTTCCTTAATCATAGTGCACCAACGCCTAGAGGATGGGGTTATACTGTTTTTGGAAAAGTCTCTAAGGGCATGTCAGTGGTTAATCAAATAAAGAAAGCTGCAACAAGGGTCAACGGACCTTTTCAAAATTTACCAATAAATAATATCATCATCAAAAATATCACGATTAAGAAGTAATGAGAGGCCTCTCTGGGCTTTGGCCTGAGGTAAATTTTCCTTTTACTCTTGCGCCTATGGTGGGTCTAAGCCACGTGGTTTTACGTGAAGTCGTGAGGGACTACTTACCAACTGACGCAAAGACTATTTGGCCGACAGAGATGCTGAACTCTCGAAGGCTTCCCTATCAAGATATGGGCAAGACTCCTGAGACGCTCATTTCTTCTCGTGATGAGCTTCTCATTCCCCAAATTCTTGGCAATGAAGAGTCCTTTATAAAGAAAAGTTTGATCAAGCTTGAAGAATTAAAAATTAGAGGTCTCGACATCAATATGGGTTGCCCGGTACAAAAAGCGCTAAAGCATAACTATGGTGTGGCGCTTATGGGCGACCCTACCTATGCGCAGTCCATTGTCAAAATGACTTGTGCAGCAACTGACTTGCCTGTATCGGTGAAATTGAGAGTAGGCTTACATAAAGATGAAAAAGATTTTCTTTCTTTTTGTGAAGGCCTTGTTAAAGCTGGTGCAAGTTTACTCACTTTACATCCTCGCACAGCCGCTCAAAAAAGAAGGGGAAGTGCTGATTGGAATCAAATTACTCTTTTAAAGAACCACTTCCAAACTCCTATAATTGGTAACGGGGATGTTCAGACCTATAAAGATGCTCTGAGAATGAGAGAAGAAACGGGCTGTGATGGGGTTATGATAGGAAGGGCAATGACCGTACGGCCATGGATTTTTTGGCAACTTGGTGAAGAGCTTGGCTTAAAACCACCAAAAGGGTTGGAGGAACGAAAAGCACCGCGTGATCCTTATGAGGAAGCTAAAGAATACGGTAAAGTGGTTAAACGTTATAGTGAACTCTGCTTTCAGTACTTTGGTCCTGTTTTAGCCTTAAGAAAGATTAAGTTTTTTCTTCGCGTTTCAAGTCCATGGTTAAATTTTGGTCATAGCATGACAAAGCATTTGGGTAAGTGCAAAGAGCTTAATGAGTTTGTCGATGTTTCTCAGCATTTTTTTGAAAATGAGGGACTTTGCCTTAACGAATATACAGCGCTTACGTATTGATCTCTTTAACGAGAAGTCCAGTACGCTCTCCTACAGGAACGTTGTTGTTTGGAAAAACTACGGCCATTTCCTCTGTGAGAATATGCTCATGATCAATGGTCTTTTCTAGTCGATAACCTTTTGGGAGAGGTGTAAAATTGGCATACTCTTCATCTAAGAAAAGCTGATAGCCTTCGTGGTCTTTGATGAGCTCTTTTTCTACTTGAAATTGCTTAGGGGGAGAATCGGCTCTATTAAGAATCTCGTCACCTTCAATAAATTGAATAAGTCCTTGTTTCGCCTTCTTAAATTTATCATGAGGATTTTTGCCAAAAGGATAAACTTTTCCAAGTTCAAGAGTGTAGGCGAAAGCGTCAAAGTTTTCACAGGTATGGGAACTAAATGTGTTGGCAGAACCATTGGCTAGTAAGACGGCATCAATACCTAGTCCTGACAGAAGGGCTATCTCATGATCAGTTGGAATACAATTTGATTGTTTTGGGAAAACAGCAAAACGTGTGTAGTGACTGGGCTTAATGGCGGTATGAAGGTCTAGATGCCATGGCTTTTCCTCTTTACCCCGAAGGAATTTAGATACGACTTCTTCTAATTCTTTAGCTCGAGCAGACTCTAGGGCATGAGGGTAGTTTAGGTGGTTCTTGTTAAAGAGACGGTTAAGATTAAAGTCAATAAAACGACGATGTTCTTTCATCGCCTTAACATGGCCAAAAATAAAAAGAAGATCCCTCCTAGGGTGTATTGTTTCATTAAAAATTCCCCTTAGGATGTCATTAAGGATTTCGATGGGGGCGGTCTCATTGCCATGGATGCCACAACTAAGGATTAGGGGAGCGAGTTGAGACTCACTATGAATTTCTAAAACACCGCGAGTTAAAGGGGTGATGCTCAAGTTTTCACTTTTGTGGTTTTCTTCTTTGCCTGTGCCTTTTAGAAGAAAATCGAGGTAATTAGAATATTGGCTCATTCAAATTTATAAGTAAGAGTTGCATCGTATTGGTCGTCATCGTCATTGGTGATGTTAGTAAGACCAACGTATTTAATGAGTTTCTTTTCTTTGAGTGAATAAGTTACCTGAATTTTATCAGCAAACATCCTTAAGATAAAATTTGTGATATCCAAACGCAGAGAAACCTCATCGGGGTTGTTTTTATCTAGGGCTCCTAAATAGGTAAGATCGAAGGTGAAATAGTCTCTCATGGAAGGAAGAATAAATTTCAGTTCTCGCTTTTCACCTACCTTGAATTTATCAAGATTTTCGATGATGTAGTTGTGATAGCCTTGACCGCAAACTAAGTTGTCATCTATTTCTAGATTTCGTTTTTTTTCTTTTCCTCTTTTTGAGATGGTTTTGATGTGAAATCTCTTTTCGCCACCTATTTCTTGAAGTTCAGTGATTTCTTTATAGCCCGTTCTTTTGTCGATGAATTGAGAATTGGGAAGGTGAAAGTTTTCCTTGAATTCACTAATAAGGCGCCCGATTTCGTTACCACTGGGGTCAGTATAAATAGTCGTAACTTTTTTGACTCTTTCACCCTCATATTCTACAGAATGTTTTTCGATGTAAGCGACTTTTCCTGTCTCATTATCGATTGCCTTTCCCGTAAAGGTCGGTGGTCCTGCGATAGGGGCAAAAGTAATAAAGAAAGCGAGTAGTGTGATGAGATTTTTCATACTCAAATTATACGCTTGTGGGCCTTGCTTATCCAGCTTGTCTAGCAAGTTTTATGGCGCGGTTCTTTTTCCATTGGTACCACAACTGGGGAGCGATCTTGTTGTTGAGTCTATCCACCATCTGAACCACAAGGAGATTCCAAATCCCTTCTAATCTTTTCCACCAGTTATGATGAGGACACCTTAAAGAAATAGCGTAGCCAGCATCTTCATAGACTACGTGATGCCAAAATCCACTTGGGATAAAAAGAGTTTCACCAGGATCGAGGGTGACCTCGTAACCTTTGGCCTCTTTAAGAAGAGGGTATTTTTCAAAGTCTGGGTTGTCGACATCGACATAGCTTCTGATTGTGAATGGGTGACGATAAAGCTTCTTGCTTTCACTTTGGGGAAAGAGCACGAATCTTTTTCTTCCTTTTATTGCGGTATGAAAGACATGACTCATATCGATGTCATAATGAATTTGTGTGACAGCACCTTTGGGTCCAAAAAACATAAAAAGAAATCTTTTTGAAAAACCTTTCATCAAAGGGGGGAGGCTAACATCATTTTTTAACTCAGGAGCTTTTGAGACGATATTGTAGAGAAACATGCGTAGGTCTTTTCCTGAATTCAATATAGAATTGAGATAGTCTCCAAAACGCATCGTCGATGCTTTTCCCATGTAAGACTTTCCAGGTTGAGAAAAACTACCGTTATAGACTTGAACTTCATTATCTCCATATTTTTCGATGAAGTATTCGGGCTGCCACTTTTTAAGAGCTGCCCAGTCAGAGGCAAAATCTTTGAGGACGACAGGTTTTCCTTCTCGGGCAAATTTAGAAAAAAATTGGTCTGGGCTTATGGCCGCGACTCTTTGAACATCATCTAAGTTAAGCTTTTCCATGGAGGGACTTTACCTTTAAGTTGGAAGGGCTTTCAAGCCTGAAAAGGTCAGCTTTTTCTTACAGGGTCTTGTGAAATCAGGTTGTTTTCGGTGCGTCAGGAAATTGCGACCAGGGGATAAACTCGATTTTATACTCCTTAACCCCTAAATAATTGAGCCAGCTTTTCATGACTTGTTCGCTTAGTTTTGGTGATGAGTGGCGAAGGGAAGGATGAAGTTGTAAAGTGAGGCAAAGAGTCTCACGCCACTGCCAAGCTGTTGCTGCTACGGGAAGGATTTGAGTGGAAGGTGCCACTGCCGCTCTCCAAGAAATATCTTTATTTTTAAGAGTCACAAAATCTTTTGGCCAAGTTCCAAGATTGCTAAAAACACCAGTACCAACTTCTTTGATTGACCTTGCTACTTTTAGGGTACCTTCAAAACCAATAAACTTGGCCATATTTGAATAGAGAAACGAGCCCCAGTGAATTTTCTTTTTGAGATAGTTTTTAATCTTCTCGTGAACTTCATAAGAAGTGTGTTTTTTCGTAAAATTGAGAACTATGGAACCCGAATAGTTGCCATTTATTTCTAATCCCTTTTGTGGATCTCTCATATTGAGAGGCAGAATCCATTTCCTTTCACTGTCTGAGGTTAAAAGATGATCAATGGTGGCAAAATCAAGAGAATTTAAGAGAAGGGCATTGAGAGAAAAGCCTTTAGCTTTTCTTTCCAATTCTTCAATTTCTGAAAGCCCAATTTTTGTGAGGATAAAACCTTGGGGAATTCCTGTGGTATCGATTCTTTTTTCAAGCCAATTCTGTTTTACTTTTTTTGTTAAGCGAATGTAGCGAAAGAGGGCGATAACTTGATGAATGAGAGAGGGCCGGTTGTTGTATTTAAGACCGGGGAGATAGTTCAGCGTGTGTCCTTCTTCGCGAAGAATTTGCTTAATACCACTCATTCCATCTGCATCTTTATGGTGAATGAACTGATATTGAAGGTCATCAAGATTGCTGCCTTTGAGATAAAGACAATTCATCCACTCGCCTAAAGCTTCCGCTACTTCAAACTTTATTCCCGAGTAGTCCTTACCAGCCACGATACCTCTTATATGATCTTTTTTTCTTTTCTTCCCATTTCTCTTCTATTCTTCCAGTCTCACTATCTTTAATTTTTATTCTTTCTGGGAATTCCCAGGAGAGAAGAGTGTTTGAGCTGAAGGGAAATTGAACAAAAGCAGGCTTTACCTTGAGAGCAAAACCACTTTTAAAGTCAGTCTGAAAGTTACCACAAGCAATACCTTGGCCTAGCCAGGTTGGCTGACTTAAGCCCGCCTTATAGGTTTTACTTTTTACGGATGGTCTTTTTAAATCTTCCTTTTGCCATTTCAGGGGAAGAGTATCACCGTTGGCATTAATAAAGGAAAGTTCCCAATTTGAAAGGTTCGCCACTTGAGAGAAGCGAACGGCTTCATATTGAAATTCAAAACAGGTTTTATCAACGAGAAAAGATTCATTTATCTTAGCTAAGGCCTTTTCTTTTTCTTTCGGTGAGAAACCTCTTAAAGAAGCTGTTTGCTCAAACCTTTTTATAATGAGTGGTTTGACTAATGGCTTGGCCGTGATTTGATAATAACCACCACCCATTGAGGTGTTACGCGTGAGGTTTTTCTCATACTCTTCCACACTCGCCTCTGGTTTTTGGCCACTTAAATAAAGGGCCGTTTCATCAAAGGGTTTGCTTTGAAAAAATGCACAAGAAGTCAGTAGTAAGCAAGAAATCGTAATAACGGTTTTCATAGAATCATCCTTTTTGAACTGCTCTATTATTAACAGTTCGAAAGAGTCGGTCAAAGATAATGCTACGCGCTCATTGAATGTTTGCCCTGTGTCTTCGAGGCCGATATTTTATAAAAATGAAATTTAAGGAGTTTAGCTTAAGAGCACTGACATTTGAGGACCTAGAGGAGGTTAAGCTCTTTGGTGATCAATGGATCGGGAGTGGGTATTTTTCTCTAGAAGAGTTGGGGGAACTTTATAAAGCCTCTCTAGGAACCCAGGGGAGCGTGAGTTTTCTCGCGTTCAAGGATTCTGAGCTAGTTGGTATTCGTATAAGTTTAGCCCCTAATCAATGGGATCATTTAGTTTCTAAAGGACTGAGTTCTGAGAAGTGGAGGATTACTAAGGAAGAACTTGGTTATTTTAAAAGTTTATTTATTGCTCAAAATTCTCAAGGGGTGGGTTTAGGAAAAAAGTTATCCCAGCTTTCTGAGGAGATGTTGACCTTAAGTGGTGCTAAGGGAATTTTATGTCACTCTTGGCTAGAGTCTCCTAAGAATTCATCATTGAGATATCTGGAAAGTTTTGGTTTTGAAAAAGTTAAAGAACATCCCCAGTACTGGTATGAGGTTGACTACCATTGTACTCGCTGTGGTCCACAGAGGTGCAAGTGTAGTGCAGCAGAAATGATTAAATATTTGGAGAGTTCTTCATGAGCGTTTCTTATTGGCTAGATAAAACAGATGGAACCGCAGAGTATGACATAGTCATTATTGGTGGAGGTATTGCTGGCCATAGTCTTTGCTACTGGTTTCAAAAGATAATGCCAAAAATGAAAGTAGCGCTTGTGGAAAAAGGCGAGCTAGGAAGTGGAGCAACCGGAAGGAATGCTGGTTTTGTTACTTGTGGCTCTGTTGAGCACTTTAACCGTCTTGTGGGTACTCATGGAGAAAAGTTGGCCTTAGAGATGTGGCAATTCTCCGAAGAGAATTTAAAACTTCTCAAAGAAGAGGTGATTAAGGACCCTAGTTCTTTATCCTTTGAAGAAAAGGGCTCCTTTAGTCTCGCATCTACTGATAATGAGTTTATAGAATTGAAAAAGTCAGCAGATTTAATGAGAAGGCTTGGCATAGAAGTTGATATGCTAGAGGAAAAAGACATTCAAAATCGTCTTGGTGCCATAGGTTTTGTCGGTGGTATTAAGTATGTGAAGGATGCAAGTATACATCCCATAAAACTTTTGGAAGAACTGTATCGAATATCTTCAAGAAAGGGAGTTGATTTTTTCTCTCAAACAGAAGTCTTTTCTATGGAAAAAAGTGGCGATAAGAGAATTTTAAAAACTAATAAAGGGAGCTTTCTTTGTGATGCTATCGTCATGGCCACAAATGGTTATAGCTCCTTAATCCACCCCTTCTTCAAAGGAAAAATAGAGCCTACTCGTGGACAAATCCTTGCGGTTGAGCCCGTTGATATCTTTATGGAGGGGCCTTGCTATGCCAACTTTGTTTTGGATTACTTCAGACAACTCCCTACGGGAGAACTTCTTATTGGAGGCTTTCGACAGCTTGATAAGGAAAAAGAGCAGGGCTTTAGTGATGAGACGAATCCAACGATTCAAAAAGCTCTTGAGAGATTCATTGAGGATCACTTACCTAAGCTAAAAGATAAAAGGATTACTCACCGCTGGAGCGGTATTATGGGTTTCAGTCAAGATGGTCAGCCTTTTATTGGTAGCCTTCCCGATGATCCCCAGGTTTATTTTTTGGGAGGATTCACTGCTCATGGACTGGGTCTCGCATTTCATGGGGCAAAGACTCTCGTCGATGCTATGGCGGGAAAAGAAATTCCTCATTGGCTAAGTGGGAGGAGAGTATGAGCTGGTTTGTTAATGAGCCCATTGCCCACCGAGGATGGCACTGGGTAGAAGGTGTTGATGAAAATTCTTGGGAAGCGATTGAGTTGGCAAAAGAAAAAGGTTTTCCTATTGAATTTGATGTTCACATCAGCAAAGATGGCATTCCTTTTATTCACCACGATTTAAGTCTTAAAAGAATGACGGGGATGAGTGTTGATGGGACTTCTTTAACAAGTGAAGAGTTAATAAAAATTAATACAATATATAGTAAAAAAGGGATTCCTTTATTAAGCGATGTTCTAAGTTTTATTGATGGACGTGTTCCTCTCGTGATTGAGATAAAAAGAACACAATCAGGAGATAGACTAGAAAACTCTGTTTTAGAGATGTTAAAAAGTTATAAAGGTGATTATTCCCTTCAAAGCTTTCACCCAAGAACTCTGGAAGTGATAAATCAAAATGGCAAGAGAGCTCCTATGGGACTGCTTGCTGGTAGGATGGAAGAAGCCGACATCAATCCTATTTCACGTCTTATGATTCGGAGTCTTTGTTTAGCCCCTTACTTTAAACCGGACTATATCGGCTATCATTGGAAGTACATAGCCGATAGAGCCCCTCAGGAAATAAGAGAAAACTATGGTATTCCTCTTTTAGCGTGGACGGTGAGGGATGAAGAAGCTGCTCTCTTTTGTAAAAAATGGGCCGATAATATAATTTTTGAAGAAATAAAATGATCAAAAAGAGAGAGTTGTGTCCGGAGACAAAAAGCCCATTTTAATTGCAGATCCAGACTTGGAGTTTTTAGAGACTCTGAAAAAAGATCCCCAATGGAATAAGGTCAAAATTATTTTTTGTGATAACGGAGCTCAGGCCCAAAAAGAAATCAAAGAAAATAAAGGAACTTTTGCTGCTGTTTTGATTAGTCTTGATCTTAAAAAGCCAGATGGGGCTTCCGTCATCAAATTTTCTCTTATGTATCAACCAACTGTACCCGTGCATCTGATTGAGTCCTTACGCTCAGAAAACAATGCTGAATATACACCTGAAGAACTGGGGGTTAGTGGAGCTTTGCCTAAGCCTTTTAATATTGACCTTCTCATTTCAAAGTTAGGATCATCTTTAGATATATTTGATTTAAGTGCTGCCTTAAAACTCGGTGCAGCTAATAAAGATAAGTTAGACCAAGAACTCGAGGATACTGATCCCAACTTTAGACCTATTAAAGCAGAGCTATTTATTAGTGGTTCTAAATCATTATTTGATGTTTATGTGAAGCTAAGAAGTAATAAATACATAAAGATTCTCCAGTCGGGTGATGTTTTTGATGTGGAAAGAGTTCTTGAATATTTAAGAAAAGGAGTTGAACACTTTTTTATTCGAAAAGAAGCATTAGAGTCTTATGTAACCTATTGTGATCGCCTCACTCAGGCCATCACAAAAAGTAAAACAATAGACACTCAAAAAAAGTTTTCCTTTGTTTTTAATCAAGCCGAGGTGACTTTAAATTCCATCGTCGATATGGGGGTGGATAGTGATTCTATTGTCTATGCTCAAAAATATTTAAAGAACGTTTGCCAAGTGGTAAATGGTCTCTCTAAAGAAAGTTCTTTCCTTTCCAGTATGATGAGAGAAATGGGACAGTTCGATCATTCAGGTGCCGTCGTGATGATCTCATCGATTGTTGCAAAAGAAGCTGGAGTTGAAACAGATAAAGGAATACAGGCATTGGGGCTTGCTTCATTTTTACATGATATTGGCTTTGTTGAAGAGCCTGACGCAGAAGATTTATATAGTGATGGAAAGACAAAAGTTCTTGATGAGTCCGAGGTCAAAATAAAAATGGACTCCAAGAATGTCTATGGCGATGAATTAGCTCTTTATCGAAGGCTTTGGAAAAATCATGCTGAATTGGGGGCAAGGATGATTGAGAATGAGAAATCTATTCCTGTGCTAGTTTCTCAAATCATCCGGCAACATCATTCACAAAGAGATAAAAGGGAAGGGACCTTTAAGGGTGGAGCTGTTCATTTTATGGCCGAAATCCTCGAACTTGCAGACGATTTTGTCAGACTTCACAAACAATTTAACGAAGGTGATGGAGCGAATAAACAAGATTTTCTTGCTCATCTCATGAAGACCTTAAGTCTGTATCCGACAAGAACAAGGGAGCCGTTTATGGCTGCTTTTAAATTACTTCCAAAAGCTTAGGCTAAATCTCTTAATGAGATTTTAAGCGACGGATTCTTGTTTGGCCTTGCTGACCTCTGCAATAATCTTTAAAGCCTTGAGATTTTTCTTTTTCTTACAAAAAGTGATGACATCCTCACCTTTATTATTTTTACTAGTAAGATTAGCGCCTTCTAATAAGAGTTTACGAAAACAATTGTAGGCATTTTTTTTAAGAGCTACATGGAGAATGCCTTCACCATCATATTTGACTTCAAGTCGCGCACCATGATGAACAAGATAATCAATGAGTTGGTCGTTATCTCCTTCTACAGCATCAAAAAGAGGATCTTTACCTTTAGAGTCTCTTTTTGTTGGCTTGAGATCATAGATTTCAACTAGATCTGAAATAAATTCTAAATCATTCGTTCCCCGACAAGCGTAATGAAGAAGAGTTTTTCCTTGATGGCTTAATAAATCTGTCTTTGCTCCCATATTGAGGAGCTCTTTTACTTTTTCTACTTGTCCCATACGCGCCAGGATCATGACAGGGGTCATCCCCTTATTGTTTCTCATATTGATATCTTTTTGAGCTAAGTCTGGAGTTGTCTTTTCCTTGGTCTCAGAATTTTTGATGACATATTTCTCATCTTTGTCATCTCTAGCATCAGCTTTTCCTCCAGTAATAATTTGCTTAAAATTATCCTTTTCGGCTGGGGCGCCAGAAAGAGTGGTGACAGTATCGTCTTCTTCCTCTTCGTAGCCAGAGACAGTTGTGACCTGCTCCTTTTCCGCTGGGGCGCCAGAAAGAGTGGTGACAGTATCGTCTTCTTCCTCTTCGTATCCAGAGACCGTCGTGACTTGCTCCTTTTCCGCTGGGGCGCCAGAAAGAGTGGTGACAGTATCGTCTTCTTCCTCTTCAAAACCAGAGACAGTTGTGGCGGTATTATCTTCGTCTTCATCGAAGCCTGAGACAGTCGTGACCTCTTCTTCCCACTCACTTTTTTCCCCTGACACTAATGTTGTGTCAGCTTCTTGAAGGGGGGCTGAATTATCTTTAACAACAGTTTTTTTATCTTGTGAATTTTTAGCGTTTAAAGTTTCTATCTTTTTATCAAGTTTATCAAAGGCTAAATCTAGGGAAGAAATAATATCTGAAAGGTCCTGCATGGGTCCGCTGACTTTAATAGAGTCGAACTCAAGTGTTTGCGGTGTTACAGGAGATAGAAGAAATACATATTTATCAAAAAGTGAACTATAGATTTCTGTCGCTTTATTTTTCCCTTCAATTTCAGAGTCAATAGGTAGAAACACCATATTTTTATTTTGACTCTCATCTGATGAGGCATAGTAAAGAAGAACATCTAAGTCATTTTCGTTGATTCCAGAAAAAGGCTCTATTTGGAAAGTATCAAATAAGAGAGCATCTACATGATTGTCTTTTATAAAATCAAATGCCTGAAGCATCATATTGAGGGAGTGGACATGATGATCTTCGTAGATTTTCTTCACAAGCTCAATGAGTCCTTGGTCCTCACTATAAAGAAGAATTGTTAGTTTTTTATCTGCGCTCAAAAAGATGTCCTTTCACGAAGCCTGTGTTCACTGTTTATCGGTAAAAGATGAGGAGTTTTTAAAAATCTTTTGATAAATTCCTTTAAAAAATTCCTGAAAACTGACCACAAATTGTGGCAAGTAATAGATTTAATTTCATAATTCGTTGCTATCTTCTCACTCATACCTTGTAAGTTGTTGATCCATGGTTAAAGAAAAAATAACCAAGGTATCTACTCGGGATAGGTCCTATAATGGGAGCTGTTGCGAAAACGCCACTTTTCAAAGGCAACGCGAACCCAAAAGTGAGGAGAGAGGGAAATGACAGCTAAAATCGTTCAGTTCAAGCCGGGCCAGTTGAGTAAAAAAGAAAAAGACAAGTTAATAATGAGCTACATGAATGTTGTTAAGATTATTGCCAAAAAAATTTACCTCAAACTACCATCTAGTTATGAGCTCGATGATCTCATTTCGGTCGGGACGATTGGTTTAATGGATGCTATTGAAAAGTACGATCCGGCACAAGAAGTGAAATTCAAAACTTATGCCGAATATAGAATTCGAGGCCAAATATTAGATGAATTGCGAGCACTTGACTGGGCCAGCCGTGCTACCCGCGATAAGATGAAAATAGTTGAAAAAGCAAACAAAGAGCTCAAGTTAGAGCTAGGTCGAGACTGCACTGACATGGAATTGAGATCTGCTCTTAATATGAAGAAGGGAGACTTTTTTCGGCTTATGCAAAGAGTTCAGCCTGTTCAAACATATAGCCTTTCTCCTAGTGATGCTGGCGAGGCATGTTTACCAGGGCTTCAGGCAGCTCTTACGGATCATAGTGATAGAACTAATCCTTATCATTGTGCTGAAATTCAAAATATGAAAGACGTTGTTAAAGAGAGAATCGAAGATCTTCCTGAAAATGAGGGCAAAGTTTTAAGTTTGTACTATTTTGAAGAGAAAACCATGAAAGAAATTAGTCAGATTCTTCGAGTGACAGAAAGCCGTGTAAGCCAACTTCATCAAAGCTCCATTAGTCGTCTTAAAAAGAGGGTTCGGTCTCAAGATTTAAAGTTGGTTGCTTAAGGCTAGACATATTGCTCGAGAGGGAGGCTTCTCACTAAGCACTCCAAGAGATCAGTCTTTGTGATGATTCCTACTAAATGGTCTTGATCATTAATTAAGGGAAGAGCACTTATTCTATTGGTAATCATCATTTTAGCGATGAGTTTAACTTCGGTAAGCTCTTTAGCCATGACAACATTTGTGCTCATATGACGTTCAAGGCGATCGCTTAGCCGGCGCTGGATAAGGTCTCTATCACTAATCATTCCTAGCACTTTATGGTCTTCATCGACGATAGGAACGTGGTGAATCTCATATTTCTCCATTAGTTCAATTGCATCTTCCACTCGGTCCTCTTTTTTGAGAGTGGCAACGGGAGTAGAGCAAACATCTCTGGCATGGAGAATTTTATTATGCTTTAGAGATTGTTTTTTTTGTTCTTGATAGGAGCGTATAGCTTGTTTTTGTTTGTCAGGGGATTGTCCCTCTTTTTCACCCTTTTCATGAGGATAAAGAGCGCGGTTTTGCGCTTTTGGGTAGTCTTGAATTTTACCGTTTCTTGATATGACAAGTCCCATATAAACCTCACAATTAAGGATATCAAAGAAAATCAGACTTAATTTTTAAGGAGGAAAATTTTGCCGAGGAAAAGTAGGCCGTTTTTAAAAGAGCCATGGGTAACTTTGTTATCTTTACTAGTAGAGATGGCAGAGAGACTTTTTGTCTCTTTAATTGACAAGAAAAGGATGTCTCTTATGTTATTTAATCAGCGCATGGATTGGAAATCTATTATTTTTTTCTCCCTCTTCTTTTGTTCAGTCTCAATTCAAGCAGGGTTATTTCAGATTACAAATAGAACGGGAACTTGTAGCGTTGCTTGTGATGTTCTTGAAAACCAGGTGAACTCTAATCTTCCTGAGGCTGACCAATCAAATTATTTGCAGGGAATGGCTAATAGTTCCGTTATCTCCCAAAAGGGGCTAGGAGCGAGTTATGGAACAAATATAGAGTTTATAGAAGTCGGATTTACAGGAGCTCTAGGTGCGGATCTTGGTAACAACTCCACTGGCGACTTGATTGGTGGGGATGTTGACTATAATCAGGTGAGAGGAATTGGTATTGGAGGAGCGGTTAGTCTGGGTTTAAAAGGCAGCCTGTTTGGATCAAAATTTGGGCCTTTTGATATGAGTCGAACTAGCTTTTATGGTTACTTTTTAAATATGGACCCACCGGATACCGACGGTCTAGGTGGGGAGACAACTTCCCTAGGATTTCATGTTCAATATAAAATCATACCAGAGGTATCGCTTGGCCCAGGTCTCTTGTCTTGGGGTGGGGTAGACTTTACTTTTGGATTTGAACGAGCTTCCATGAGTTTACAGTTCATTGAAACGTTAAATGAAACTGTTAGCGAATCAGGAGCCACTGCTAGTTTTACGGGACAGGCAACAGTTGGTGCCGATGTCACAACTTATACTATCCCTTTTGAACTGAGTACAAATGCCCGTCTCTTTTATGTCTTTTCAACTTTTGCCGGTCTTGGAGCAGATCTTTCTTTTGGTAAGGCGAAGAGTATTGCTACGCTTACTGGGGATGTCTCTGTTACGGGAGGAGGGACGGGTGATGCTCAGTTGGATCTTGGAACTGAAGAAAGTCCAGATACTTTTGCCTTTAGGGGTTTTATTGGCATTCAAGCCAATTTAACAGCTTTAAATACTTTTCTTTTGGTAAATAAGGGTTTTACTAATGGAACGTTAGGGCTTGCCCTTGGAGTAAGATTAGCTTTTTAAAAGATCTCTCACTTTGGTGATAAGTTCATCTCGCGTAAAGGGCTTCATAAGAGCATTATCTGCTCCCTCTGTAAGAGCCTGATCTAAAGCGATACCGGCCACAAGTGCACCTGAGTCTCCCCCGCCTGAACAGGCTAGGACTTTTACATTCGGGTGATTTTTATAAATATATTCAATGAGTTCAATCCCATTAATTTCCGGCATGATAAGATCAGTGATGACCAGGTCGAATTCTTTTTCTTTTAATAATTTAACTGCGTTTTGACTGAAAGGAGTAAATTCTGATTCCACTTCTTTGAAGTCTTTTAAATATTCCGTGATGACTTCTCCGACACTCGGGTCATCATCCACCACTAAAACCTTTTTCATCTTTGCCTTTGCCTTTTATTAAAGAGTTTTATGAATTCCCATCATGTAATCAATCTTTTCTTGAAGCAAGTCTTTCAAACTCTTTCTTAAATACTTCTCCAAGTCTTCGTCTGTACTGGCCGTATTACTGATGATCATGTCGTAGATTTCTTTTGTCTCCTTGGAGACACTTATAGTGACTTTATGCTCAGATAGGTAGTCATCGAGAAGGTCTCGAAAAAGACCACTTGCGTTGTAGCCCTTGTCATTAAGCAGTTGGTGCTGATCCTCTCGAATCATTAGGCTCACTCTCTTTAAGTTCTTGCTCACTTTTTTACTCCATGTATTTTTATAAATAATTGAAAATAGAGTGATTTGCAATTTAATAGATATTAACATGTATTTATATGTTTCAAAACATTATCCTATGTATTATTATATAATCATATATACTTTTACGTGCTTTGTCGGAGTTTATGTTATGAATTATGTGTTAAAGAATAAGCCACGCTTTGTCCGTTCTGATGACGGGATCTTCTGTGGCGTTTGTGCTGGAGTTGCTAAGCAACTCAATATGGATGAAGGTATAGTTCGCCTCTTATGGCTAATCTCAGTTCTTTTCTTTGGAAGTGGCCTTCTCTTTTATTTCTTTTTAACTGTTTTATTGCCAAGAGAGAGTCAGGTGACAGAGTATGAAAAAGCTAAAGTTCTAGGAGTATGCTCAAGAATTGGTGCTAATTATGGCCATGAAGTCGCTCTGATTAGGATGCTCTTTGTGGCGAGTTTCTTATTTTCGGGAGGATTGAGCTTTATTTTGTATTTTGCTTTTTTTATCTTGATACCAGAAAACCATAAACTTAAGTATTATCGCTGATATGCCTTGGTTACTGGTCAAGGTTGCATGAGAGAGTTTCTTTAACCTATTGAAACTATTGTGAATTTTGGATGATTGTCCTTAATAGCTAGGATAGGAGAAAGTTTTGCTCACATTTTGACGATAGGTTCAATATGAAAGCTTTCTGCCTGATTCTGGCAACACTTTTTTCATTTTCCAACTTTGCAGCTCAAGGAGTCGCCAAAGTTATTATTCTAAGAGGTACGGTAAATGCCTTTGGTGTTCAAGATGATAGTGGAAGAAAGTTACGCAAGGGAGATTGGGTAAAAGAAGGAGAGATCGTTAAGTGCGAAAATAAGAGCTTTGCGAAACTCCTTTTCGTCGATAAGTCCCAGCTTAATATTTCTCCAAACTCTGAAGTGAAAATTAAGGCCTTTCCCAAGAGAGAAGCGGGCATCATAAACCTCATTAAAGGTAAGGTAAGGGCCAAGGTTACCAAGAACTACATGGAAATTAACCCTGAGAGCTCAAAGCTCTTTATCAAAACCAAAACGGCAGCAATGGGTGTAAGAGGAACGGACTTTCAGGTTATTTACAACCCAAAGAACACTGTGACTTCCTTGGTTACCTTTGAGGGAGCCGTTGCTATGGCAAAGCTCAATGGTAATTTGAGAGGAGTAGGAAATGAGCAACGAGCATTAGAAAATTTTTTGAATCAAAGAGATGCTGTAATCGTTAGAAGGGGTCAATACTCTGGCGCCAATCCTAATAATAAGAGAGTCTCCATACCCGTAAAAATTTCTCCTGCCCAACTAGAATCTTTAAGAGGCAATGAGACTAGTTCAAATCATTCATCCAAGAAAAAAAAGAAGTTAAAGAAAGTTGTTCGCTCAATGGTGCCAAAAGGATTAGACCCAAAAAAGGTCGCTCAAGTGAATCAAGAAAACTTAGAAAAAACGGTTGGTGTCCAACCAACTTCTGTGAGCAATGTTGGTGATAGATCAACACCACCTCCTGAGGGCTTTAAAGATCAAGCCTCTGGAGCTTTTGCACCGCCTGCCGGGGGTTATGTAGATCAGAAAACAGGGCTCTATATTCCTCCTGTTGAAGGGAGTGCCTACGATTCAAATGCAGAGGTTTATATACCACCACCGGAAGTGGGAACAGTTGACCCCGATACAGGTGACTATATTCCACCAGATGGTTTTGTTTTGACGGACAACGGGGATTTTCAAGAAGCTACGGCGGATGGAAGATTTCCTGCAAGCATAAATGAGCCCCTTGCGCCACCACCACCGATTAATGAGTCTTTGGATGTTAATCAAGAGACAACTATGCAAGAAACAAACTTTGACTCCAATTCATCGGGCACCTTGGTGAATGATCTTCAGCAAGATACCTTGCTTGATTACAATAATCCTCCTCCGCCAAGACTGAGAACAGATAAGCCAACAATTAGACTGCGCTTAAGAAGAACCCAATAAGACCACTCGGTCGCTCAAGCTGACTTTTATGCTACAATGACTCTACCGTGCTTTATACTATGGATGGTTTTTTGTGCAGAAAGTTTTATCACTCGTTTCAATGATTTACCTGACATCTTTGATTTCAATTTCCTTACAGGCTAAGGAGGATCTAAGCGAATTTTATAAACATTACAAAGAAGGCTCCTATCAGGAAGCCCAGATCTCCTTGGGAAAAATTCCCTACAATAAATCGTTCGAAGGGACCCGCCACTATCTTTTAGCCTTAACCTATAAATATTTGCAACAGCATGAGCTTGCTATTCCTAATTTTAAGAAAGCCATTCTTTTAGGGAAAACAAGTGATGACCTCTTCTTTGAATATGGACAGTCTCTCTATGCTTTGAACGAACTCAGTGGAGCTTTACGTGCTTTTCAAATCTCGTTTAAAAAAGGCTTTAAGAAGCCCTACTCACTTTATTATATTGCCCATATTAGCGAACTTTTAGAGGACCATAAAGCCGTTAAGGTTAATTACATCAAAATTATAAAAGATGCTGAATCTGAGAAAGGGATAAAACAAGTGGCTTACTTGAAACTAGCAAGTCTCGTCTACGAAAATACAAAAAATAAATTTTATGCTGAAAATTATATTGCAGATTATATCGTACCTCTTATTAAGCGAGGAATTAAACTTGATCCCAGTAGTGATACCGCAAAAGAGTTGCAAGTAAAATATGATGAGATTCTTCTCAAACATAATATGCATCCTCTCCTTTTGGAGAATGGGCGCTTACTGTCACGTCAGGGGACTAATCTCTTTTTCACACAAGAATTTCAATCCGATGACAATGTCGCACTGGCTTCAGACAATCCTGCTGTGGCAAATACGGTAACTGACAATTCATCAATAGTTTCCAATTCAGAATTTTTCTATTCGAAACGTTATCTTGGTGGCAGACATTTCGTTCTAACCCCAGAAATAAGAATGACTTATGCTCATTATTTTAACCGAGAAAATAGTAATGTATTTCAAAATGATAGTTATTCTATAGCTCCTGCCATTCGTGGTTCTTATAATTTTACGTGGAACAGGAAAAGGGCAGAGCTACTCTACGAGTTTGACTATAACTATACAGCAAGGGACTCCCAAGGGATAGAGGAGCGAAAGTTTTTTGGTCGCTCTACTATGTACTCTTTAGGCTTCAGGCGTAAGTTCTTTAATGAGGGAGATACCACTTTCAAATTTAGATTAAGAAACTTGGATAGTTTTATTGATGATTTATCTGGTCCAACGACGACTCTTTACTTGGATCAACTTTTTATAAGAGAAAATGGCCACATTATTTTAGCTCTAGCGATTGCAGACCTTTATCGTCCCCAAAACGAGTTCTTTGCTACCAACTCACTTCTATTACGTACAGATTATTTGATGCCGAGAACTTTACTGGGAATGGATATCAATTTATCGGGAAGTGTTTTATTTTTGGATACTATGGAGCAGTCTTCAACACGAGGAGTAGAAAGGCTCCTCAGCTTTGAGACTCGACTGCAAAAGAGGCTAACTGAAAATACCAGGTTGGCGCTAGGTGCCTCCTATCGTCGAAATGTCTCTAAGGACGAGGCGAACTTTTCTTATACCCGAATGATCTACTCCGGTGAATTCCGCTATTCTTTTGATTAACTCTTGTTTTTTCAAGTGCCTAGACCATCATGATGCTTGAGGGGAATAGTTTAAATATCACTAAAATTCAATAGTTAACTAACCGATAGGTTCATGTAGTAATTGCTTAAAGGAGCAAAATGCAAGAGATGATTTGGTATTTATATGATCCTGATACTGAAGAGAAGGTTGATTTAACCGCTAAGGAACGCTGGACTGTTGGCCGGGCAAGGAGCAATGATTTCTTTATCCGTGATCAATCGGTATCTTTAGAGCATGCTGAAATTCATTATAAAGATGGCAAATTCTATGTTGTCGATCTTGATAGTTTCAATTCAACCTTCATTAACGGAAGTGAGATTAAATCTGAAATTCAAATGAAGTTAAAACCAAAAGACTCCGTCCAATTTGGAGATAAGGTTTATTATTTTTCCTCGACTGAGCCTAATCAAGCGCTTTTGGATCTACCAAGCATAACGGATACATTTAAGATCGGGGCCAGCAAAACCCAGGATGTGATCCTTCACAACTATGAGCAACCCATTGAGCAAGAAGGTAAGGAAAAGAAGAAGTCCTCTCTTAAGAACTTAAGGCAACAGAAAGATGAAATAGAAGGACTTCATCAACAACTAGATGAAATTAAAAAGGAAGGGGCTCGGAGAGAAAAGAAAAAGGCATTAGCTGAAGCAAAGGCTAAAGAGCTTGATGAGTTTAATACTTATTTAAAGGCTAAGAAGCATGATAGTATTATTAGTTTGGAGGCAACAATCGATAGTATTGTTCTCGTTACTGATAGAATTGGAGTTGATAAAAGTAAGTTATTAGATCAAATTAAAGAACTTGAGACTAAGATTCAGCAGATTCGAAAAGAAATTCTAGAGCTTGATGAAGAGAAAAAGACAAATGTAGCGATCATGAATGAACTTAAAAATGATATTGAAATCATCAAAGGAAGAGATGCCCTTGAAGAGGAGCTCTCAGGGCTTTATAAAGAGATTCGTTCCTTTGCCAAAGAAGATATGACCCAAAAAGTCATCATGATCAAAGCTCTTATTGACGAGAAAGAAAAAGAGTTTAAGAAAGTCCAAAAAGAATATGCCGATGATCGCTTTGGAGACAAAAAGCCCGATCTCTACGGCAATAAAAAAGCTTCTTAATGAAAATTGTCATCCAGCGTGTGAAAAAAGCAGCCGTCTTTGTCGAAGAGCAAGAGGTTTCCTCTATTGGAAGCGGGGCCCTTCTTTTTGTTTGCATGGAAAAAAACGATGAGGGAGTGGACTTATTAAGGGTCGCTGAAAAGTTGAAGAATTTACGAATATTTGAAGAGCCAGAAACAGGCAAAATGAATCAAAGTCTTCTTCAAGTTGAAGGAGAATTTCTTTGTGTATCTCAATTTACCCTCAGCTGGAATGGCCACAAAGGAAATAGGCCAAGTTTCGATCAGTCGATGACACCAGAAAAGGCGCAGCTAATGTTTAATCGCTTTTGTGATCTTCTAGAGGAGCTTGTTCCCGTTAAGAGGGGAGTTTTTGGCGCCAAGATGGATGTTGAGCTGATCAATGATGGTCCAGTGACCTTTAGTTTGAATTTTTAAATTGTCCATCAAGAAAATTCTGAATATGGTCAATGACCCATGGGGCATCATCTAGAGGCAGGTCATGACCGGCTTCTTTGTGAAGATATAACTTGGTATTCAATCGTTTTCCAATGGCCTTAGAACATTTAAAGCTTGCAAGTCTATCTTTTTTTGCAGCTAGTAAGAGAAGGGGAGCCTTCAATGATTGAGGGACTTCGAAACGAGAAGCGGCATACATTTGTTTGAGAAAACTTGCCCGTTTAAGCGGACTCTCACTTGAGTAGCTGGCATATTCAGCGATGATTTCTTTATCAACCTTTAAGAGATTAGTTGTGAGCTTTAAAATCGCTTCCTCTCTCTCCTCATAATCTTCTCGAAAGAAAAGTTTAAGTAGCATTTTCATGGCACTAGGGCTGAAACGATGGTGTGGAGGAGATAAATTGCCGGCAGAGGAATTAATCAGGACTAAAGCTTTCATATCTTCCGGAAAGCGATTGGCCCAATCCATAGCGATCATTCCACCCATGGAAATAGCGACAATGGCCCAGGGACCTGAGAAATCTTCCTTTAGATAAATCCATTCTTCACGCAACTCATTGGTGTAGTCAGATATGCTCGTGTAGGCATCATGATTGACTTTTTTTCCAACTCCAGGAAGTTCTAAAAAATGGGTTTTGATCCCCTTTATTCTTTGTTCAAGCATTTTGGGGAAAGGTCCCCAGTGGCGCTCTTCTCTTGCAAGTCCTCGAAGGAGTAAAAGATTTTGTGGTCTTATATCCATGCTGAGTAATTCCTCGCGGCCCTAAAAAGAAAATCAATAAGGAGCATATGCCTTCTCATCGTTCGGTCATAACGGTGGGACTTAATGGGGTTAAAAAAACCACCGGCCGTAAAAATTTGTAGGGGGTTTTTCTTAACCCAGATCCATGAACCCATCTCTAAAGTCCAAGGAAGGATTATATTTCCACTTTTTTGGTTTTTCTCACTATGGAGATCAAAAATGTAGTCCCAAAGGTCGCCACTAATAGTGTAGCTATCAAACTGAGGTTCTATTTTATAGATGTGATGGGGATGTGTTTCATCGAGGATATCTTTGAGGTTTTGTACTTGTTTTATTTTGGGAAAGGGCTCACTTGTCTTGGCATAGGGAAACCACAACCGATCTTTCATACCAAAACCAGAGTGAAAGTCTACTGTAATGGCCGCGGGACAATCAAAGAGTTGATCGCGACAAAAATCTACTAATGCCTGGGATTCTATCTCCATCGGCTTTCCCTCTTCTCCTCGATACCAGGGAAGTTTAGGGGAATAACGATGGCCACTGACAAGAAAAGTAGGGGATTTTTCTTCACAATCAATAGGGGCATTTCTCATCAGGTCCACGCCATTGGGATTGGAGCGCATATGTTTGGCCATCCCCCCTGGATTAATAAGGGGGATAGAAACAATACGGCAATCTTGAAGCCTTTCTCTCAATTCTTCGTCCCATGAGAGTTGCTTGAAAAGTGAAGTTAAATAGGTAATCACCACATGGCTTCCCACTCTTTCGAGACCATGGACCCCGCCAAAAAGGCCAAGGGCCGGTTTGCTCTTGTCTTTGGTTCCGATAGAGAAGGCGAGGATAGGATATGAGCTCCCTTCTGTATAAACTCTATCGAGTTCATAGGTTTCAATGAGGTCATCATTGAAATGGGTTAGTTCTCTTATGAGTTTAAGTTCGTGAAGGTCCTTCAAATGCTTACTTCCTAGTGATTTCAGGTTCTTGCCTTTTATTTTAACGGGTGAGGAGACAAGTTGGAAGCAGGGAAAAGAAGGGGGATCAATTCTGACTAAAAGGCTTTGTTAAAGCCAGTATTTTATTAGTCCAAAGAATAGGCTCGCCAAATAACTCGAACCATAGCGCTTTTGAATATCCTGACTTTTTAACTCTGTGCTTTCTGCTAGGTCAAAAAGAAATTGCTTTGTTAAAGAGTCTTTATTTCTCTGGTCTCTTAAAACAACATCGACCTCATAGTCATGCTTGAGCGAGCGGCTATTCATATTACTGCTCCCCACAATACACCATTGGTCAATCACCATGATTTTCGCGTGTAAAATACGAGGAAGGTATTCAAAAATATTGATTCCCCACTTAGCTAATTTGCGAGAAGCAAGAGAATTGATCAGGGGAAAAAGCTTCATATCACTCTTTCTTGGAATAATAATAGAAATATTGACTCCTCTTAGAGCTGCTCCTTTTAGGGCGGTAATAAGTCTAGGCGTGGGAACGAAGTAGGGATTGGTGATCCAAATTCTATTTTTTGCCTTTTCAATTCTTTTAATTAAATCGTGGTTTTGAAGAGCTCGGGCGAAAGGACCATCATTGAGGCGTAGACCAGACCGGATACTCCTAATAGCATTGGGAAAAGATTCTATGGCATTAGTATGGGAAAGATGCCTTTTCCAGGCATAATAAAAAGCATCTCTTAATAGGCCGACTCGCTCGTCTTTTAATTTTATACCCGTATCACGCCAAGAACGCTCTCCTGAAAAACGAAAGCTATGAAGGCTTGTGATATTGATAGAGCCGACATAGGCGATTCTTTTATCGATGATATAAGTTTTCCTATGATTTCTTTTGTTGATGAAGAAGAGTCCTCTTAAGAATTGAAGAGCAAAGTTTTGTGTATAGGGTTCACTATTGGCGCCACATTGAAAGGGAAGGGGGTTGAATACTCTAATTTCAAAATTTTCATTACAGAGTTTTTTAAAGAGAAGCGGGCAAAAGGAAAAAGAGCCAATGCCATCAATGAGAATTTTAACCTTAATACCTTCTTGTGCTTTTTTACGCAAAACTTTGAGGAGGCGTTTTCCAAGATCATCCGTTTCAAAAATATAGGCTTCAATAAGAATTTCGTGACGGGCCCTTTTGCACTCTTTGAGGAGGCTATCAAAGAAATAATCACCTTGATGAAAGAGGGTTTCAGTGGTCATAGATTCATTAAAGGTCATAAAAGGATTCATGGGAACCCATCCATACAATCTTGATGAAAACCTAGCTAAATAGTGAAAAATTAACGGATGGACGCTGCGAGCTAACAGAATCTTAATATAATCCTACTCGCTCTTGTACTGTCAGGTGTAGAATGAGGGCTTACAATAACCATGAGGATGCCTCTTATGAAGGACTCACAACACACGAGTAAAAATCAAGGAATCAGATTTTTCAAGGAGCAGAGACATGGCAACAAGATTAGAAACTTTCGCCAACCCCTTTAGGAACATTTTTCGTATGCCGCGCGGATGGGACATTAAATTTTCACCACGATTTATTGCTTACACACCTACTTATGATATCGATATTGAGACAGGTAGTTATCGTCTAGAAACGGCTGCGACGATGAAAGACCTCCTCGAGGTTTTTGAACTTCGCCACCAAATCTTCCTTGAAGAAACTGGTGCCGCTAAAGAGGATAGTGATGGCTTTGATCTCGATGAATTTGATAGTGTTTGTGATCATATTATTATTAGGTCAAAAGAAGATGATCGAATTGTAGGAACATATCGAGTTATCTCTAGTCATTATAGTGATCAGTTTTACTCTCAGTCTGAATTTAATCTCGATCAATTTCTCAATACACCGGGACCAAAACTTGAACTAGGAAGGGCTTGTATTCATCATGCTCATCGCAATGGCAATGTTATCGATCTCCTTTGGAGGGGGATTGCTGAATACATACGATTAACGGGATCACGCTATCTCTTTGGTTGTTCGTCTTTAAAAATCACGGAAGCCTCTCAAGCGAAATCGGTTATGAACTACCTTGAAGAGAAAGAACAGCTTGATGATCGCTTTGGGATCGTGCCTATTGGTAAGTTTAATATGGATCTTAAAAATGTTGAGCAGGCTCAAATGGATGATAGTGAGATTAAGGGGTTGATACCGCCTCTTTTAAGAAGCTACTTCACCGCAGGTTCCAAAGTCTTTGGTGAGCCAGCCCTTGATCTTGATTTTAAGTGCATCGACTTTTTAACAATTTTGGACATGGATCATTTGACCTCAGGATATAAAAGACGCTATTTTAAGTGACGATGAATTTCCTAGTGGCGAATGCTCGTGCATTCTTTAAAACTGTTACCTTTATTATCGCCGTTAATGCTTATTTTTTGACGGCGTTTCCTTTTTATCCATACTTTAAAATGAATCCTATGGGAGCCCGTAAAATCATTTGTGGTATTCTCGGTGCCTACGCCCGTTTTGCTTGCTGGTTCATGGGTATTCGAGTGAAAAGAGTGGGTGAAAATGAGCAAGAAGAGCAAAGACGCATCAATAACCTCATCGTTTCCAATCATTTGTCCTATACCGATGTTCTTGTTATTTGTGCCTATTACCCGGCTTGTTTTGTCACTTCCGTGGAAATTAGAGACACTCCCTTTCTCGGGCATATTTGCAAATTAGGAGGTTGTGTCTTTGTTGAGAGGAGAAATAAAAGAAATCTCGGCACTGAGATCCAAGAAGTGACAGACGCCTTAAAAACAGGTTTGGATGTCGTCATCTTTCCTGAAGCGACTTCAACTAATGGAGCAGAAGTAATTCGCTTTAGAAGACCACTTTTTAAGGCCGCTATTGATTCTAAAATTTCTATAAAGCCTATTACTATCAATTATCGCTACCTTGATGGCAAAGAAGTAAACCTAGAAAACAGAGATATTGTTTTTTGGTATGGAGACATGACTTTTGCAGATCACCTTTGGGGCTTTCTTAAGCTAAAGAAAATCGAGGTTGATTTATGTGTAGGCAAAGATCTTCAGATTGGAGAAGAAGCTGATTACGGCATTCTCGCTGAGGAGAGCCATAAACGTGTCTCCTCCCTTTATCGACCCGTCTTAGTATAGACCTTTTCTTTGAATTGATCTTCACAAGAATAACGAAAGCGCAGGCCATTGCGTCGATGACGATAGTGTTCTCTTTTACAAGCAAGATTATGCTCTTTAAAGACGCTGTCTTTTCTTACAAAATTTAATGTTTTTCCAAAATCTTCCACACTTTTTACATGAAGTCCTTTGGGACTTCCCGTGACATAGAGTATGGATTCAAGGGGGGAATCAGTATAAAAAGCAAGTTTAGCGAGATCATTAGGCGAGATCGTTAAGCGACCAAGAAGTTCTTCCATTGGCCATGCAATTTCACCGTAAGAAAAGGCGATGATCTCAGTGCAGGTAATGGTTTCACCTGTCATAGCATCAAAACTAAAATCATACTCTTTGCCAATTTGTTCCGCTAGGAAAGATAGGGTTTGCGATAAAGAGTCGGCTCCTTTATTGGTAAATCCTTTAACTCTAAGCACGGCCATTTCATCAAGGTTTACAAAGTCAGTAAGGCTGTCAAAGACAAGACCCCAACGCCGAACTTGAAAGATATTTTTTCCCGCAAGGATTTGTTCTTTAAAAGGGATGATACTGGGATGATTCCAAAGACCGAGTTCTTTGAGTTGAGCTTCATTTCCAAGGTAAACACCCACATGGCCCCAGTGACCGGGGATAGTGAGGTCTGTAAACTTATAAGCCTTCTTTTCCATGAGAAGGTCAAAAGGTTTTAATGTCGATCCTAGTTTTTCTAAAAGTGCTTTGTTATTTTTGAGATAGCCTTCACGCCAAGCAATATTTCCGGCAACGGTACCAAAAGCAGAAGAAGCACCGTTGGTGATGCTGCTGAGAAAAGAACTAAAGGAGTCATTTATTTTTCTAAGACCGAGTTCTTTATCAGCTAACCTTTCAAGACCATTATTTTCTTGTGAGAGTTTTTTTGCAACAGAATTTTCCCATGCCTTTTCAAGCTCAGGGTGTTGAGATTCACCATATTCCTTGAGGGATACTCTTAGCTTTTTTAGTCGTTTAGGATGAAAGGCGCTTTGCCAAAGATTGTTCCAATTTTTCTCCAAATGTGGGTTAGCCTTAAATTGATCAGTAACTAATCGGCGTGTTTTGGTTGGGTGAAAAAAGAGGTCATTGATTTTTTTTAGAGAGACCAGACTAAGTGCCTTTAATTTGGCATTATCTAGGGTTGGACCTAGGGATTGAATTTTTGTATTAAGAGTAATTACAACATCAAAAAACAGAGGCAGAAGATTTAAGGTATAAGGTTGAATGGACTCTTGTTGATAGAGGTCTGCAAGAGAGCCTGCATAAAACTCACTTTTTTGCAGATCAGAGAGGAGAAGAGAGTCAATTTTGTTGTCTTTTAGGTCTTGGCTCCATTCTTGGAGAGAAATGACATGGCCCTCTACACCTTCAAAGGAAACAGCTCCCAAGGAAGTGGATATAAGAATAAGAAGAAGACATAAATTTACGTATTTTTTCCTGAACATGGGGGCATTTTACGCTTTTTGAGGATGTTCAGTGGTTATTTTGAAAAAAAATCAGGGGTGGTAAAGCTTTAGACGGCCTATTTCCACTCGGGACCTTCTGTACTTTCAATAAGTTGCCAATGGTGAAGAATATGGTCAATAAGGCCTTCTTCTTCCATGATAATTTCTAAATCTTCAATGATTTCTGATTCCTCTTCGGGAAGGAGGACACCACATGAGTAATGGATGAGGGGTTCTTGATGAGGGTGCTCAGCACTGAGAGGTTTGGAGGTAATGATTAAACAGTGAAAGGAGACACGGCCTTCGAGCCAGTCCTTATTTTCACCTTGTGAGATATGGGTGAATTTACTATCCGGTCGATAATGGGGCGTTTTTTGGATCTCAATAAGGAGATGCCAGTCTTCTAATTCTAGTTCGAATTTCATAGCTCTAGCTTACCAGATTTTTGAAGCAAGACACATCGCCTATGTTGTTTCTTCCTGATAAACTGGAGAAAAGGATAGTAATTAGTGAATTTTAAAGATGGCCATATATTGACGAAAGATGGACCTCTCAGTCCAGATTCTGAACTCTCTGAGCAAGAATTTGAGGACTTAGTGGGTATGGTGATGGATCGCTGGACCCTAGATTTAGAGGCGGGTGAGAAGTGCTACCCCTTTTCTTTACCTCTCGATCATGAGGAAATCATTTTTTATCCAGGAAGCTTTTCACCTTGGCATGAAGGTCATGGAGCATGTGTTCGAAATGCCCCTGCTCATCTTCCTCTCATTGTTATGCCTGATCATAATCCATGGAAAGATATTCGAAAGAATAATTTATGGAGTGAAGTAAGAGGAATTTGGCACGATTTAAATAACATCAAAGAAAAAAATCCAAGGCGCGAGCTCTCTCTTTATCTGGGATTTTTATCCCTTAAAAAGCGCAACCCAACCGTGAGCTGGATGAGGTATTTTTGTGAGAATTGGCCAAATAAAAAAGTTTGGCTTCTGATGGGGGAGGATACTTTTCTTTCTCTTCACGAGTGGTATCGGGCCGAAGAACTTCTTTCTCTTCTTCACGGACTCTATGTATGCCCGCGTGGAGAAAGTAAAATAGAGGTTCAAAAACAAATGGAAAATTTGCAGGAAATGGCCCAAAAACCATTATTGATTGAGGAGTTGGCTTCTCATGCCTTTGAGCATATCTCCTCAACCTTTCTTCGAAAATCTAGGTAATTAGTAAAAATTACAGTGTCTTTTTCTCGCTCTTGTCACAAGCTGAGCCAATTTCTATAAATCAATTTCTACTCATCACAAGTGGAAAGTAGTTTTTCTAACTACTCCTGTTGTAATGAAGTGTTCCTGTTGTTGTGGGGGGTCTTGGACGGATTCCAAGACCCTTCTTTTTTTCCCTTGTTTTTTTACAGACAATTCAAAGAGCCTAGAGTGTTTTTTAAGGCTAATTTGGAAAATTTACGAGGAAGTCTGATGTGACTTGCTTTACCTGTTACATTAAATTCTTTGTCTGCACCAGAAACGAGCATGCCTGCCAAAGGGACTTTTTGATAGATATTGATGAATTGATTAACAACGGATGGCCCGGGATTTTTGTAGCGGTAACTATATCCTCTTGGGTCAAAGGTGACAGCATTATCGACTCTGAGAGATGCCTTTACTGTATGCTCTAAGAAGTTAAAAACACCTTTACCAGCACCAAAACTGTGCCCAACAACGTTTATATTAGCCTTACTTCCGAATTCCTTTTTAAAGGATTGAGCACAAGCAAAGGCTTCTTTTGCTCCTGATTTTGAATAATAAAAGTCCGCCCCAATAATTCGATCACTTCCACAGGCTTCTTTGGCGGCTTTAACAAAAGTCCTTTGAAGCAGGCGCATTTTCATCTCGGCAGTAGCTAGTCCATCAAAGGTGATAATAAGAGTGGTGATATTGTTTTCTTTGGCTTCGCGAAGCTCTTTTTCACATTGAGCCTGGGTGTTAAATGCAACAAGTATGAGTAAGCATAGAAGGGTCGTTTTCATTTCTCATTCTCCTGATGATTGGGAGGCGCAGTCTGCCACAGATGTGAAAAAGAAGGGGAAAGGACTGGAATTTTTACACTTTTCTTCCTTCCGGTTCCAGTTGAGAGTATCTTGCTCAGTCCAAACCCAACTTATGGAGAGAGCCGTGAAAATATTCTTTTTATCACTTTTATTGTCCTTCTCTACACTCGCTCAAAAACCTACCAGCTGTGATATTCGAAGCTCCACAGAGGAAAGCTCTTTCTATAACGCTGTTGCTGAACAAATAAGTTCAGGCATGGAAGCAGGAGAGTTTTCCCCTAATGTGGGAGAAAGGTTTGAATCCATGAAAAGGATTTTTCAAAATCTATCTAATGAATTGTGTGCTCTTGATCTCGTTGAAAGCGCAAAGAGTGAAAGAGCGAGGCTTGTAGAAAATGCTATCAATGAAATGGCCATGGTGACGGAAATAAAAACGGGCAATAATTCAGAAGATAAGTTCATTCAGCTTATTTCTGGAATCTTCACTCGCGCTATGGAGCGCTTGTAATCAAATTCTTATTACCAGGTGCATAATCTTCACCTAAGTCATGATGAATCTCATGTTTGACTAGTCAAACACTAAGTGAAATAGTGATTTACCTTCAGTTTTTATTAAGGAAGAATCATGATTCTCTGTCTTGGAAGAAAGAGCTTTTTGAGCATTGCTCTCATCTTAGCCACGATTTTTTGTCCCTTTTTTAGTTCCCCATGTTTTGCCAGTGATGGCCTGATTTCTTTAGGAGAAAGGCTTTTTAATGATGGCCGTTTTTCTCGCTTCTTTTGGAAGGAATCACAGGGAAGGGTAAATGCCAAACTTAAGCAGGGTGAGCCTCACCTTGATGTTATCATGACCCCCTTGGGACCCAGGCCATCACCTTTTGCGGGACAAACCACAAGTTGTGCCAGTTGCCATATGGTTGATCAGGCGATTGATGACTCTCTTGGCCTAGGAATGCGAACTTATGCTGATTATTCTCCTAGGGTTACGATTCCAGGTCGCAATGATTCCTTAACTCACGCCCAAAGAAATACTCCGATGCTGGTGGGAATTGGGTCTCCCTTTTTGAGGAATCGAATTTCTCATTGGGACGGAGAGTTCTTTGATCATTCTGAGACCGTCTTAGGAAATTTTACCGGCAGAAATATGGGCTGGCTCTTTCATGAAAAGGATTTAGCTCTTAAGAATATTATAAAAGTTTTGAGAGAAGATGATGGAAGTGGCCACTTAGGTCCAGATTTTGGCGGATCCTATACCAAAGCCTTTTTATCCGAAAGAATTGATCTTAAAAAGGCGAGTGACCAAGAGGTCCTCAATGCCGTTATCACAGCAGTGAGCACCTACTTAAATGATTTAGATTTTCAAACCAATGATAAAGGAGAGTATACCGGCTCTCCCTTTGACCAATTCCTTCTTAAAAATGGTTTTAGTACCATCCCCAATAATGGGGAAACTCCTAAAAACTACACTCAAAGATTGAGAGAGTTCCTCTCTGGCCTAAAACAGCCACAATTTATTCAAGAAAGAGATTTTCCAAGCCATGGCAAGAGCTTTGGTTTTGGTCACAGGGAATTTCAAGGAGCTAAAATCTTCTTTGATCTTCCCAACCATCCTGGAAATAAAGGAGCATGTTTTCAATGTCATCAGGCACCGACATATTCGGATCAGTCATTTCATAATATTGGTACGACTCAAGCGGTTTATGATGAATTTCATGGTTTTGGGGCCTTTCTTCAAAAGTATATTCCTAAGGAGGAGTTTAGAGGACCTCTCTTTCATAATGAAGCCGTCGATAAGGACGACCCACAAAAATTTGATTTAGGTGTGTGGAACTTTTTTGGAAGAAATAAAAAAGTCACTCAATACCTTAATGAAGAATTTTGCCAAGGCAAGCCTTGTCCCCTTGAGATGATGATTGGTCGCATGAAAACACCTTCATTAAGAGATTTAGGCCACTCTAATCCTTATTTTAGCCATGGACAAATGGCCGATCTTTTTGGGGTACTTGCTCACTATATGAAAGTAGGGGTTCAAGCTCAACAAGGCCTTTTACGAAATCCTGACCCTCATCTTAAAGAGATTAGACTTAATGGTCATGGGCTTCGCTACCTTGAGCGCTTCCTAAATAGTCTTAATGAGGATTACGAGTAAAGTTTATTTTTTTTGGATAAGCTTTATTACTTCTTCACCGAGCTTACTTGCCGAAGCAGGGTTTTGACCTGTCACAATCCTCTTATCAACGACGACTTTCTCTTTCCATGGTTCTGCTTTGGAAAAAAGAGCACCTTTCCTTTTTAATTCACTCTCTAAAAGAAAAGGCATCTGGTCTGTGAGCTCGACTAGGTCTTCTTCTGTATTGGAGAAAGCTGTGACGTTAACACCTGAAATTAAGAATGCTCCATCTTTTCTCTTTAAGTTCACTAGGGCTGCAGGCCCATGGCATACGGCCGCAACGACACCACCCTCATTGTAGATATGTTCCGTTACCTTTTTTAGGTCTTTTGACGCTGGAAAGTCCCACATCGTGCCATGACCTCCCGTAAAGATAATAGCTTCGTAGTCCTTCGGATTTACTTCTTTTAAAGAAAGCGTGTTTTGAAGTTTATTCATAAGGTTCTTATTTTTATAAAACCTTTTGTTATAGGGATCATCGAGTTTCAAACTCTTGGGGTCCATGGGGGCGATACCACCAAGAGGACTGGCAAAGTCCACCTCAATATTTGCTTCTTTAAACTTAAAATAGGGGTGAGTGAGTTCTGAAAAAAAGTAACCTGTCTTTTTTCCTGTCGTGCCTAGCTTTTCATGATTAGTGACAACCATTAAAACTTTCTTCGCGTAAACAGGGCTAAGAAGAGGGGACAGGTACAATAGGGAAAAGATAAAAAGTAGGTTTTTTTTCATAGTTAAGCTAGGGTGTAGTAGTGAAAATAGTCTACGTACTCGTCATTTGGATCCAAAGAAACTCTCTTCCACTCAGGAAATTCCTCTGTCACAAAATCAGAAAAATTGCGGTGAACAATATGCATAGGAGAGTCATGATTATCATTGTGATCGGTGGAGATGATGATCACACCTTTTTTTGCGCTTTGAAAGAGGTTTCTTAGATATGTTTTAAAGACTTCTTCTTCTACCAAATGAAAAAGTACCTCTGAAGACAGGGTGACATCTGCAGTAAAAAAATTCCCCACATTATGAAAGAGTCCGTCTTTATAAAAAGCAAAGGACTTACTTGGGTCATTTTTATACTGTGCAATGCACAGCTGAATACTTGTTTCTGCGACATCGAGACCTAAGTATTTTTCAAAATTGTAGTATTTGAGATTATTTCCATCCCCACAACCATACTCAATACAACTTTTGAGATCATAATCTTTAATCAGTTTGTTGATGTAGTTGGATTTGTCTTCGGCGAATTTTCCATAAGATCCATGGCCTGAATTCCCCGCCGTAGAGTATCTTAACTCCCAGTAATCCTTGCTTGAGAAGTTGAATTTCATCTTTATTCTTTTGAGGAAAAAAAGTGATCTCTTTAGGAGAGGATAGGCCATAGTATAATCCGTAAAAAAGTTATCTTCTATAGTAATAGCTTCCGTAGTCGCCAGCAACACAGAAGGGAACAGAGGTGTGCATGTGATTTTGATGGTTGCGATCCTCCCATCCAATACTGCCCGTTCGCGCAATATTACCACCGTAAGCAGGGCAGCCATTTTGGGTATTGATGACCTTGCCCCAGCACTTTCTAAATTCATTATAGAAAGCCCTATTGGCACGATCTCTAAAGTTAAGTGTCTTAACTAAACCATCATTCAATGTGACACGAAAAGCGCGGATATCTATGGCACGGTTTTCTGCATGAAGACTTCTAGGAGAGTGGCGCCTATCACCTAGAATTCCATCATGAATAATATGAAGTGAATCGAGGCTTCCCATATTGTTGGATTGTAAGGCCTGATCCACACAACATTCCATATAGTTGTCCATGAAATCTTTAAGGATCACGGCCATACCTCTTCTGTTGGCACAGCGAATACCTGTGTAATTACCTGTGACAAGATGAGTGCACTCGCGCCAATGGGTTTGATCAAAACGAAAGTCCAAAAGGGACCAGTCACCTTTTCTCCTGGCCTCTTCAAAGTAGCGAACTTCCTCTTCAGGGGATAAAACTTTGGCATGTGGATGTTCTTCAGACTCAAAGGATTCGTATGTAGTTAGGGCAAAGGCGCAAGGTAAAATGGCATAGCTCGCAAGTATGAGGCATTTGAAAAAACGTTTCATAGCAGACTCCCAAAGTATGTTTCTTAATACTTCTCTTTGTTTAAAAATTTCGGTTAAAGATATTTTAAAGGTTTGTTGTGTGGTGCGTTGCTGGACGGAAAGTCTTGCCCTTCGATTAGGGCAAAGAATTAATTCTGGATTAATATTAAGAGAAGAAAACTCAACAAAGGAAAATTGATGAAAGCTTATTTTCTGATTGTGGCACTAGCACTTGTTTCTTGTAGTCATAGTCATAAAAAGAAGGATCCTCACTATGATCACAAAGGACATGATCATGCCAAACATCATCATGATCATCATAAAGGTCATAAGCATAAGCATGCTAAGGCTTGTGGTCATAAGAGTGAAAAACATAAAGATCATACTGACTTTAAGCATGATGGGCATCTTCATCATCAGACCGATGGGCATACTCACGACTGCCACGAAGAAAAAGATAAATAAGAAATTAAAAAGCCCGCGTTTTGCGGGCTTTCTTTTTATAGGAATTAATCATTATTCCAATTAAGTCTTAGGTCAGATTCAGAACCGTAATAAACATTAACGTCCATATCAAACTTTGTTCCAGGCACATTATAAAGGCAACTTCCCGTGCGACTACAATTTATCTCACTTGAAAATTGCCATAAGAAGTAATTTGGCCAGATGCCACTAGGGTAGTCGGTGACATGAGACTTAAAGCGTGCGTACCACAGTTTTGACTGTTGAAAGAGAGGGTTGTTTGCCATTTGTTGATTGAGCATTTTTGTGGTCGAATGATTGGCGTAAACAACTGGGATACGACCTGTTCTTTCATAGACCATATCCATAAATTGAGCCGCTTCTTTGATGGTCATAAAAGTGCCATTGGTGGTATTTTCCAGGTCGAGAATCATCAGAGTGTCAGGATCGTCATCCACAAGCTTTAAGAAGAGATCTACTTGTGCGCGAACATTTCCCGTATAGCCTAAGTGATAGGCACCCCACAAGTAGCCTCTTTCCTTAGCAATTCTTCTGCGCTCAAGGTATTTCGTGTCAGTTCTTAATCCAATACTAGAGCGGTGAATAACCCCCACGACTCTTTCATCTGACGCCATTTGGTCCCAGTTGATAGGGTTTCCTTGATAAGCATCAATAACAATGGCGGTATTAGTATTTTTCCAAGGAGCGTTGAGCGCCTCTTGATTTGTTTCCCCAGGATCAGCTGGAGGAAGAGGCTCAGAATTATCACCACCATCACCATTTCCGGGATCAGTAGGGGAGTCACATGAGGCATCTGCTTGAAGATTGTCACTCGAAGCGGGTGACCTTGTACTTGAGGACTCGCACGGATCATCCGGCACACAAGAGATAAAAGTTAAAAGGGAAGTCAAAATAAATAGGTGAGTAAAGTGTTTAAACTTTAAGCTCAGGATATGATTCAGTTTGCCGCTGTTCATAGGTTTCCTTAGGTTAAAACTGTTGGATAGACCTATGGATCGACCTTTTGAGCCTTATACTGTTGGAAAGCTAATAATGATGGGGGTTTTGGGAAAGATGTGCCTGTTAATGTTGAGTATTCAGAGGGAGTTTATTGAGATTTTGGGCATAAAAAAAGCCCGCTTGCGCGGGCTTTCTGTAATTGAAAAAAATAAAACTTCGTAGAAGCTATTTGACCTTCCAATAGTGTTCAACAACGAGCTGGCCGTTGTATTCAAATGGAACATCCTCAGGAAGAGGAAGAGCGATCATTTCACCGACTCTTTTGTCTTCATTGCCTTCTACTTTGTAACAAGCTGGAAGAGAAGGAAGACGAGGAGTTTCAACAGAGCGCTTATAGTTTTGGTTTTTGTAACCTTTTTCAGTGAGTTCAATTTTGTCGCCTACTTTAACAACAAAAGAAGCTTTATCAACGACCTTACCGTTAACCTTAACTTGTCCGTGGGCTACCATTTGAGAAGCTGCAGGAATTGAAGGTGCCCAGTTGAGACGGAAGATTACATTGTTAAGACGACGCTCAAGATTTGAGATCATCAGATCCATCCAAGGACGGTCACCAGAGTGACGTTTTGCACTTTTCACATACTTGATAAGTTGCTTCTCACGAAGACCG
>JASBRV010000066.1 GCA_030149295.1 Bacteriovoracales bacterium | reverse complement strand
GCACACGAGCTTGAGAAAAGTTGTGGCTGCCTTGATACTGGTGGAAAGTAATTTAAAGCGGTCCAGACCTCAAGGCCCGCAAGCATCCCCTGATAAGACCGAATTATCGAGGGTAGTCACAAAAATTTAATTTTAGATATTGATCTTCCTGAGTGAACGAACTGTTCTCCCTCTAACTTAAATGACCTTCCCTTTTCTTGCAACCAAAAAACTCATTCCTAGTAATCCTTTTCTTTGTCGTCTTCGTTATAACAGTTTTTCCGATGCGGTAGTTTGGGCCATCAGATGCTTCGATCTGTGCCATGACAAATTATTAAAAAAAGATGGAGTGCTATCCGGTAAAGATGTCTTACTCAAAAGCATTTAGCTAATGGCGAACCCCGATAATTGAGCTATCTTCCATCATTAATAAAGACCCTAGAAACAATTTGTTCTCGGGTCAGGCCCTTATCAATCTGTTATTCTTATCAAAGACTTTTTCTACATTTTCTTCTCTTTTTCTGTATTCATATTTCTCACCACTTTTCATTACGCCCCAGCAAGTTGTGGCAATCTTTCTACAGACAGCTTGCCTAGCGTTGTATGGTGTATAGAGTTTCTTTTCTATTAAATAGCGATAATAGTCAGCGTATTCGTTTTTTCCCTTAGTGACTGTTGAAGTTGCGACCTTAAAGACATATTTCATTTCTCTAGAGTAACGTGGGTTTCTTTTACCTATCACCTTGCCGCCAGTAATCTTTTGAAGCTTTACAAGGCCACAGTAACTCAAAAAATGCCCCTTCTTTTTAAAGCGCCTGGGGTCAACAACTCTTGCAACTATTTTTACTGCTAACTTCTCTCCTATCCCCGGCACATTGGTAAGATTTCGAATAGGCTCATATCTCTTTTTTAACTGTTTAAATTGATATTCGTACTCCTCTTTAACGTTAGAGAGATGATCTAAGGTCTGATCAATATTGGTCAAAACAAAATGATCAATGGGGGTTTTCTCTAGTAGTTTCTCATGTTTTCTTAATCCATGTTGTCTTAAATACGCCGACCTTTGGTTCTTTAAGCGAACAATGGACTTGATGAGATCATCGTAGCTACTTACAAGTTTCCTCATCTTCACATATTCTTCTGAGGCATGATAAACCTCTTTAAGAAGTCCAGACCGAAGAAGTTTTACAAGCTTTATTGAATCAATACGATCATCTTTGGCCCCATCAAGGAGAAGCTTATTTCGGTAAGGGTCACAAACAATAATCCTGTCAACACTTTCAATTAGCTCCGTATATAGCCAACTACTTCCGGTCGTCTCTTCTATTGTTAAGATTTTTGAGCCTTTAAAACGACTGATGATTTCTCGAACATCATTTAGATTATCGGTCATCCAAGTCTTAGCGTTCTTTGAAGATTTGGGTGAGAGTCTCGCTATAGCAATACAGCTAAGACTCCAATCAATAGCAAAATAATTATCATATCCTTCCATAAGCCCTCTATTTCACGAAAATTAGTGAAATTCGTTCGAGAACTCAGGAAGGTCAATTTTTGTGATTTTTCCGGTGATTCTGTAGAATTTGCTGACAGAGTGTTATCTTTTAAGGCACCTAATTCCATAGAGTATTTTTATAAGATGGAGGTTGCCCACAACTTTACAGTCATCATAGAAATCTTTGAGTCTATATCTACCGACTGAGTGATCGTAATATTCCGAAGGGTTAATGCCTTCTGTAAGTACTACCCTTTCACCTTTTGAATTCTTTCCAAAAATTAACATTTCTTCTCCTATCAAATCTCTATAATTTTTGCAAAGGAGGGGCCAAAATAAGCCTCTGGTCTTCTGACCCCCCCTCTTCTATTAACGGTAGCTTTCCCCAATAGATACTCAGTAATGACTGCTTTGGCTCTTTTTTCAAAGAAGTGTTTCCTATAGAGCTTGCCGCTAAGGAACTTTAGGAGTGCCTCTACTAGGGGTAGATTTGACCGTTAAAAAGCTTAAAAACGATGCAAAATTCATTGCAATTTGCATCAAGATGTGGTACTATGGTGTATGAATAACAAGGGCAATGTAGCCAGTATAGTAAAGGATTTAAAGGAAGAAAATTTCATTATCTCAGAGCATGCTTTTGAGAGAATGGGTGAAAGAGGTTTTGTGTATAAAGACATTCTTTTTCTTATTAAATCTGAATCATTAAACCATCCACAGTGGAACAAGACCCATAAATCATGGAACTTCACTGGTAAAAACATGGATAACGAAGAATTCACCATTGCCTGCCACTATGAAGAGGGAACTTTGATAGCCTCAATTTTTTGGAAATAATTATGAAAAAGAAAATTAATTACTTTGGTTTTGAATATGTAGAGATCCACTACTCAGGTAAGGGTCTTCACGCAAGAGATCTGCAAGTGATCGAGGCCGATCTTGCAAAAGAGATCATCGAATCTAGGCCGATCAGAGGTCTTGAGCTTAAGTTCTTGAGAAAGCAATTAGGCGTTAGTGCAGCGAAATTATCTGGAATGCTAGATAACTCCATTAATCCCTCCACGATCACACGGTGGGAAAGCAGAGAAAAAGAGAGATTAAGTGCTCCTAATGAGATGCTTATAAGAGTCTTCTTTGCGGGAGAGCATAATGTAAAGATCGCAGGTAGTATGAATGATCTAGTCCCAAAGGAAATAGATAAGGCCATAGTCCTAAAGCCAAAAGCAGCGTAAGACCTAAAACGATAAGAGTAAAGACAGGAGGGGGATAAACTCCCCCTCGTATCTCTTTTTAAAGAAAATCTTTGTGAATACCATGGGCAAAGTAACTAAGCCCTAGAGCACCTCTTCTTTTTTTATACTGAATATTTTCAATCGCTCTTACTAATAAAGCATGAGGTGGAAAGAAAGTGTTTCCAGCATTACTTACTTTTTCAACTTGAGCGTTGATAACGTTAAGTATTGGATGAAGAGCCACTTTGAAAGACTCATAATCTCCATGGTCCTCAATTAGAACCGCCTCAAGCTTTTTTAAAAGCTCACTAAAGTCAGATCCTTCCGCTAAGGTCTCTGGTGGGAGGTAGGAATTTATGAAGGCCTTCGACAATTGCAAAAGCTCATACTGATAAAAACCAGAGCTTTCCCCAAGAGGTTTCCTAGGGACAGAATACTTTATGAAGTTTGTGATAACGTCAGAAAAAAGCATCGGTCTAAAAGCAAGATTTGGATCAAAGTAAGAATCAGTGTTACTTGAATCGTTTCGCATCACCAAAGGTTTAAGCTCTTCACTAGCTGGAATTAAATTAAGAGTAGCAATTTGAGGATTTCCATTGTTTCTAAGGAATTTTTTATCCACTATCCTTTCATTAATACCTTCAAAAAGCTCTGGTGGAACAAAGGTCGAATTGAGAGGATATTGAATCCCTAAACAGATAGCAGCAAAAAGAAGTTCAGCGCAATAAAGCGCATTTTCGTTCCTTGCCATCTCCTCTATTGCATCACTACTACCATAAAGTGCCCTTAAAGCAAGGGTTCCGTACTTCATGAATCCTTTAGTACTATTAGTAATGAGAGGGTCACCGCCATTGTAGGTGTTATCCTCTGGAAAGGTTGAGAAGGTATTTAAAATTGATGCCCAATTAATAATGTTATTCTCATAGTCTAAAATTTCCTTTTCAGAGAAACCTTCAGGGAACTCTAGTGCCAAAAAGATCATCGGATAATTTGGTACACCAAAAAGCCCCTTCTCATAGCCTTGGGGATTATTTAAAGTTAAGACTTTATCCTCAGATCTTACTACCAGTTGAGCGTGAGTGCATTGTAGCTTCATCATCTCCTTAGGGTCTCTATCAGGAGAACAGGCATGATGTTTAAGTGAAACTAACAACCTTCTTTTTCCCATCATCCTTACGAGATCCCTTTGCTCAGTTCCAAGAGAATCATCATAAGAAACATGAACAATTCTTTCTTCTTCCAATCCAAAAAGATGAGGCCAGCTAGCGAGAGACTTTCCGTCTGAAAAGCTTGTTCTTTGTTCATAGAGATCATGCCAACTTTTAATATCTCTTTGAAAAAAATCACTAAGCTTTTCGAAACTACTTTTAGCTACCTGAGTGTCTATTTGAGGGTTAACATTATTATTTGAAACTTCTTTTTCATTTTTCATAATTAAGCTCCTTAAGCTTAAAGAGAGGGGGCTCAACGCCCCCTCAGTTAGGTTTACGGATTGCGATCGTTTTTTTCGATCACTTTCTGAATGGACTTTCGATACTCTGCCATTTTATGGTCAGTACCAAACTCAATGAGAGCGTCTTTAGCATTATGCGAGAGTTTATTCTTGTGCCTTTTATCCAAAAGATCCTCAGCAGCTGATAGGGCCACAAAAATTTTCGTCTCAACACCTGGCCTAAGTCTCAGCACATCACCCTTCTCGTTCATAAATAGACCAGGAGTGAAATGAGTAAAGCCATATTTTTTGGTTGGCGGGAGCATAGGGACAAGGTCACGGTCATTAACAATTCGATAGAACCTATCCCCAAGTGCTTCATCAACTGCCCTAGCGACACCTTTATCAGAGACTCGTGGCATACCAAAAGAGTAAAACTCAACCTTTTCTAAAGATAGAGTCTGTGCTAATTGGTAGATAGCAACCATACACTCTGCAGCGCCCTTTGAGTGGCCGGTGAAGCGAATCTTCTTGCCTTGAATAATTAAACGGCTAATGAGATGTACTAAAATAAAATACACCTCATTAGTAGAATCAAAGAAGCCTTGGTGTAAAAAACCGTCACCAACAATTTCTCTTTCAATATTAAGATCGTTTTTAATATCCTCAGGAGAAGTAATCTCAGTTCCTCTGATGACGAAGTAATGAACATCATCAGAATCAATGAGATAGTAAACTTCAGTACTCTTAATAATGAAAGAGCCCTCCAATACTAAATCTTTCTCAATAGCTAATTTTTTAAACTCTTCGTAACCCTCATAACTACCTTCACAAAGAAAAGCTACAAGGTTTACGGTCTTAAGGTCATCTGCTTCAAATACGTATTTCATAATTTGGGCCCTCCGCCTCTAAAAGCCCTACAAAAGAGCTAAAAATTTTAAAAACCGAAGGCGAGAGAAACTCCCAAGCCTTCGAAAAGCATTGTCTAATGTGGACAAAAGAGCCTTGTCCATCTGCTTCTTGATCTTGGAGATTTGAGGGACTAAAATTAAGTTTCTCACGCTTAACTAATTCCGTACTCTCTCTCAGAGCAATGGGTTTATCCCTCTCTATTGAGAGTCGGGATTTTTTAAGATGCACCATAGCGGTAGCCTCCTTGCTGAAGTTATAACGAACTGTTGAACGCTATTATAAAAATCTGATTTGTGCATAGTTCTCCTCCTTAGTTTGAGTAAAAAGCACAATGCCACAGACCATCTGTGGCTTACGATAAATTTCCCCACAACAAAACTAAACGCAACTATGCTCTTTAGCTTGAGTGAAGATTAAGAATTTGGTCCGCGAATTTTTATTTCAGAGATGCTTGGTAAAAGAGAGAACCCTACGCAAGCGACTTGGAAGGATACATTAGAGATAACTTGATCAATGACTGAAAAAGCCTCACGTATCTCCTGGGAAGCTAAAACAACTCTTTTAATGACAGCATCGCCAGTGAGAGCGAGAAGAACTAACGCCATCAGAGTAAAAGAAAGTATTATCAACACAGATGTAACCATAAAATTATTGTAGTCGAAAAAGATGGCTAGTACAATAGGCAAAGAAGTCCGACAAAAAGAGTCGGTCTTCTTGAGGATTGAAATAAAAATGAAGAGACCCCATTGTACTTAAGGCCAATAAATTTAAAAGAGAAAAATAAGAATTTCTTTGGAATACTTTAATAATATGAAAATTAAGCTAACTGTCGTCTTACATATTTTCCTAATCATTCCCTCTTTTCTGTATGCACACGATATAAGAGATACCTTCACAAGTACTATCAGTATCAATACCCCATACGCCTCTGGTGTTTGTAATGAAAAGGTTAAAGGTAGAAATGTCACAGACATTAAAGAATCTCATGATGAGGGTAAGTGCAAAGAGTATAGCAATGGAAAAATTCTTTATGGCACAGAAAAAGATTGGTTAAGACACACAAAGGGAGGGTTTCCCATTAGAAAATGGGGAAATCGAAATCTTACACGAATTATTTATAGAGACTTTTCTTTAGCCTATTCAAACTCCCACAATGGTCCCCTATGGGTTATGAGTAACCCAACTTCTTTTAAAAAGTTTGATCCTAAAAGAAAAGGCCGAGGTGCAAAGAAGTTTGTATGTGACCCAAAGCAAGAGTCGAAGTCAGTAAGATTTCAGGAAGACTTTAATAATTACGTAGGCAGCGCTCTTTATGCCAGAGGACATCTTTTTCCCAATGCATTGGCTAGAGACTGCATCGGAAAAACGGCGACCTTTGTTACTACAAATATAGTGCCTCAAGTTGGAGCGAAGTTTAATAGTAAATCGTGGCGAATTCTAGAAGAATGCGTAAACGAAAGAGTATTATATGATAAAGAGAATTTATCAATTCTTACTGGTGTCATATATCCAACCAAAAGAAAATCTTGTGCTTTCCCACCTAAATATAAAGCCAAACTTAAAAGTGGACTAACAGTTCCATGTAAGCTCTATAAGATAATTATGAATAGAGATACTAAAAAATATCACGCCTTCTTATTTGATAATATTGAGTACGATGAAAAAGCGAAAACCACTATTGAGCAAAACCGCACGACCATAACGGAAATTCAAAGCATCTCAGGACTCAAATTCTTTAGCTCCCTGGGAAGAAAATATCCCGACAAGAGTCTCTTTTGTAATTAATGAATTTTTCTTATATGAAAAACATAGTATCCATTACGGTATAATTTTTAGTTTTTTTGCAATAAATTCATCTCTGCTTATGTCCACCCCATTTTTTGTACGATATTTCCCAAACTCTAAGTCTATTTTGTCGGACAGACTCAAAGAAGATTCAAAAACCTTATTAATATCATTCTCATTAAGCTGCTTTATGGAGTGGTAGATGATCTTATCATATGTAGTCTTTATTCCCTCTTTTTTTCGCTCAATTAAACCCTTAACCTCCTTAATCATTTCAAATGTTTCACTACTTATAGAAATATTTTTATTCCCCTGTTTTTTAGTGTTTTTTTCTTTCTCCATAATATTCATCATTCCTCCAAACTAATAAAGCTATTACCGTCTTTTACTATTTTTACTTTCTTTTTTTAATAAAATTCAAACCAACAAAATCATACGCACTCCTCTCTATTTCATCATTAGTACTAACTTCTTTAATAGTTTCACTTCCTGGTAAATCAATTAACAATCCAGCAATTCCCATGCTTCAAAACCTTTTAACCTTTTACATTACTCAAAATTTTGCGCCCCAAACTGACTACACTCTCGAAACTATGTGGAGAGAGGGTAGTCAGTTTGGGGCGCAAAATTTTGTAGTGATATCGGAAAGTTAAAAGGTTTTGAAATTTACTATGGCCCATATGGAACGTGCTTGGAACCACTCTGGTACCCGCTTGGAACATGGGTGGAACCTTTTCGCTTTTCATAAAAAAACCTCACCAAAAGTTGAAATATCTCCCTCACTGTTAATTCTTTTTATCGATGGAATTGATAAACCTGCACTCCCTAGCTCGTCAGAGAAACAAAAACCAACCTTTACGCGACTCTTATCGATTTCATTTTTATGGCGGAACTCCTCATGAAACCTATAGTATGCCTCAAGTACAGACAAATCATTAAAGATGTAGAAGACACCATCAATCGTGATGCTCTGATAAAATGCTTCTAGCTTGCTTTCAAACACTGAGCGAGACTTTCTATTTAATTCAATTTCTAATGCGAAGTTAGCCTCCCTATTATTTACCAACGCAGTGAAATATCCATCAGGCTCTGCTTGTCTTAATTCCTTATCTTCACCAAAGCTACCTGAGGGAAAATTTAAAAAAGCATCAGTAACGAATGGAAGATTATTTAGTTCAAATAAAAAAGAGCTCACAATAGAATCATGGTTTTTAATATTTGGATTGAGGCTCCATGGTTTGTCGGAGTAGTTTCTCCAACTTCCTTTGGTTAAATTATAGAATTTACGATTTGCGTAAAAATGAAGGAACCCATCGACAAGGCCATCTTTTTCCAGCCGAGTTAAGAATTTTGCAAGACCTCTTCTAGAGCCCACATAACCACTCGCCTCTTTAATTTCTTTAAGGCCTAGATATCTCCACCTAAGGAGTGGAAGTAAAATTTCTCTTCTTTTTGAGTTACTTTTAAAAAAGACTTCCATGTCCCTCAATCCTTTTCTTATTTTTCAAGATGCGACTATCATTTTTTACGCTAGATCCCAGTGGCAAATTCCTCTTCTTGGACTTCGTGAGAATCTCTAAATTTCCTATAGTGAACTTCATATTGACGGAGACAATATCGCTCACATTGTACTGCCCAAGAAAGGTCTTCACTATAAACTTACCCGTGTTACCATTCTTTAAAAGGTCAGGAGAGATCACAAACTCATGGCCCTCTCTCATAGAGCCTAAGTTCATCTCTTCATTGTTTTCTATCTTTACAGTCATTTTCTTAGCTTGCTTGGTACCAATCATTTTAGATAGAAACTCAGCTTCCTCTGGATCTTTTATGAGGCCTATAAAGAAGTTGTTGGTATTTGAAATTACTATTCTCTTAAAAAGAGGGCCGACTGAATCAAGGTCAGCAAGGCACTGAATCCCTGCGATCATATTTATTTTTGCACCACGAAACTGATTAAAAGCACTTGCAAAAGACTCTGTGGCCACGGCCCCTAATTCATCTAAAACTACCGCCATTGGAGAGAGAGATTCTCTCTTGTTATTATCAAGCTCATATACTTCGCTTACATAATTTTGTAGATCAAGAGTGATAATCTTCCCAATCATTCTGCTTATTTCAGGGAATTTTAAATTTGAAATACTATAAATAACTGAGCGCTTTTGTTCTCGAAGCTCACTGATAGTCCAGCCTGATTCATCATTTAAAATACTTCCAAAGCTACTGGTATTTATTTTGCTGATCTTATTTATTAAACCAGAGACATTTTTTTCAGCATTTGATCCTGGCCTATAAATTAGTCTTAAGACGTCCTCTATCTTTCTAAATGTAGGCGTACTATTTCCGACTACTGAAATCCTAGATAGCTCGCCCCTCTTCTCGTCACCAAAGTGATCAAGCTCCCCTTTAATTACAGAAATCGCTTCTACTAATGCAGCATAGGAGCAATCACTATAGTATTGTTCTGACCAATTAAATGACGAATGAATTCGCTCTACAATGGATGCCACTGAGCCATTTGCAATTGGATTATAGGTATCTGAGAAGCTTACAAAGTCAGACACTACAACTGCCTCTCGCCCGTGATGATGGTTTAGGAGTTTAAACTTAGTGATGTCATCCATATCCCCTTTAGGAGCAACAAATAGGACAGGCATACTCTTTTCAAGTCTCTCGTTAATAATATTGTCCAAGAGCACATTTTTACCCTGTCCAGTTGTACCCATAACTAGGGTATTTATTCTAAAATCTATAAATCTAAAATCGGTCTCTTTCCTGAGGGTATGAGAAAAGAGGGGCATCTCCCAGGTTTTCCATTTACTTGGAAGGTCAAATGTCTCTATACAAAGCTCTTTCTTATTCAAAAGACCAAAAATATGACCGTATCTATCGATGAACTTTACCCATAGAAGACTTCCCAAAAAAATACCGCCTTTTGATAAAATCGAGATAAGCTCAGAGAAAAAGGCATCTATAGGGTCATGTTTAACCCTTTTTTGAAGCTCACTTTTTGGCGTCATCATTCTATGCCAGTTTCTATAATCTCAAATGAAGGGATATTAAAAACTGTTCCGTCTTTCTCATATGAAATTTCTTCAGTTTTATGCTTTCTATACCACTGGCGCTTGGCAGTTTTTTGAATTTCTTTAGGTACATTATTGGAAATATCTATTCTCTTTTTTTCCGTTATGGGAGCAAATGGTGGTGAGACACCAAGACCCTCAAGAGATAGGGTCGTGTCTTTGAGTGGGCTCAGTGGGATTTCCTTTTTCAAAGGTGAGTTTTTAAGTTTCAGCTCTGGTCTTGCTTCTCTAAAAAGAAAATAAGCTGCCGTTGCACTCAACCCTGCTCCAATAGCTGCTCCAAGACCCGTATTAAAGTTATCAGATTCTGGATTTGGACTAAGCTCTCTCCCAACAAAACCGCCTACCAAGGCCCCACTCATGGATGAATATATAAGTGTTTTATTTAGGCTTGAGCAACTCGTAATAAAGCATAATAGGATCAAAAATAAATTAATTCTCATAAGAAAACCTACTTTTAAATTCGACAATTACAGGTTTGCGATCGTGTATCGCCATAACGACTGTTTTGTTATCAGTGTGAGACTTTATTTTTTCATTAACACTACCAAGTCCTCCTAAAAGACCATTCAAGATAGCGTTTTTCCCATTTGGAACTTCTGAAAAACCAATGTCTGTTATAACTCTCTCTTTTTTATTATCTAATAAAGCAGCGAAAATACTCGTAATTCCTTCGCCTAAAATAGTTTCTTCATCGCCTGTGTAGGCTTCATCTGCCTCAATTCCATCTACTTTTTTGATATCTTTAATCCCAACCCTAACTTCAAATTCACCATCGTTTGTAATGAGTCGATCACAAACAGTAATCAGTCGAAAATTGTATTTGGTTACGAGCTGACTTCCCTGACAGGATAAGTAACTATTTCTAGGAAAATTCGAATAGTTTCCAATATCTATTTTCAAAGCAACAGGTTGGCCAATTGAAACTACATTTCCATCAACATACCCTTTAAACCTAGATAGCGTAGGAATTTCTCCATAGCCTGTACCAAATGTAGGACTAAAGCTTTTTATATTTTTAAGGCGTTTTATCTCGTGCTTTAATTTCTTTAGTTCAGAATTATCTGATAACTCTCTTTCTGGTGCGGCCTGACCTGTTTTTACTTCGTCCTGAAGCTCTTTAATCTCAGAGATTGTGTAGCCCTGAAACCTTTTAGGGATTTCCCCAAAACCTAAGCAATTATGGATGATCGTAGAGATTAGAATTGAAATCATGGCCATATCTCTCTGTTATTGAAAAAGACTGGCCGCCATTTAGAAGAAACTCCCACTTTTCCAAATGGATACTCATTTACATTATTTTTCTCTGATATCTTGCTTTCAATGAAGTAGTTTTTCCCAGCATCATATATTTTTAGCTCTTTATCTTCATAAACCTTTCGTCCACTTTTCTTTTTCTCTGCATCAAAAATAGCAATATTTTTATGCGCCTTAGCTCGATCGTCAGTCCATTTCAAATTAAAAACGTACATCTTCCCATTAGCCAGGTAGCAAGTCATATTAGTATCGATAGCATCACTTTTAGGTATAAAACTAATAGATGTTCGTGATCGACGAATCTTTGAATCTAAAATGGTTTTAGAAACACCATAATCACAATTATTAATTTCACTCACAAAAGTTAAAGTTGTAAGCGTGTTAATTGATAAAAAGACTGTTACAAACTGGTTAGCAAGAACATAGAAAAAGTTCACAGCAGCCCCCTATCCGCTTTTTCAAGTAAAATCTCTGCTACGTTGCTAACTTTATACTCAAAGGGTGCACCGTTTATTTCTTGCACTGTCACAATGAAAGCACGAAGATTTCGCTTATTTGGGGTATCTGTAGATACTATTATTTTACATTTACCTTCGCTTCTTTCTTCTATTAATCGATAATCTTTAGGCTTAGGCTTTAGATCAACCATTTCATAATTAAGATCTTCTAAAGATTCCAAATAAGAAGTCTCTACGAAAGCGCTTTCTCCACTTCTCTGAGTAATCGAATGAAACCCATTGAAACAAACATCCTTAAAGAGATTTTCACTATAGGTAGATGGACTACTTAAAAATAACCTATCCTTACTAAAGACCAAAAAACTTAAGCTCATAATTGCAAGTAAACAAACTGATAACGACAAGATTAGGACCATTTTTTTTGACCTTTCTAGTTCTATATTTGAGTACTCTTGGATCGTCCGACCTTGAGGCATTTCTTTATCAACTTTGTTCATTTTTTACTCTCTTCTTTTTGATGATTTTTCTCAATCGATCGCGATGGTTTGTGCTCTTTTTATTTTCTTTTAATATTTTAAATTTCTCCGATAGCTCTGAACTTTTGTATACATCTCTCTTTTTTACCTCAAATATCCTCGGGCCTTCATTTTTGTTATTACTCTTTAAAGTGTTCCTTCTTAACTCTTTGATCTCTCCCTCTTGATCATAGTAATATCTCTCCGGAGTTGACCTTTCTCGTATTGTTGAGACGACCTTTTTATTAACCACTTTTTTTACTGGCCTTTCCTTATGGTCTTTATAATCTCTAACCAAATCATTATTTATTTTTTGATTTGGTTTTCCCTCATTAATAAAGGTCTTTGCAATCTCCCTTTTATCTTGTTTCATTCTTATTGACTCTAAAGGACGAGCAATCGTAGCTGCTCTCAAGACAAGTTGTTCTTTGAAGGATGTTTTTGGTGTTTTAGAATTTAAGATTTGACTGGCCGCTCTTGGTTTAGAATCTTCAATCCTTTCGGCCTCTAAGTGAATTTTATGTCGAAATTCATTTAATTTGGTCGCTCCCCTCAAGGCAAGAGAGCTTTTCACTGGACTTCCTATAAGAGTGTTTTTAACTCCTTTTGATACAATAAATGACCCTTTTTGCATCACTCTACTTTTAATTGAATTAAGTCCTGCTGTAGCAACTCCCGTACCTAAGCTTTGTGATATTCCCCCAATCGCTTCACCAATAGTTCCACTAGTCACAATCTTTAAGCTAATTGATAGAGTCGAAATTAAAAAAAGGCTGAAGATTATTCCCAATATGGCCTTTGCAACAAATCCAAAGGTCATTATTTGAACATGCTCCGAGACGATCCCATCTAGCAGCTCGACCATAATTGCAAAGACTATAGGCGTAACAGCTATCCACATTATTGAAACTAATGAACCATCAAGCGCCCTCGATGACATCGGAAAAATATTTACTAACGCTACAATTGGTATCGAAATAAGAATTAAGTTAAACGCTACAGTAAAGGAGATTTTAGTAAATATAAGGGCTACATGGCTTAATATCCATATTAGAAAGCCAATAGCGTCAGAGCCAATATTATGAAATAAGCTCCAAAATGACTTTTCATTCCCACCTGATAAGTCTTTCTTGAATTGCTCCTTAGTATTTTTGAACCCACTTTTAGAGAGGGACAACGCTTCATCCCAAGATTTAAAGATGAAGTTATCCTCTGCGTTTACTATTTTATTTCCAACCATCATTCCAATATCTTTGGCACCGATGAATAAAGGGCCAAATAAAGTGATCGCGACAAGTCCGTGAAAGGCCCTCTTTATTACTCCTTCAAAGTTTAAATCTAAAAAGAATGAAAACAACAACGCCAAGGTAAAAACACCTGTGAACATGATATAGAAGTATTCTGTTAAAACATTCTGAATACCCTCCACCTTAACAGGAGATAGCTGATATAGTAGAAGGTCCTCAATTAGTCTTGCTTCATTCATACCTAGTTAACTCTTTGCTTTCTAGAATCATTGATTATTTCAAGATATTCAGCATATGAAATATTAGGTACTACTCCCCATGCCTTTTTTGCTATGAAGTCTTTATAGCTCTCGCTTTTCTCTCTTATGGCCTGTGCCTGTAACTGAGAGGATTTGTAGAGAATTAAACTGTTCAGATTATCATTTAACTCTTTCATTTGAGTTGCTGTAAAAACAGATGCATTTGCGCTTGCTTTTGAAAAATCAGCATTAGTTTTGCTTCGCAGAAGTGAAGCCTGAAGTCTATTAAGCTCACTCTTATCGATATAGACCTTTTTAGAATTTGCCACAGCGGTATCGTCTGCATGTTTGCTTGTTGAGTTCAGTATTTCAATTCCCAACGTAAGGTCGTGCCTATCATCAATTAAGTTTTTAGCGTCTTGAAGGTTGTCTCTTAACTCTACTAATGACTTGATCCTTTTTCTTTCATCTTTAAACCTTCCAAGACGATCAGCATAATAAAGCGCTCTTTGGATCTTACTTCTTTTATCCTCAAATGCGTCGTATGCTCTTTTTAGCTTCTCGACTTCTTCAATATGCTTCTTACCGTTAGTTATGATCTGCGAAATCCCAGCTACTGCCTGGATCTGTTGACTCAAAATCCCCGATAAAATTACTGATTCTTCTCCGACTACTGCAAAAGTTGATCTCATAAAGAGTAGAATCAAAATCACTGTATACTTAATGAACATATGACACCCACTTGTTAAATGCATCCTGATAACTCATATAAGGAAGTCTCTCTTTTATAAATGCCTCTTGTTTTCTTGTACGGTCTGGTTCGGTATGAACAAGCTCATAAAAAAAGGGATCGGGGTATAACCTCAAAACCTTTCTTTGATTGGGTGTTGAAAAAAGAAATTCGGAATAATGATTTTTCTTCGATTTAACATCTTTTAAAAAATCCTTATCAACTTTTCGTATAGAGGGATGTGTGATTTCATCTTGATGAAAATATATCTTAGAATGTGTATTTCCTAAGATGGCACTTGCAACATTAGAATATTCACTAGAAAATTCATTTAGCTCCTGAGTGATAAAGATTGACGAGACATTTTCTTTTCTTCCCGTTTTTACTACTGATTTTAAAATGAGAGGAGAACTGTGCATAAATGCCCAGCATTCATCAAAAACTTTAATCACTTTATTGCTAGTGGCCTCAGATAGTTTATTGGCATAAATAAGAAATGGCCTAATCACTGCCTCAGGGAGTCCTTTAATATCAAGGTAAAAAACTTTGGGAGGATCATTTAAATCGTTTGTAAAAAAATCCTCTATTTCATAAAAGTAGGAAATTAGGCCATCAAAGGTGACGTTAAGTAATGTGATCAATTCCATGAAGTTATTAAATTTGAAATCTTTCTGATGAATATCTTTTAGGGCACCTAGTAATTCACCTTTAAAGTTAGGAAAGCCGTTCAAATCAGTAACAACTGATAGAATGAAATCTCTTAGAAAGAACGGGTCCTTAAACCTTAAGGGATTAAACTTCGTGGTGAGAGATGTACCACCGAGGTAATTACACATTCTTTTAAAAGAGCCACCCAAATCAAATATTGCAAGGTTTACATCAGTGTTAGTATGAAAGTGATAGAGAATAGTCCCTACCAAAAACGACTTACCCTCTCCAGACATCCCCGTAATAAGAGTATTAAAATTAGTAAAATTTGAGTCAAAGAGATTGATTTTTACAGGGAAGTTTCTAGTGTGAAGTTCCATTCCATCTTCATGAAGAGAATCCTTTGTAAAAGGAATTAGATTAACAGCATATTCTGAGCTGCATGGAAACTCTCTCAATTTAGCTGGTGGGGTCCCTATTAGGAGATGGTTAAAAAAGTAATCAACTCCATCAGTTTCTAAGAAAGCTTCTGCTCCTTTATCCCTTAAATTTTTAACGATACGTCTAGCTCGTACTGATAAATCCGATCGATCAAATCCCTTTAAAATAATCCAAATTTGCGCATTAAGATAGGCCTCTTCTCCAACCTCGATACCCTCAATGGTCTCATCTATTTGAGCATAAGAGCTCTCACCTTCATGATTTCGGTGTAAGGTATTCGTGGCAACACCCTGTTGATTCCTTCTCTGTTTTAGTTCTCTTAAGATATGCGCATTACTTAATTTTCGCAGTGAAACAACGTAATCTTCTTGTATTTCCTCAAGGAAACAACCATAGCTCTCGCCAGGAGGAGTTTGAGCGTTAATCAGAAACCAATATTCTCCATTGACCATTAAGTGGCCATCGAAAAACTCAATATCTGAAATAGGTCTCTCTGATAAGAAATTAGAATAAGTAGGTGAACTTAATGGCGAGGCCTTTCTTCTTCCAAATGATTCAACTTCTACATTAGAGGAAATGATAGTTCTCTGTTGATCATAGAAACGATGAAATTTAAGCCAATCACCTTCACTTAACTCTTTTAAGCTAAAAGCTAGATCATTATAGACACTATTAATCTCTGAGTTTGAGTAAGAATCTAAATCTGGACATTCTTGTTCATAAGTATATACCTTTAGACCATTTACTAAAGTAACTACCCCTCCATTTTCACTGACGATAGGAAACGGAACTCTTGATTTTCTTTTAACTTTAGCGCCAAGCTTTAGCATTAAAAGCTCCTTGGACAAATCATAGTTTTACTCTTTTTTCCTATGAGTTTTCGAAGCTTAAAATGAACCCATCCTTGTGGAACATTTCTTTCAAAAAAGGATAGTGACATATAAAAGCCTACTACCCAGATTGCATAAATAATTTGTTGTATAAGCTGTCCGTACCCTTTTAGGAGTAAACTTAGGCTAAAGACGGAAAAAGAAATAAGAAACCATGACGTTACATTTATTCCTAAGTATTTAGCACTTTGCTTTATATATTTATGATATTTCACTCTTTTCATAACCTACCTAAATATTGCCAAAAATAGCGCTGCTATAGAGCTACAGCCGAATATAAAGAAGGCTCCTTTCATTACCTGCTGGGCGAGAATTGCCCCGAACTGACTACCCACAATCATTAGAAGCCCTGCTACAGAAAAACCAGCAGCAACAAAAGTCACGCCCAAAGATCCTGTCTCTCGTACAATGTTATCCCCCCAGCCTCTTATAGCTCCCGAATTTGACCAAGCATTTAGGCTCAGAGTAAAGCTTATTAAAATAAAAACTAATTTATTCATTCTTCCTCCCTAACGAAATAACCTGTTTACTGAAATTTTTAAGTCTCTAGTTATAAAACCTTCTGATTTATATTTTTTAATTTCAGGGTTATGAAACTCTACCTTTCCACATCCATTGCCGTGATGAGACATTAGGCCATAATAAAATTCCCCAATAGATTTTTCAGGAAATTCTAGTTTGAATCCATCTCCGAACTTTCCTAGAAAGCTTTTGGTCACTTGAATATATAATCGCCAATTACCCTCATTTAGTTTCATTGGCGATGTCCCTTGCCAAAAGTCTTCTCTACTTAAAGCTATTCCTGATGGATATTTAATAGTTTTTATTTTAAGGTCTAGTGGGTCTGGCAAAGGATCTTCTTTGTATTCGATTTGTCTCCATCTAATATTTAAATTTTGAGACATTGGTGGATTCATTAGATCTGCTATTTGACCAGGATTCCCATAACCACCACAAGTCCAGACATAAGCCGAAGCAGTAGTTTGGACGATATTATTAATGATTGGTCTTGTCAGGCTCCCCTCAATATCTATCTCAATGGTTTCCCCGAGTGAGAGATTGTTAAATTGAAATACTGTTCCAACCTCTTCTTTTCGTTCCTCTTGAAATGCTTGAATTAATCTCTCTACTGACTTAGCTATTTCATCATTTCTTAGATACCCAACCATTACAGAACTACCAATATTTGGGACATCTGAAATAGAACCTGATTCTGAGAAAAGAAACCAGCTCATTCCTTCCATATGATTAGAGCCGCCATCTTCAAACAGAATGGGAAATGAAGTTGTTGAAGGGTGATTTTTAATTTCAATAATACTTCCTTCACCATCTGAGCGAACTTCGCCTATTTCTCTCTCCAGTGTTTTTTGAATCGTTTCACTTCTTGAATTAAAAAATATTTCACTTCCTGACTGTGTACTGATCGCAAACATTCTTAGATTAGAAGAAGCTTGATTTATCTTTTTGGAGTATTGATATCTATCACCCGAGACTGTCTCTGCCGTGAAATCGACTACTTTCAATGCTAAATCGAGTCCATCCTCAGATATTCGTCTCGCAAAGTTCAAGTCAACCCTGTCAATGAGAACAAGAATCTCTGATGATGATAAAACCTCTTCACTTTCACCTGTGGAATTAAAGGCAACACGCTGCCTGGATGTACTTAGTAGATTTGGAATATTCTCGGTATATCCAAAGGACTCAAAGCCACCATCTTCACTAACAAGTCCAAGCTCAACTTTTATATTTGAAATTTTCTTTATCCCTTTCATGTTATAAGCGGATAGAAAAAATCGAGACTCGAATTTCACCATTTCTGGGGACAGCTCGTTGAACCGATTCTTGATGTGTTCATTTAAGTTTAATTGCGTCTTTATATTGAAGTTTGAAAGCTTGATGACTCCAAGGTCATAAGGAGAAATGCCTTGAGGTTGCCGAGAAGTGCCCACAACCCTCTCATAAGCATGTTTAGAAATTTTATCTCTTACTGGCGTATAGGAGAGATCTTTAAAGTAATCAGACCTCATATTATAAATAAAACCTTTACTTAGCGCCCTATCCTCAAAATTCCATATAGTAATTTTCGATTCTCTGAAATTACTCACCTTAAAGCCAGGAAATCTACCAGTTAGTGGATCTCTACCTAAAGACACTTCCAATTCATCAGGCAGAGCATCTAAGTCCGTGTCTTTGACTTCGACATCTGGATCATCTCCAGACTGTGGCCCAACATCAGCTTCCATAGGACTTCCTGGGGAATACTCATCTTGCTTTACCGAACATGAATATAGGGAAAACACTAAGTTGAAAGTAATTAATAGTAGGTAATAATTTTTCACTTCGATCCTTTTCTAAACAAAAGGACAGAAACATATTGCGCTAGCATTCACTTCGTAATAGAAGTGCCTTAACGAAATAGGCATGTCCTGTTAGTTACTCGAAAGCTTCCGAGGGGAATTTGGCTATTACACTCGGAGGCTTTTTCATTTAACGTATTTTTCCACCGCCACCCATATCGCCAGCAGTTATTTCTTCAAATGGCGTTTTTGGACCACCACC
>JASBRV010000065.1 GCA_030149295.1 Bacteriovoracales bacterium | reverse complement strand
GAAGGTGCCCAGTTGAGACGGAAGATTACATTGTTAAGACGACGCTCAAGATTTGAGATCATCAGATCCATCCAAGGACGGTCACCAGAGTGACGTTTTGCACTTTTCACATACTTGATAAGTTGCTTCTCACGAAGACCGTAGTGATAAAGAAGCTTTTGCTTCTCTTTGAGACGAACGGCATAGTCAGAAATTTTCTTTCTTTTATTACCGTGTACACCAGGTCCGTAGGGACGACGCTCAAGAGCACCGGCTTTACCTAGACCAGGAAGCTCAATACCAAGAGCTCTTTGGATTTTAAATCGGGATACTCCCGTAGTTGCCTTTGCCATATCAGATTCTCCTTATACAACTGATCAATCGACGTATGGCCAAATCACGCATCACAAATTGAAGTCGATGATCATTGTTCTGATGAATGCGTGATGTAGCTTTTTAGTAAATTTGAGGGGTTAAGTCAATGTTACTGTGTCCCAGGCCTTCTTTTTTCCATTATCTCGAACGTAAAATCAGTTAGTTAGCTAGTAGGGGATCTTATCTGTCTTTTCTTGCCACATTTTGAAGACTTTTTGGGCCTCATCGCGAAGAATCTGTACGGTTGGGATCTTTCGCTCTTCGATGGGGGTGGCTATTTCTCGATAGAGAAATTCATCATCAAATTCAATGGCGGCGGCATCATCGCGGGTGTTGGCATAATAAATGTGATCAATTCGCGCCCAGTAAATGGAAGCTAGACACATAGGGCAGGGCTCGCATGAGGTATAAATAGTGCAACCTTCTAAACTAAAGTTTTCGATCGCCTTGCAAGCTTCTCTAATGGCCACCACCTCGGCGTGTGCCGTTGGGTCATGACTACTTGTCACCTTATTCCAGCCACGGGCAATGACTTTGCCATCTTTAACAATGACAGCGCCGAAAGGACCGCCCTCACCGGCCATCATTTTTTCCCTACTGATATCGATCGCTTCTTGCATAAATGATTCTTTCATTTTGAATTCCTTCATTGGTCTCTGTTTATTTTATAAGACCACTCTTAATTGCTTTTGTTTTTTCTTCTTGAATAATTTGTTTCACAAAATTGGAATAATGATTATGGAGAGTTTTTGTGTAAGGGCCAGGTATTCCCTTGCCAATAGGCTTACCATCAATTTTAGTGATAGGGAGAATTTCTCTAGTAGAAGAAGTGATAAAGACCTCATCAGCTTGCCTGAGAGTTTCTGCGTTGAAGTCAATTTCTCTCATCTCAAGTCCTTGCTCTCGTCCGATTTGCAAGACACTTTTTCTCGTTAGTCCGCCTAGGATTCCCGCACTGAGGGGAGGAGTTTTAAAAGTTCCTTTCTCTACCAACCAAATATTGGCGGAAGTGGACTCTGTCACATTACCTAGGTGATTCAGCATGACGGCATCATAAGCCCCTTTTTCCTTTGCCTTTTGCAGCGCCAGGACATTATTGAGATAGTTCCCCGATTTTACACTTGGGTCCATGGCCTTCTTGGGAGTTTTCATAATCTCCGTTGTCACTAGACTCACGCCCTTTTGATACCACTCAATTGGATAAGGTTCGAGTTCCTTAAAAATGAGAAAGAGATTTTGACCATCACTGAGGTTAGGGTCTAAGCCGATCTCGCCACCACCACGGGTGATAATAATACGAATATAATGACGATCTCCCTCTAGCTTATTCACACCTTTATAAATTAATTTAGTCAGCTCCTCTCGCTTCCATTTAATTTCCATGGCAATTTTTTGAGCAGAACTTTCAAGTCGATCCAAATGAGAGTCTAAAAGAAAAGGGATTCCTTCGTAGGTGAGGGTGACATCATAAACCGAGTCTCCATAAAGAAATCCACGATCAAAGACAGAAACAAAAGCCTCCTCAGGCGGCACGAAGTTTCCATTAATGCAGACAAGTGATTCTGGTTTGGTCATAGACTTGATTATGCCGAGGGGCTAGTGCCTTGTCTATATTTACCAAATGGTGCCTGGGTGAGTTTGATAGGAGAGGCTTGTCTGTGCTAAGAACAGCTAGCAATTTCATAATAAAGGGTCAAAAAGTGGTAAAGATACTCGTATTTCTCCTCATTACAATTAATAGTCAGGCTAATCCTCTTATTTATCGAAACTTAGACAAGGCAATTCAGGTTGCTAATGAAGGCCTGGGGATCGAGGCTACGCATATCAAAAGTGGTGAGTACTTTGGGCATGAGTATCATTTCAGTCGAGAAGGAGGAAACCTGGTTATACAAAAAGTCGAAACCTCGATTGCGCCAGATGGGAGTATTGTTCGAGAAGATTATGAAACAATCACAACTATTGATATTAATGACCTAGAAAAAAAGATTAGTACTTACATACACTACACTCCCTTTCTAAGTGAGAAGGGAGAAGAGTTGAGATGTGGACCTTTCATTCTCACAACGAGAAATAAGCGAGACATTCACATTCTTCACCCCGATTCAAGGATAGAGAAAGTGGGGCAATTTTTTCTTTTTACCTGTAACGATGAAGCAAGAATTAAATTTATCGAATTAATGAATAGAGCTCTTCGGCTTAGACTTTTTCAATAGCATCATAATCATTAGTAATTTTTACCAAATACGAAAAAAAAATCTATGCATGCTAACACTCATCGTAACTTCGTCTTTAGATTCTCCTATATCGGTAATATTAACACCCTCTTTTTGTAAGGTTTTTATGAAGCGTTTTAATTCTTCTATAAGAGGAGCTAGTTGAGAATTATTGTATCCACCTTCATTTTGGTAACTGCTATAGGATTCTTGAACAGAGATAACTAATGATTTAAATATCCAGAAGCTCGTGCAAACTTCAGCATCAAATATTATATTTACTGGCTTTTCAAAGGAAGGATAACAGAAATTCTTACTCTTCTAACTTGTAATCTTTTTTAAATTATTAAAAAAATAATGTCATTAGTTAAGTAAAATTTATCTAAAGTAAAGGGGAGGGGAAACCGTCAAGCAGCTTCACCCTAAAAAACGAGTTGTATTATGAAAAAGATTGCGTTGCTTTTAGTTTTATTTACTCATCATAGCTTTGCTAATGATTTAATCGAAGATATGAGAAATGAAATTCTTCCATCTGGGATTCCCGCCACAGCGACTTCCGCGTCACAATGTCTCAAGAGCCATGAGATTGCCACAATTGATAATTTAATTGAGTCGACGGCCTATTCAAGAACTTATTATCATTGTGGTAGTGAGTTGTTTATAAAGCCTCAGAAAGTCATTAGTAATTATGGAAGTTACGTTCCAGGCCAAAGTGGCGATGTTTACGATTGTCGCATGTATAGAAAAAGCTACACCTACACCCGACTTTATGAGAAAGGTCTTAATAAGATCTTTGGCCATGGTGATAACACCGCTTTTAACCCCTCTGCCTCTACTACTGTAAGAGATAAAGGGGTTCGTTGTATGGCAACAATTTTAAATGTGTGGGCAAAACAATCTGCCTTAGAAGAGATCCCTAATGCTTCATCGGCAAGGTGGTATTCTAAATTTTGGCAAAATTGGATGATTGGTAGCTTTGCGACAACATTTCTCAAGTCTCCTAGTATCAAAAATAGACTTAGTAATAAAGGACAGCTCACTCGAGTATTAAATTGGTTTACTCGCTTAAGGCAAATAGTTCAGACCCAGATTGATGATAGGCCGATTCGCAATAAAGTTGTTAATATGGCCTTTTCAAGGGCCGCTTCCATATTAGCTACGGGGATTGTAACCGAGCATACGGCCAGTATTGAAGAAGCCTATGATAGTTTTGAAGTTGCCATAAAAGATATTACTTATAAAGTGAATGGAGTTCATCTTCCTGAGAGAGAAAAGGGATTTTTACCAGAAGAGCTGCATCGTCGAAATAAGGCCTTAGGTTATCATGGTGTATCCATTGGTCATTTAACTCAAATGGTGAATTTATCATCTGCTATAGGTTGTAGCTTTTTTACAAGTGAGTTTTATCGTGGGAAATTAAATCTTCTTATAAGAAAAACGATTGAAGGGAGATCTTACCCCGAGGATTTTAATAAGGCCGTTGCTGAGGAATTAGGAATTCCCCAGTCTTCAGTCAATCAAGTTGATAGCCCACAAGTGGAGGCTTTCTTAGAAGCACTTGTTTCCTTTGAAGATCCCAATAATGGTGTTGAGGAAGTGTGGGAACAAACAAAAAGAAATGTTCTCAATTATTTAACAAACGGTAATAGAAATGCCACTTATAATAGTTCGCCAACTTATCATAGTAATTTTAAGCATGCGGGTAAGTTTATAAGATGGCCTAAACCTAATTCTCTTTCATTTCCGGCCAATAAAAAACCAAGTTTTTGTAACTAGTAAAACTCAATCCACTCTAAGACTCTAGTTTTAGAGTGGATTTTTTTATATCTCTGAATTAGCTCACGACACTTTAAGTAGCTTTTTGACTTTGCTGAATACGTTTAACAATTGGTCATTTTTCGTAACCATTATGTTTGCCTCATATTTAATAGCTATTTAAATAATACGGTTAGCTTTCAGAAACTTCTTAAATGTGCGTTTATCAAAGTTATCTGGTTTCTTCTTTTTAAATATAGTTTTCATGAAAAAATGATTGGAACTTATAATTATACTTTTATGTTTTTTGAGAAATTCAACATAACTCTTATCAATGCTTATGAGCTTCATTCTAAGAATAGAGTCTAGATTCTCAAGCATCAACAAGCACCTGTCATACGCTGTTAAATCCTTATTCACTTCAAATGTTTGGGAGAATATATCCTTTTTTGATTCGCTGCAGTTTTGATACTTTTCCTCTAAATATTATGGCCGCCTACAAATCATTTGTTTTGAGCCAGCTTCAGATATTTGCTTCAGCCTCTTTAAATAGCCTACTAGGAAAAAAATCCCTATTAAGGAGTTGATATACGTTTATCAAGCTATAATAAAGAAATATGAATAAGGTTTTAATCATTGATGATGAAGAGGATATTCTCGATTTGTTGGAGGAATATCTCGCTTGCGATAAAAATGAAATTTTTAAGGCAAAAAGTGTTCCAGAGGCCTTACGTTATTTGCAAAAGCAAACTTTCAAGATTGTCGTCTCTGATTTGGTACTTGAGACAGGCAAGGGAGAGAGTGTCCTTAGGTATATGAGGCAACCAGGGGGTATTCATCAAAACACTCCTATCCTTCTTATCAGCGGAAAAGTAGAGAAACCCAATGATCTCAAGGGAAAAACGAGCTTTTTGGCCAAACCTTTTTCACAAGAGGAGTTTCTAACTGCCATCAATAGGCTTATTAAAAAACCTGCGAAGAAAACGTCATCACAAGGGGTAAAGAAAAAAAGTGTTCACCCTTCCTTAAAGAAAATCATTGGAAAATAATCACTCCCAAACGGCTTCATAATTATCAGGAACGAGATTCCATGCCTCACTGACGACAAAAACTTTCTTTGTTGGATTATCTTTTGAGTCGACTAATGGCAGTTGTCTTTGGCTCCAACCTAGGATTGCCTCTTGCAGGTTGGCTGCTCTTAGACCTTTGCTTATAACTTCTTTCGCATATTCGCTTCCTCTTTTTCCTATCGTGCAATAAGTGACAATGAGTTTGTCTTTGAGAGCTTCTTTATCCTTGTGAAAGAGCTCTTCAAATTCTGATCTCGGAATGGCATTAGGAATGCGGCTCATTTTGATTTCGGCAGGAGATCTTACGTCCACGAGTATGGTGTCCTTTCTCGTTTGATAATCTTCAATGGTGAGCATGGGGACATCGGGATAAGATTTGGCGATAGTGGTGCTCATTCCTTTAATGATTTCGGCCTTATTTTTAGCTGCTCCAGGATCCAGGCAAGAGCTAAAGGTAAATATTAAAAAGCAGATGAAGAGAGATAAGAGATGGTTTTTCATGGGACTATTATGCCCAACTCCTAGGTGCTTGTCCAAGGAGTCACAGTTGGTTCAAAGAAATGAATTGAGAGCCCTATACCCTTTACCTAATTATGGACTATAGTTGTGAAATTCGATATGAGGAGAAGATGAGAAATTATTCTTCCTTTTTATTTGTGACCTTGGTGCTACTTTCGCTTCACTCCTACGGCCGTAGCTTAGATAACTCGTTATCATTTTGGGAAAGAGTGAGGCAACGTGGGCAAAGTTCTAACCAAGGAAATAGTCATTTTTTAGTAGGAACATTGAATGATGGGGTCCTGTCCCAAACAAAAATTACTCATATTCTCGTTGTGGGTTCTGGACTAGGTGTAGATTCCGATCAATTTTTTCAGTCAGCCCTTTTAAGAGGAAAGATTTATCAAAAACTTTATCCAGATCACCAATTTATCATCGCCTCACAGCCAGATGTTATCAAAGCTAGCCAAGAAGAAGTTTTTAAACGCTATAAAGTAAGAGTTGTCGCTACTGAGAAGAAAAGCTTTACGGCTTTTCAGCTTCATCATTTGATGAGCAAGTTTAAAAAAATAGCCAGTTTTGATTTTTATGGTCATTCAAGCCCGTGGTCATTACGCCTTGGCAAAGAAAAGGCCTCAATGTATGCAACCTCTCAACTAGGAAGTCTAAGAGAGAACTTTATTAATGGTGCTTATGCCACTCTTAATGGTTGTAATGGCGGCTTCAGCCTAGCACCTGATTTGTCTGAGCTATGGCACATACCTGTTAGTGGTGCACTCACTGGGACCATGTTTGAGCGGCTTCAAGCGGATAATAACTGGTACAAAAAGGCAGACCGAACGGCTTCTGAAGCAGTCATGAGAAATGAAACAAACTTTGAAAATTCTCATCACTGTTATTCCGGGGTGTGCTGGCGCCTAATGCCTCAGCGGCATAATTATGCCTCCTATTGGGGTAACTTTAGTCAAGGAGGTCTCTCTTTTTCTAAGTTTTTTTGTCGCTATCCTAATGCTAAGGAGAGTTGTCTTAGGGGAATGGGAAAAAGTCTTCTGAGTCTCCCCTCAGTCAATAAGGCGGAGCTCACCCCATCTTGGAAAAACTTTGAAGAAAAGATTTTTGATCAACTTTGTTCCACAGCACAAGATCCATCCTACTTTGATTCTTGCAAAGAGGGAATTCTTGCAGCTCTTGAGCGTGGGGATGGTATTTTTAAGGCCCATCCAGGTAATGCTCTTCGCTGTAACTTTTCTGGCTGTGATGCACGAGTTATTTGTGGTCAAAAAGGAGATGGCTCACCAAAGCCAGGAACTTGTCGCCTCAAGGCAGCTCAAAATGAAGAGCCAAAAACAATTGTTAATGAATACCTTGCCTACAAAGAAAGCTTTGAAAGACTTTTTCGCTAGGACTTAAGAGTTCCTATTGATTCGCCTCATTTCCGGTGAGTGGGCGACATTCTGCGCGGCATTGACCCCTGTAATTTAGGTTATGGTCTTGGCGCCAGTCAGGAATATTATTGTATCCAGTGGTCATAAAAGTTCTTAGACTTGCCGTATCCAGAAAGCTTCTATTCGTGCATTGAAATGAATTACCAAGCACTCTTTGTACGTGACAAAATGTAAGACTTTCGTCCTTAGGAGGAAGGGGATTTAAGGGTTCTACATTGAGGTTAGATTGAATAGTGACTTGCTGGAGGTCATTGGGTCTCAAAAGAGTGTTTTGATTTTCTCTAAACATCATTCGAACAAAGCAGCTACGTGCATTGGAGACATTTGTAGAAAAAGAGCGGGTGCCCCCTGGAAATGGAGTCTCTGAGGTGGTGAATACAGGTTGCTGGGAATAGGTGTATGGCCCGCTAGAGCTAGATTTGTCACAAAAGATTCCATTCACCTGACTAACTTGTGAATTTACTAGGTAGCTCTGTTGATTACTATTAAAGACGTCTGCTGCTAGGGCCATGTTGACTTCAACTTTCATTGTCTCTTGGATGAGGGATGGATCTAAAACTTCCCAGCAAAGATCCACAAAATAGTCTGCACCAAAGCGTTCAGAGCCTAAAGAAAA
>JASBRV010000062.1 GCA_030149295.1 Bacteriovoracales bacterium | reverse complement strand
GGGCATTCCCGCATTTACCCAAGAAAAGAGGAGTGTCTTTTGAGCATTTGTTAATGGGCCATCTTTAGGCATGACATTTGCCCGGACCATTCCCACAATAGCATTTATATTGGCCTTTACATCCTCGTATACACCGTAATTGGCGTGACAGCTCGTGCATCTTGGCTGCAGTACCTGAACTTTTACCATATTAAAGCTGAGTCTTTCTTCAGGAATAACGGCACTAAATTCGCCCTGAATGTCCTCTTTGAATTCCTCGTAGTTTCCGCATCCCGTGAGAAAAAGTATAAATAGCAGTAGTTTAATTTTTGTTTTCATGACCTTCCCTTGCGCTTATTCCAGCTTTATTCCTAATTTAGTAAAGAGATTCGGAAATCTCGACGAGTTGATCATGACTAAAATGTTACATATTGTTACTTAAGGACAGTGGTGGCTTAAAATTGTTCAGTAATAAACCGACAATATTTGGTGTTGGTCAAAAATTGCGCGGGTTAATTATGAAAAGAGTTCCATTTTTTGCAGTACTCATTGGCTCAATTTTTTTTCTCTTTTCAGCAAAGGTTTATGCTGATCTCTCAAAAGAACTGACAGAGCAACTTTATATGAGGACCTTTAGAATTATCTACAATGGCCGAAAGTCCGCAACAGTTTTCTATCTTGGAAATGGGAAAATGGTTACAGCTGAGCATTTCTTTGCCTCAGATGTAAAATTTCCTGACGTTGGTAGTCGTGGGTATGTTTTGCAAAGGGGCGATAAAATTGTTCATCGGTTTGAAAGAGATGAGTTCGATATTCATCTAAATGCATTTGATGACAAAGAAGTCCAAGATGATTTTGGTAAGGCGAGAGTTTTAACTCAAAGTGATGTTGCAATCATTGATCTTAAAAATGAAGATCTTATTAGTAAGCTTGATGAGGTGATTCCTCCTATAAGGTTTTTAGATCAAGCTACTGCTAGTCTAGATGACAAGAAGAATAGATATGTTCACATCACTGATCAAAAACAAGATGGCAATTATCAACACTTCTTTTCAGAGGTCGTTGAAGTCAGGGAGAATGAAATCATGACAGTTTCCTCTAAGGGAGTGGGTCATGTTCCAGGTGACTCTGGTGGTCCCGTCTTTCTTGCGAAAAATGATAAACTCTATTTTACTGGGGTTACAAGAAGTATTCGAACTGATCCAAATATTAAGGGAATTACTTTAAATTCTTTTACTCCTTTAGCGCATTCTTCGTTAGCAAAATTTGAAAGACCGGGCTCACAAGCATGGAAATCATTGGTATTAAAGCCCGGACACAATAGTATCCTCTCTTTACCTCAAAAAGATTTAACAATTCTTCTTGATGATTTTACGACTTCTATGTCAAGCGCAGGCTCTCATGGAGACCCAATCGTAAAGCCTTTCTTTAAACTGAAGCTGCAAAATTACTTTAATCATAGTCTGACTGATAAAGAGCTTGATGAGGTTTATTTTGCTTTTAAAAGAACCTATATAGATAATGGCGGCTCGGCTAAAGAAATGAAAGCTGAGGATATTGCTGAGCAAATCCGAATGATTATATTAAAAAGAATGGGCAAGGGAGAGATTCCAAAGGGGACATGTTTAAAGGAGTTTCTTCTCAGGAAGCTTTAGTAGAAGTGCACTATCATTATAATAACTGGGGTTTAAGCTTATGTTTTTACGAAAAAGCCTCCGAATGAAGTTTTAAAATTATTTAACCTCAAATAACTCGACAACAAAATAAAGAGTCGAATTTGGTGGAACGGAGCCGGCGGACCTATCCCCATAGCCTAACTTCGGTGGTATTTTGAGATGAATTTTACCCCCTTCGCCGATAAATTGAATTCCTTCTCTCCATCCCTCAATAACTCGCATGAGTGGAAATTCGATGGTTTCACCACGTTCGTAGGAGCTGTCGAAAACTTGCCCATTTTCAAACATACCTTTGTAATGGACGACAACAGTATTATATTTTGAAGGTTTCTTTGAGCTTCCCGGTTTTATCACCTGATACTCAAGATCTGTCGCAAGCCTTCTTTGCGAGCCATCAAAAAAAGTGACGCCATTAATTACTTTGGGAGAATGCTTCACTTGAGTATGGCTCTTTTCATTAGAGCTTGAGCAGGAAAATAGCACCATCAAAAGTGAGATAAAAACGGGCAGCATTTTCATTTTAGACATCCTGAGTTTACCAAAAGGTCCTAGGTCACTTTTGGCATGATTGGTTAAGTGTTTTCTTGCAGCCTAACACAATCTGGCACATTTTGGCACCTAGCTTAGAACTTGGTCTGATAGCGCAGCCATAAGGTTTCGGTGTTACCATCTTGACCTTGAGAATTTCTTTTTTCTTGGTAATCTATAGATACGGTACCCCCAAGAATGTTTCTGTAGGTATTGCCAATAGTTAGATTCTCTGAATTGTCATCTCCTCGCTTTCCTCTCACATGCAAAATACTAGAGCCATCATGATAAAGTGAAACTTCAGCTTCCTCTCCATCTTCTGTTCGTGCCACATTTCCTTTAGTCATAAGAGCATACTCTTGAATATGAAGTTCAAATGGAATTTCAGCACGATAATCTCCGTCGGCTTCGCCCTTGAGGCGAAGGTAGTCTTGCCCTTGATAATTTAAGCGTAGGCGAACTTCTTGGCCTCTATCGCTAACTTCAACCTCAGTATTTAATTTAAGGTTTTGCATGATTTCTGCTTCATCTCTTCCTTTGAGCAGAAGAATACGGCGAGGAAGGTTGTCCTTATGGGCTAATGCAAATCCTGCTTCCCACTCGCTTTTGTCACTCTTATAACGGCTTAGTCCACCCCAATACTCCATACCATAAACCTTGGGTGGCTCCTCTTTTGGCACGGTATTTTCTTGGAGCCTTTTTTTTCTTTTTTGGCGTTCAACTTTTTTTAGAAGTTGTGAATCCTCCATGTTAGGTATTTGGTCGAGTTGAAGATAAGCGACGGTGGCCTCTTTGGTGTTGGCAGGTACATGAACTCTTATTATCTTGTCGTGATGTGGCCATTTTGCTCTGTAAAAGTAATAACGACCCTTCTCTGCTTTATTCCTAAAGTGAAGTGCATTTACATCATCTAAGGGCACATTAAAGCGAAAGATTTCTGTCATTCTTTCATTGGCGATAGGTTCCCTTTCAAATTTAGTTAAATAGACGTCAAGTGAGTAAAAAGAGCATTCTTCTAGAGGAGTGTTACCAGGGAGTTCTTTTGCATTTTCCATATCATACTGAATCAAATAATACATTGCCTCAAGTCTTTCTATTTCTTCTAAAGCACCAACTTCAGATATGTCTATTTGATTATTTTCTACCATGTGAATCATCGTTTTATTTATAGAACCAGCAAGGTCACTTATCTGGGGACAAGAAGCACAGACAGAAACTTCTACATTTTCACCAATATCGTGGGCATTGATAATGGGTTTATACTTTTTAGCTTCTTTACGATATTTCCGGAAAGCTTTGTAAGCTTCACGTAAATCATCAATTGTTTCATTGGCATGAGACTCAAGATAACAAAGGTTTGATCCCATCAAAAAACTAAAAACTAATATTTTAAAAAGACGAACTTTCACATCCCTTTATCGGTAAAAAGGACTTTGGCCTTATGATTCCTGATTATAATACTCGGGGACGAGGGAGGGTATTAGCTAAAAACGCAGTGAGTTTAATTCTTTTCTACTAATAATGATTGAGAATATCCATCATGCACTCATCTAAGAGTGTCGTTTCGTGAGCTAGGTCACATATAGAGTCATCCATCATTGATGGGTCATGACAAAACGCTGGAATAAAACCAGAGCATTGTTCAATGATGAACTCTTTTTCTTCTACTGAAATTCCTTCGGGAAAATTGAAGTACTCTGTTGCACTGAGATTAAATTGAGTCAGCATAAGGAAAATGATCATTAGGGATCTTCTTTTCATAAGATCACCATAACTCTAGTGAGAGGAATTATGGTGAGAATTAAACTTTTTTTCACATGTGTAAAAAAAAATGACAGACAGAAGGGTGAATACTGACGGGTAAAAAATTCAGTTTAATTGGCAAAGGGGAACGATAATTATAGTTTTTGCGAATCATTTAAACAATTCAAGGAATATTCATGAAAATCGCTCTTTCACTTACTCTTCTTTTTTCTTTATCTACTTTTGCGACAGAGACTGTCGATCTGACAAAAGAGGAATGTACTCGTAAATGTTCTGTTTACTCCTATAACTTCGAAGACAATGGCTTTGGTCTTTGTGAGCAAATTGAAAAATGTGATATTTACTCATGGAATGATGAAGCTCTCGAATGTGAAGTCGTAGCAAAAGGTGAATTCGTTACCTTTCCCATCGCTTGCCATGACATTAGCTATTAAAAGAATTTTTGAATAAAAAGTGCGTGATACCTTTTAAGACAAGTTGAGTCTAAAAAGGTATCACGCACTTTTTTAGAAGGAGGGCAATTTTAATCTGTGCCATGACAATCTCCCTTTTTTTGTTGGAGTATCAGCTTACCTACTAGGAAAGCCCAGTACACCTATTCCCAATTCCTGAAAACGGGAACCGAGGTCACTAGTTACATCATGTCTA
>JASBRV010000057.1 GCA_030149295.1 Bacteriovoracales bacterium | reverse complement strand
TCTTCTTCTACAAAAAAGGGAAGACTCTGTTTGGCGATGTCCTCATCTGTTACTGAATCTTCACCATATACAGTTGAGCCACCTAAAAAAAAGACTCTCTTTTCATTTTTAGGTTTTGGTAAAACAGGCAATTCACCTTTATAACCTAGGGAATTGATAATTTTTTCTTTAGGGTTAGCTACGGCAGAAACATAAGGCCTAGGTACATGATTGAGATCATTGATTTCCCAGTAACCCATAGGCGTTTTAAAGTCTTTTAACTCCCGATAGGAAAACTCGGCAATAAGAAAGGAAAGAGTAAGAAAAATAAAGAATAAGAAGACCCTACCTAGGTAGACTTCCCACTTCTCATATTTTTTTTCTAATCTAGAACTACTAGGCTTCATAGTGAATATTTTAACAGAGATATATTCAATATCGTTTAATAAAACTGACTATAAATTAAATCTACTTGCTCTGTTTTTATTATTAGTGAACCCCCCCAGAAGTGGTAGAATAGGCAAATGCGAAAGTTATCTCTGATAATATTCTTTATTTTTACATGGGTGATGCGCTCAGGCTTTGCTCAAGATAATAATGAAAATGTTCGTATATTTTGCTTGGGCCAGGGACTTTGCCCCATAGCAAAAAGTATTATCCAAAAAAGCCTAAAAAAATCCAACGAACCAAAATCTCTTGAATTTAAAGAATTCTCTTTTAACGCTTTACCACCAACTCATTTAAAATTAAAAAAAGGAGATATATTTATTGTAGTTCCTTCCCGTTATTGGGGACCTTGGAAACCTTTCTTGTCGGATATTGTGAATTCTGACGTGAACATCTTTGTCATTAACCATGATGAAGTTAGCAGTCTTATTTATCCTCTTAATAATGAGCAATTAATTATTGGCCACAGTGTGGAATTTATTAGAGACCCATATTACCCTTATTATCTTTATCCGCGATCTATAGTAAGGGTTATAAGTGATATTTTTGGTTTTTTAAGTAATTACATCGCTTTACATGGAAAAGCTCCTCATAACTTTTTTCAACATGTTAATAAAACTTATTATTTAGAAGATTGCTTGGGAAAGACGACACAAAAGAATAAGACCCTTTTTGTCTTTCCTAATAAACGATTTGCCGTTTTTTTAGCAACTTTAGAAGTTCCTATTTTTATCAGTTCACAGTTTGTAAAAGATTTAGAAAAGAGAAATCCTTATTTAAATAATTTTAAAAAAATTATTGTCGTTAACCAAAAAATAAGCTTAGGGAAATGGGAGAAGGATCCTAGAATAATTAGGTGGAACTCTAATTTCACAGAATTTAGAAAAAATTTAGATCCAGGTGAACACCTTTATAAACTGATTTCAGAGGCTTTAAGGCTCACTGATCCTAAAAGTGAATGTTTCAACCATCTAGACAGATTTCCTGATAATTCCTAAATGACCCTCTCTCAAATGTGTCCCTTTATTTTTGTGGTGGTCTTAGTTCTTTCAACTTTTCTGGCCTACGAATACCCTCACTGTTAAAATTAAGCTGACCCATTAAAAGGAAAACCAAGGGATCTTGCCCAACTCAGTGTTATGAAAGTGAGAATTGAAGACTATATATTTGCTTTCACTCTAGTCCTATTTTGTTTTTTGAAGTTAAAAGTTTATCCTTGTCCCCCGTACTTTTCTGGCGAGGAGGTTTTAAAACTCAACTATTTAACTCGCTTAAATGAACTTGGAAACTTCTTCTCTCATTTTAATCAAAACTACTTTTTCTATGGTCACTTTGGAATTCCCCAATTCTTTCTCATGTTTTTTCGTGGATTTACTGACGACATCTTAGAAATGAGAAAGGTTATTCTTTTTTATCATTTATCTTTAATTTCTCTTATCTACTATGAAATTAGTCGAATCCTTACTAAAAGCATTAGTCTCTTTGCCATTGTCTTGTTTATTGGGCTGCCTCTGTTTGTTATTCAATCAGATATGATGATTCTAGAGATTTTTGCCTTAGGGTTCTCGATTGCTGGAGTGTCCAATTATTATCGAAAAAATAATTTAAGAGCGACGTGTTTTCTTTTGCTGGGAACTCTTAGTCTTGAAAGTTTTATTGCTTTTCCTCTGGCTATTATTTGCGTTGAGACCTGGAGAAAAAGGAATCAAATTAGAACCTCCCCTAAGTCACTTGCACTCTCTCTTATCCCCCCTTTTCTTTCGGTACTTGCTTTATTTAGCTTTTTTTATATTAATTTGAAAAAGAGAAATGTATTTTCGAGCCATTCTGTCGTTCAAGGAGGCAGCTCTTTTACAGATCAAGTTCTTTCACTGTTTCAAAGAACGAATTATTATACCTCTCTAACAGGTCTTTGGGACTCTTTTGTAGAGCTCAAAATTTCATATCTGCTAGTTCTAGCACCTCTTTTTGTATTTCTTGTGTTTAAGGGAATCAGCAAAAAAGAAAGAGCCTTGAAACCAAACGAGGCACCATTTTTGTGTTCATTTGGCTTAGCTGCTTTTATCGTCCTCCTTTTCTTTATATTATACAATCACCACTCGGGGGGGAGAGATTATTATGCTGTTTATTTTTTTCTTATGATATTATTTGGAATGTCTTTAGAGATAAGAGGGCTTAAGAAACCTCTTATTATTTTGACCTCTCTTGCCTTGTTTTCTATTAATCTTTTTAATTTTGGTAATAGCTCTGAAAATAGGACAGCTACACTTTCTTCACTTTTTTATTACAAGCAATATGATGATCTTTTAAGTTTAAGGAATCTTATCAAAAAGAAGGTATGGAGCGGTCAAGAAAGGGCGATTACATGCCATAATCCTAATTTAAATTCTTTTCCACGTAATGCATTATGCCCTCCATTTATGAATAATGATCCGATGGTCCTTTTTAAAAAGCCCCTTGATCTTGCGGACTTTGCTATTTTAAGTCCTTACGAAAATGACCATCTTATTGATCTTGTTCGTGAAATAAACCAACGCTTTAAAAAGAGAGAAAGGTTAACCTTTGATGACAGCTCTTTCTACCTCTATTATGATTTGCGCTAAGAAAGTAGTTTCTTGACGACGACATAACGCTCGTTGTTTATATTAGCCTCGCTCGTCCTTCACACCTGTGAAATGGATATAACTTGAAGCATAGGCAAAGGTGATTTCTTTTCATTTTTCAAGGGACTCTACATTTTTTAAGTTAAGCCATCGCATTAAGCGATCCTACTTAAAAACTAAATTTTGGAGTCATCATGAAAAATTTAACATTCGCATTACTTTTAGGTGTTATTCCTTGCTTGGCGCAAGGGAAAACGATGCAAACAGAAAAACCAGTCTTTGGGCAAATGATGTGTGAGATTCCATCTGGAGCAGCAGAGGATTACTTTCGCTATGAGACACGATACGGGCTCCCTGAGCTAAGCGAAAGCGAACAACAAGTCTACGAGCTTATTCAGAGAAATGAAGGAAGTCGTGCGATTCTTAATGCTAGCGACAAGGGGGGGACTTTGACTTTTATCTCTGCTGAAGGTGCTCGTAAGGATATTGATGTCAGAATGATAATGAGAACATACTGTGGTGGAGAGACTCAGTTTGGTTGTGGAAAACACCTTCTCATAGGCGTTGATATGGTGGACAGTGATGGTAGGGCCAAGACATCTGCCTTCAGGCTTCCTGCTAATTATAAAAATCAAGAATTTATTATTAATAGAGCGAGCTCTGAAGAACTCGCGAGTACTTATCGAGGTGCTTTCGCTGTCAACTTTAGAGGAATTATCGATAACAATCGTTTGCCTCATCTTAGGGTGCCATTTGCTCAGGGCTACTTTGCTTGTGAGGGAAAGTTCTCTACACAGCCATAAACCAGTATTGAGGATTAATTATCACCATTACGGTTTTCAAATGAGTAGGGGTGTTGTTCACAAAAAAAGCGAGGGGGGCTCCGTCCCTCTGACCTTGCTTTTTCGGGGTCTGGTACACAAGTTACTGTCCAACCTAGACCAGCAAATACAGGACCAGCAAAGAGCATGAAAACACCCATATCCCTTCGAATGACCTTTCCATAACGAATGGATTTCTTGTCGTAGCGTTTATTGAGGTGTTGGCGCATCACGTGTTGTGATGGTGTAGAGTCTGCCTCTTTGAGCGCATTTTCTATCATTAAAACAAAGTCGTCACCTATGCCAGGATCATCTTCAAGACTCTGTAATAATCTTATTCTTTGCGACTGTGGCATTGATGCAAAGTAGTACCACTCTTGAGCCATAGCCCCCATTTCTTCTAGGTAGACTTTTCGAATGGGTTGGGTGACATCCCAAAACTTCCAACGGGTAGTTCTTTTAAGTTGTTCGTTGGAAATAATATGAATCATCAAATGATAGGCCTCATGTAGTCTTATAAAATAATCGACATCTGTACCTTCAAGATTTTGAGGGATTTCAATACTTGTGATTCCCTGCTTAGGAAAGAATCGTCCTCCACCCAGAGCCGGGGTATATTGAAAGTCAAATCTAGGCTTAAAATTATATTTCAGATTTTCTTCTAGGCTTTGCCAAATGAGTTTTCTTTCCTTCTCTGGTAATTCTTCAATGATACGACTTAGGTTCTTTTCGAAGTTTATTTTGGGAGCATCAGGATCCATGGCCTCATAAGCAGCGCTTATAATTCTTTTGTCTCTATGAAACTCTGGCGATTGATAGTTTTTTCTTGTTTTCTTTAGAAAAGTCCAAAGAGTATCTTCAATAGGATATTTTTTTTTAATAAGCAGGGAGGCCATCGTTTTTTGGCAGCTCTTTTTAGCCGAGGTTCTTGAACCAGGGATTCGATGATTACTCAGCTGGGAGCAAGAGCACAAAAATAGACTTAAAACTAAGAAGTAAGGCCTTTTCACAAATATCTAATCGTAATAAGAGGTCTTTAACTTTACGAAGTGGAGATTATTGGGAATTAAACTTGAGTAAACGAGTAAGGATGCCTTGTCATGGCAAAAATCTCGATAGCGCCAGCAGACTTGTATAAATCTGCTGGCATCTAATGGATTTAATATAATTCGTTACGATTGCCCACAAAAGTATGATCAAGAAAATCAACCATCGACTTTATACTTTCTGAAATGTATCGTTCTAAAGTATAAAGAGTGTTTCTTACGATTTTGAGCTCTCGACCACCCTTTCATCCCTTTGATTTCATGTGGTTTTCGGTAAACATTTTTTGTCTAGACTAAAGTGCCTACCGCTTGTAGAATGCAAGGCATGTATCGTTTCTTTTTCACCTGTTTTGCTATCTCTGCTACCTATATCGTGGGCTCAGACCTAATTTTAAAACATTTTATTGAGGCGGATCTCTCTAGTTCTATCCAAACATTAAAGGGGATTCTCTTCGTGGTGGCGGCAAGCTTGTTGCTTGCTTATTGGGTAGAAAAGAAACTTACAATAGTGGAGCAAGAGAGGTGGTTTAATAAATCTGTTTTTTTTATTTCCGTCTTCTATTCCATAGGATGGATCGTAATAACTGATTACTTCGTTATTAAATTTAAACTTGAAACCTCTTCAATCCAAACCCTTAAAGGTCTTTTCTATGTTTTTACATGGAGCTTGGTGATGACTTGGTTTTATAAGAGGGAGGAGAAAATTAAAAAAAGTCTTTTTCCTATTTTTAAACAGTCTCAATTGGGAAATTTCTGTGGAATGATAGTTCATGAAGTAAGAACTCCTCTTCAGATAGCCTTACATTATAATGAGGTTATGTTGATAGAGAAACGTTACGATGAGGAGAAACTTCATGGAATAAAAAACTCCCTTAATTCAATTAAGGAAATTGTCAGCTTTTTCGCGGGCCTTGCTGGTAAAGGTTTAGAAAAGGGGAATGTTAAAAAAGAAAAGTTTAAGCTTAAGGAGTTGGCCACAAATACTTTCCAAAAAGTGATGATTCTTTTTCCTCGGACCACTGTAACCTTGGAAAATCAAATTGATGAATCATTACAAATTAATGCTTCAAAGAGCTTGATAGAGCATCTTTTTATAAACCTCTATAAAAATGCCATTGAATACATGATAGAGGAGGACTTGCAAGAGAAGTTCGTTTGCATAGAGGTCCATAGTCAAGGGGATAAAATAACTCTTTCAATTTCAAATGCGGGTACTCCTATACCTAAAAAAATAAGTAAAAGAATTTTTGATGTTTTTACTACCAAAGCCGACTCTGGTGGACTAGGCCTTGGTTTATCGATCTCTAAAGAGATTGTTGAGTTTCATGGCGGCTCGATCGAATATGCTGATGAAGCTGGCCGTCCTACTTTTAGGGTAACCATATAAGTCCTAAATAGAAAAAAATTTGATATAATCAATTCAATGATTCTCTTTATCTTACTTTCCTTTTTTTTTAGTTTTCCAAAAGCCAATAGCTTGGCGCCTTCATCGAACCAATTAAAGGTTCTCACTTACAATGTTGGTGCCCTTGCTCCCTTTAAAAAAATACCAAACCCTACTTCAGAAAAAAGAATCAAAACAATTTGTAATAGACTAAGGAATTCTACCTATGATGTGATTTTCCTCCAAGAAGTTTGGACTCGAGAAGCGAGAAAAACCCTTTCTCAATGTGGCCTTTCCTACGTTGTTCACGGTGAAAAAGAAGCTGGCTTGGTAACAAAGTTTAAAAGGGGAGAACTCACTTACTTTAAGCTCAAGGCCATCGCCCAAGCTTACCGCCTAATATTTCCAAAAAGTTATGGGTATGACACAGGTCTTATGATTCTTAGTCGCTTTCCCTTAAAGGATGTTAAAGTAAAACGTTTTCAAGAAAATGGACTAGAAAAGAGAAGTTTTCTCGATGGTGAGTTTCCCGTAAACAAAGGGATTCTAAGTGCAACTATTGAGCATCCCCGTTTAGGAAAACTTCTCCTCGCTAACACCCATCTAGTAAGCTTTTACCCAGATTTTTCTTACAATCAACAAAGAAAGCGCCAACTTGATGAAGTGTTAACTTTCATCAACAAACAAGAAAAATTTGATGGGATCATACTGGGGGGGGACTTTAACACAAGTCCACCTGGAGAAGATGGTCGCAAAAGAGGTTTAAACAGTGAGTTTTTATGGCCAAGGTTTAAAGACTCTCTTTTAAGACAATTTATCCAGGCGAAGCTTCCTTATCCCAAGCTCACCACTTTTCCTTATCAGGGAAATCTTCCTGATCTAGGGGTTATTGATCATCTCTTCTCTCGAGGAAATCTTTTACCGATCTCAGGTGCGGTTGTTTTTAAGGAGCCTCTATCGGACCATTATGGCTTCGAGACGACTTATCAAACAAAGGCTATTAAATATGTAGGGCCTGATCTGCCGTCTCGGCCAAAAAAGCTTCTTTAAAAGATATTTAATCTTTCTTCTTTCTCTATTTTTCTTCGAAAATAACGGGATACGCCGATTTTAAGTATCGTCTTGTGATGATATTAAAGATGTCCTTATTGCGGTCATCATTAATATCACCTTTGACAACATAATTTTCGTCTTCTTCTGCAGCGAGGGCTTCGGCCAGTGCCGCTTGCTCGGCAGCAGCCTCTGCCTCTGGGTCGAAGTTAAAGTCCCATGTGCCTCCATCAGCATTTTTGTCACTTCCAACGGAGCCCGCATTAGGATTGACATCTGTTGCAGCAATAGCTGTTTTTCCATCTTTTTTAGGACTGTCTTTTTCTTTTTCCTTTTCGTCCTTATCACTATTGCTGGAACCAAAGCCACCTGCTAGGTTCGCGAGGGTCCCTTGCTCGGTAGGGCTTAAATTATTAAAGGCACGTTCCACATCTTTTTCAAGCTTACTTCTAAAACCTGCTTCAGCTTTTTCAAAGTCGATGGGTTTTTTTCCTTTAGAGAGACGATCTTTGTTGATTTTATCGTTAAGATTATTTCTGAGACGAGTGATTCTGGCCGCGGCATTAGCCACCCTATTGGCCGCAGCGCTACCTTCACTAAGTTTACCTGAATAAAGTTGGCTACCGGCCGCTCTTAAATCACCCATGGTATCGGCAAGGAGTGATTGGCCACCAAACTCAGGAAGGGCCTGAATATTTGGTACTTCTGGTTTTTTACAAGAGTTATTACTTGAGCAACTACAGTTTTTATCAACATTAAGCTGACCCTTGCCTCCTGTGAAGCACGTTGTGGTTGATCCTGTTACGTTAACTCCATTACCAATATCTGTAGTTGTTCCTAAAGTCGACTCAGTTTGAGCACCCGTCTTGATCTCTAGGTCTTGAGTTGTTTGATTTCTTAGGCTATCAGCAAGACGATCATATTCCTTTGCCCTTTTCTCAAGATTCTCAGCGGCGCCTTCAGATTCTGTTGCAGCCCCATAAGCGACACCAGCAAAAGCACCAAAACCAACGGCTCGATACCAAGGATTGGCGGCGATATTTTTAAAAGTGGTACCTAGTGATGGAGCAAGTGACTTTATGGCAAGAAATGATGCTCCTCCTAGACCGAGGGCGCCTACTTTGTAAGCAACTTTATTGACGGCGATGGACTTTTCTCCAGTGTCCTTATCTTCAATTATTTTGGCGTCATGTTTTGTCCCTACAGGGCCACTATTTTCATCATCACTAGCGTAAGTATTACCTACGAGATAATTGACTATCTTTGCTTCTACTGAACTTCTAACTTTGACATCATAATAACTTGTGTCTGATTCAAGCTCGTTGGCAAGCTCTAGAGGCTCTAGCTGGGCAGTATAGTAAGGACTAGTGAGTGGGTTGAAATAATTATTTTGCTGAAAGGGAAGAGGTCTTATTTCCTCGACTTCATTATAGAGGACAGCAGGCGTTCCTACCGCCATTGCACAACTCGTCATTCCAAAGCTTCCCTTAGCTTCTAGGGCAGCCGTTACAGCTGCAGCACCGAAACCCACAGCCGCTATTTTGGCGATCATGGCCCTTCTTTTTGCGGCCTTTTTGGCTTCACGAGTTTGCTTTGAAGCGGACTCAAGGGATTCAATTTGACGGTCTTCGTCTCCACGACCAAGGTAGGCAACCATCTCCTCATTGATGGCTTTATTAAACCCAGTAAAAAGGCCAATCTCATTAGCGATATAGAGAAGGGCAGAACCACCAAAGACCCATACGCTGGGAGACTTGGGGCAGGCCTTAATCAAATAAGGTGTCATTAGGCCTGTGAAGAAGAGAGCAAGGTTACTAAAGAGAAACTTACTGGCCGCTTTGACATTATTACCTTCGACTTTGATGACGTTTTTATTTTCTTCTTTAGTGCTACTCGTAGTTGTATCCGCACTAGAGATTTCTTGGTTCTCTGGTGAGACAACGGGAGAGCTGGGTGCATTAGCTCGTTGGGCCAAGGCGACCTGAGTAAAGCCCAAACTCCAACAAAGCACTAGAGCATGAAGCCACTTTAATAGGAATGTTTTTTTATTTGTCGATCTCATAATGAGTCTCCGGTTAATCTCTGTAAGTTTAATTATAAGGTTTTAGCTCTCTACCAGGGAGAAAGAGCAAGCTTTAAAGCTATTATATACGAAATTTCAGAGACTTATAGTGTTTAGATAGGTGCCCTTCTTGCCTACATGGCCGACCATAGGAGTTGGCACTAGAGGTTATTTGGGACTAATGGATAAATACCTTGAGAAAGTGGCATCTTGTCTTAAGCAAGATTTATTTTAATTAACGTGAATTTCCTTACTTATAAATTTCTTAAACAATCAACTTTTTTCATAAGTTATAATTCGTGAAGAAAACATCATCTTTTAATTTGGAGTAAATTTTGGATCCTGAAAGTAAGCCTTTTAAGCATTTCGTCTATCTCGCTTCAAATATTCTTATACTGAGATTTGATGGCACCTTGGGGCGACAGGAGCAAGGAAGTTTTACTTCTTTACAAGAGGAAATCCAAAAGCTGGATTATTCACATCTTATTCTTAACTTAAAAAATGTTACTCAAGTCGATCGCCCGATCTATAGGTTTTTGGTGCAGCTACAAAGCAGCGTCAGAAAAGAAAAAGAGGGGAAGGTTAGAGTTTTATCCCCCCCCATTCATATTAAAGATAAATTAACAAATGAAGGTATCCTTAGGGCAGATGAGTTCCAAAAAGACCTTAAGTGTGCTCTGGAATCCATTTCGTAGCCTTACCTATAGGTTTTCCATAATATGGCGGCGAAAAAACGTTTCATCATGGGTGCCGATATGTAATAAGCTTTCCTCGTGAAGGTGGCTAAGTTGTTCATTTACAATTTCCTCTAATTCAGCATTAAAGGTTTTTACTTTTTTGATTGTTACTTTTACTTGTGCACTTGGAGTATGAAAAATTAGATTTTGATCTTCAGTGAGTAGATCGACACTTTCATCAAGTTCTAAGTCATCATTATTGATGAGAATGCAACAAGGCCCAGGCACTGGAATAGTAAAATCTGCTTCTAATAGCTTGAGACGTAGGTTTGTGTCTTCCAGAGTTGTTGTTGGAAGAACAATCGTTGTCTTTCTTTTAAAGCTCTCTTCAAGGCGAAGAGTTTCGTACTTGGAAAATGGACGATAAGCGTTTTGTGAGTCACTGATCTTTAAAACGCCTACAATTAGCCCAGGATAACCAGCATGTTTTCCCGTTTTGTCTTGTAAACTAAAATCGACTTTATATTCATTTGAGCTATCATGAAGATCAGCGTAGTTTTTGGCAGTTACTTCTACAGTGAGTTCTATCTTTTGCGCCTCTACTTCAAGAGCAGAAGTGTTGGCAGTTAAAGCCAATAGGGCAAACGTAAGAGTGCTTGCAATGGTTTTAAAAGAGAGTCTTGGGGTCATGATTACTCCTAATTTGGTTTATTAATTGTATTAAGCGTATTCAATGACATATTATTGAAACTCTCTTTTATATCTATTCTCTTTGTAAAATATAGATATCTTGTTTAAAGTTTAGACCTACCAATAGGTGAGCATTTTTAGCCATCAGGCTATTTTTTAAACTCTTATTCATTTAATGATGGCATTTTAAGTTTGAGTTTCAATGAAATAAATCTAATGGCAAAAGTCACTATAATCACTAATGTGGCTGATAGATTGGAATCGAGATGAGACTTTGAAAGTAGTATATATAAAAGAGAGGCTATAGCAGCGATCGTTGCATAAAGCTCTCTATTAATGAGAATAGAGTGTTCTTTACTAAAAGCTGACCGGAATATTCCTCCCAGAACAGCACTCATGGTACCCATTATTAAGGAAGTCTCATTGTTAAACCCGTTAATCAAGGCCTTGTGAGTGCCAATGATAACAAAGGTAGCGACCCCAAGAGTGTCTAGTAAAAAAAGTAGCTTGCTGTTCTTTTCGTAAAACTTATTAAGAAAAAAAGTTGATAAAGTTGCCAGTAATATTAAGTATAGATAATTGGGATTATGAGTCCAAAATACAAGCTCACTAATAATTAAATCTCTTGCCGTGCCACCACCTACTGCAGTTAAGAACGCTAGAAAAAGCATACCGAAAAAATCAAACCCAGATTTACCAGCTATGGATGCACCTGTTACGGCAAAAACAAAAGTTCCTATGTAGTCGATGTAATTAAAAGCTTCACTCATCTTTCCTCACCTGGTCATTAACGTTTCTCGCTCGTCCTTCTCACTTGCATAAATTGTAGTAAATAAATCCTAAAATCTCGATACAATTTAAAATCTTTGTTTTTACAAGGTTTTTTAAATGAACTAAAATTATCTCCAATATCAAAGAATAGGAATAAAAATTGAGTAATCTAAATATAGGATCTTGCTTGTGCGGAAAAGTTAAGTACGAAGTGGTTGGAAGTTTTGAGAGCTTTTTTCTTTGTCATTGTAAATTCTGCCAAAAGGATACAGGTTCTGCTTATGCAGCAAATCTCTTTTCTTCAAAATCAAAACTAAATTGGTTATCTGGAAAGAACTTTGTTAAAACTTTTAATGTGTCTAAAACGAGACATGTTAAAAGCTTTTGTTCAATCTGTGGATCAGCTGTACCTAGCATGCAAAATGATGGAAGATTAATTGTTGTACCAGCAGGCAGCTTAGATGTTCCATTGGAAAAAAGGCCGAATGCCCATTTATTCTCTGCGAGTAGGGCAAGCTGGGATAAAGACTTAGAGTCATTGCCATCATTTGATGGACTTCCTCATTGACGGATCACGAATCTTCTAAAATAGTACGACAAAGCATGGAATCCCAATGCCCTTGAGGTTATGGGATTCCTCGTTCGTGCTCAATTAATGATTTAGTAATCGCAATTGACAGAAGATATTATTTGATCGGTTTTAACGAGAAAATCGTCAATACTAATTGAGATTACATCTATTGCTCTTTCTCTCATTTTTGTTAATTCCAAAACTTCAAGGGAGCATTCTTGTTTAGATATCTGTCCTTGAGAGCGTGCCTCTGAAATCAGATCAGCAAATTTATTCATTTGCTTAACCTTATGTTCAGTATAGTTTGCTTGAGCTAAGGTGCTTAGGAAAAATAGGATTAAAAAAAGTGTTAGGTTTTTCATGAAGTACTCCTCGTTTGCGAAATGAAATTCGCGGTTAGTTGCTAAAATAAACGAGGGGTATCGTGATAAATATTAGTAAGCTTTATTTACAATTTCTTGTGGAACTTTGGTTTAAAGTATTTTCAATGTTTTCCATAGCTTTTTGAGCTTTTCCTAAAGTCTCAGTAGGATTATGACAAAGACCTTGTTTAATACACCACGAAAGTAGCTTCTTTGAGTCTGTAAACCAGGGAACTCTGAGTTCCGGCGTTGCTTTTGTTTGATCATAAGAAATTTTGCCTGCCTCACTTAGAAAGACAACTTTTAGACCATCTTCGAAAACAATGTTTTTTACTTCTTGATTACTTATTTGATCCATGAACTTCATGAATTGAATTTTTCCATTTTCATACACCTGTCTACTTCGACTCTTATTTTTAGTGCGCATCACTTTACAATCCCATTGATCAGAAATACCTTCAAATTCTGGTCTTTCATAAATAAACTGTAGGTTTATTTTGGTAACGCGTGTCTTCCCATTGAGATTGAAGCGGTTTCTTAGATTCATAAATTCTGACCTATTACAACTACTGGATAGCGGTGTAGCGATGGATTGATTTATTGTCGCTAAAAAGACTAAACCTAAAAAGATCATTGTTTTCATATATCCCCCCGGATAATTGATTCTATGTCTATAGAAGCAAATCTAAGACCAAATTGTTGACGTAAAAATAGAAGCTTAAAGAAGTGAAGTGTTTAGGTTTTATACACTCATTAAAACTTTGCCTTAAAATCTCCTGTTCTTTTTCTTCTTTATTTGTTGTCAAAATTCCTGACATCATAATGTAATAAGTTTTAAACACCTTATTTACAGGGCATTGTTCGTTATTATGCATTTAAACGTAAAAATAAGGACTCCACGATGAAAAAAATGATTTTAACTTTAATGGTGTTAAGCCCTTTACTGGCGAAGGCCGGAGTTTGTTCTCAGGAAGAGGTTATTTTTCTTGGGGGAACTAATTTTTATAAAAGCTTCATTACAACAAAGAGGAACTTAAAGCAGAATTATGTTCGTCCCTATAAAAATGTTGACACTATAATTGAAGATTTTCTCTTGGATGTTTGTGATAGTCGGGCTTCTGAGGAGGAAATCGAAGAAGGTTACTTATCTGTATGTAAAGAAAGCTGTGCGGTTGAAGCAAAAAGCTTTCATAACTTAATTAAAACAAATTTTTTTAAAGGGGCTAAAGTCAACAGACTAACCAAGGAATGTCAGTCTATTTGCGATGATAGTCTTGCCCTAAAATTAGACTTCCTTCCCAATAAGTGAATAGATTTATAGATAGTTTTTTTTTAATTTTTGAAAGTACTTTAACCCCTGGAGAAATATGAAAACATTATCATTACTTTTATGTATACTTACTATGAACAGCAACTACGCTTTTTTTGATAAAGAGATTAACTATGATAACGACACTAATAAAAGTGCCTGTGAAGATTCTATTAGTAACATCTCTACTTTGGTTGAGAACGAAATGAATTACCACGTCTTTAATTTAGGTGAAGCACAAGGACATATCAATCAATTAAAAGGCAAAATTATTCAGCTAGAAAATGATAACATTCCTGATTTTGCTCAACGGTCGCAATTTGATACTTATTTGAAAAGTTTAGAGAGACAAAAAGAAGAGAAAGCAGAGGCCCTAGCTGAGGGACGGAAAACCCAAGCGAAAATTCAATTACTAAAAAAGAGAATCTATGAAAATTGCTTTCTAAGGGAAAGAAACGTTGGTGTACCGGGAATGAAAGGGATTTTTACAAATCCTTTGGATTTCTTTTAAGTTTAGTTTGGGGTCTATAGGGAGCACCTGTCTGTGGATTAAAGACTGCCCTGTGGACCCAAGGTGAAGTGGAGGCTTCGTGCCCATCTTGGAGAATTCTTATAATAAGAGCGTCTCTCGTTGCCCGCTGTGAAAAAGAATAAGTCGTATTGTGTAAATAGTCTTTTATTTTTCCGAGATCCCAGACTTGCTCGCCTTCTTGATAGTCGTAAAAACCTTTGCTTAAAACAAAGGAAATGGGTTTTAGGGGATTTGTTCCGTAACCTAGGGCATAGTCCTTACTTATAAACTCAACGCGATAACTGGCGCGACATTCTTTACCATACTTAAATGGTCTATCGTATTCGAAAAATAGGGGTTTAAGATTTTTAATGGTTATTTTCTGAAACTGACCGTTGAGCCTTGAAGACTCGACTAAAAGGGGACTAGGTGCTTTGGTAAAGGTTTCATATTGAGCGGAATCACCAAAAACAAATCTTTCGTAGCGACAAGCTAATTCAATTTCGCCATTAACTTGATAACCAACTTGTAATTCTAGTTCGAGCTTGAAAGGGGGGACTGTGACAGAAGCGGCCTTTAGAGTAAGGCTTGTAAATAAGGCAATTGTAAAAATAAAATATGGCATAATAGTCTCCTAAATTACTCATACCATTTCGTATGAGATTTTGTGAAGACCTTATCTTTAGGGGAGACTTGAGAGATAATTCTCTATCCGATCAGCGCCTTTTTTAAGTTGGGGGCAGTTTTCTTCGACAAATGCATGATCAAGCTTAACCTGACCCTTGAGAGCTAATGGTGTTAAAGATTTTGAGTAAACATAGGTGCCATCATAATCAACACTAGCAATGCGCAGACCATAGAGGTTTTCAGGAAAATAAAAATCACTGCCTGGTAGGGTCGCGACGTGATGATCGGAGAAGAGCGTTTGGCTTAATTGGACATCATTTAAAATACCAACTTTCTTTAACCTCTCTTTAAAGGGAAGGAACTGAGGGAACAGATAGAAAGCTCCTTCGGGCTTTGCTACTTGGGCTCCCATCTTGGTGAAACGCTCAAAAAGGTAGGTACTACACGCGCGATGAATTTTAGTGCATTGATTGATGTAAGTCATGAGTTCATGGTCAGTGCCATAGGCTTCAAGTGCCGCAAATTGAGTGGGAGCACTTACTGCGGAGAATGTCTCTGAGATAAGAGAGCACATGGCCTTAAGAAGGGGTCTCATATTTTCGGGAAGTGCTAAAAAGCCAAAGCGGTAACCTCCGGCCGCATGCGATTTGGAAAGTCCACTTGTAACCAAAGTTCCTTCGGGATAGTAGTGATGGAAGCTACTGTAGGGTTGTTGATTAAAGTTAATAAGGGCATAAATTTCATCTGAGATAATAATGAGCTTGTACTTTTGTGCTACCTTAGCAAGGGCTTCAATTTCTTTTGGAGAATAAAGCACCCCAGTGGGATTACTTGGATTATTAAAAATTAAAATCTTTTGATCACTTTGATCTTTTTTTAAAGCTTCCTCTAATTCGTGAGGTTGAATTTTATAGTCATTTTCAACTTTCGTGAGAATAGGGGTTATTCTCTCACCTTTGATATTTATTTGGGGGCCATAGCTAACCCAGCTAGGTGCAGGGACAAAAACATTTCCTTCAAGGCAGTATAAGGCTTGAAATATAAGTTCTTTCGAGCCGGGGCCAACAATAATATCTTCAGGTTTAAAGTTATAATTGAAAAACTTGTTATGGTATTGTGCAATAGTTTCACAGAGTTGAGGAAGGCCTTTTGTAGGTAAGTAGTCTTTCTGATGAGCATTTCTGGCGAGTGCCATTTGGATTTTTGAATGGACTTGAAATGGACTTTGGCCAAAACCGAGGTGAGCAATATCTACGCCAGCTTTTCGTGCTGCTTTTGCTGCCATATTAATGGCGAGTGTCGCCGACTCTTTTAAATTTTTAATATTGGAGTTTATTTGAGGTGTTATAATCATAATTTTCCTTAAACCTAAGTTTTTTTTAGTATAACAAGTAAAAGTGAGTATTCATAACCAATCGAAAGTATTAAAAATAGGTTATTCATCCTAGACTAATTTAAAAAGGTTTTTATGCATTATTTCTTCGCAAAAAGTAATCAGTGGAAGCCCTTTCTTGAGGATGAAATACGAAGAGACCTCTCCTCAGCTGAGGTTACTTCTTTTAAAAACCTCCCTATTATAAAGATCTCAAATTCAATATCTTTAGAAAATACTTACCTTGGCTTTGCGATAGACGCTATGATCAATGTTCACTTCATAAAAGAGGATAGTATTGGGTCCCAAGCAAACTCTCTTTTAAAGTCCTTTGAAAAGAGAGCTGTTAAAAAAGTCTCATATCAAGTTTTCAGCGTCTCCGAGTCACAAGGTATTGTTCTTAAGGGCAGATGTGAGCTTTTGGCCCAGAAGGTGGGTAAGCTCTTTAAAAAAGCAGGATTGCTTATCGGAAAGCCTTGGGACGCTGAAAGCGCACTCTTAAAAGTCGCTATTATGCCTGATCGTAGCCTTGCTTATTCTTTTATCTCTGTGAGGGAGAAAAATACCTTGTGGCATCTCCTGAGTCCCTTTCCTGGTGGCTATACCACAATAAAAGACGATAAGTTAGCGCCTTCTAGGGCTTTTAAAAAGCTTGTTGAGAGTCAGCTTGTTCTCAATCGAAAAATTCAAGCTAATGAGTGTGTTTTAGACCTTGGTGCTTGTCCTGGGGGCTGGAGTTATATAGCCCTTCAGGCTCAAGCGAAGGTGAGCGCAATAGATCGCACGCCTCTAAGAAAGGACCTCATGAGTCATCCAAATCTCGACTTTAGGACTGGTGACGCCTTTAAGTTAGATAATTCCAAATACTTTGACTGGGTGATTTCTGATATTATTTGTGCACCTGAGAGGATTTTAGAGCTTATTGATAATTGGGTTGTCTCTGAGAGCTGTAAAAATTTTGTTTTTACCCTTAAATTTAAGGGCAGCGAGGATTATCCCATCTTGAGCAAATTTAAAGAGAAGTTGAGTACTCTTAATTATGACAGTATCTTACGTCAACTTAACGTCAATAAGAATGAAGTAATGGTCCTAGGAAAAATTAAGGAAGAGGTAAGTTAGGACTTCTAAAAGTTTTCTGTATACTCAAATCCTACTGCAAGATGTTCTTCGAGGCTTAATTTGGATTTTTGAGCGACTCTGAGGTGTTTGATGTTTGCGCCAGCAATAGTTTGATGACTTGTGAACTTTTCAAGTTCTGGAAAGATAATGGCGACAGCGTTTTGTAGCTTTTTTAGGGTTTCCCTACCGAGGAAAAGGCATATACCTCCTTCTGAGGCATTGAGTACGGGAGCTTGTGCTCTTTCTTGGACACCTTCGTTATTGACGTAATTAAACACAATTTCGACACGATCTTTGAGAGCGTAGTCTTTGCGAGGAAATGCACGAAACTCTCTCACTTTTATGTTCTCCGGAAAATCTGCCCAAAAATATTGCTCTTCAAAACCGAGAAGTGACCCTTTAAATACGCATTCCTTATCAGAGGACATAAAATAGAGCGGCCTAGTCGGATCGAGGGTCATCTCCTCATAGTATCCTCTGAAGGATAGAGTTGAGTTAATGGGACTCAGGGCCGAGAGGCGAACATGAAAAGAATGTCTCTCTTCTCCTTCTTCTTTAGGAGGCTGCCACACTTCAAAATCACCACCCATTGAAAGTCGTTTGCGAAGGTCAAAAATAAGGTCTCTTCTAAGGTTAAGATCTCGATACTTATACATAGGTAAATGATAAAACATTGATAGGGGGAGCAAAGAGGTTTTTTTATAGGTTATTGGAATTATGTAGATTATTGTCTATTTAGGTGCCTCTTAATTTTCTCGTTTTCCTATGAAAACTTTTCAAAGTCTTCAAAAGTTCATGAGTATCTTTTCATCATAATTTATAAAAAAGGCTTATTGACCTACTCAAAAAAGGACCTTGTTATGAAAATTAGTATTTTCGCATTAGTTTTAACTTTATTATCTTCAGGCTTAATGGCACAAGAAATTACTTGCAAAGATAAGCAACAACAAGTTTTTCTTAAGTTCCAATCTCCTATCAATCAGGACTATAGAGAACCAATTATCGTCAAAGACTATGCTAATCTAACAGTCATAGAGACTAATGCCTTTGTTCAAGAGAGAACCCCAGGTTTTATTAGAATGATTGGTTTTTTAAATGAATTTGATCACTATATTCTAGAGCTTAATTTTGACCAGGTCATCCCTTCTGACAATCCTTGGTCGCCATCTTCCGGTTTTAAAGGACATTATGTTAGTGATATTTTTCCTCAAGGATTTCCTGTAAGCTGTTTTATATATTCCATTAACGAGTAAGCTTTTTCTTGCATCCTCTTGTATAAGGATAAATATGAGTGCACCTTTTACAGAGCTCACTAGAGTAAAAATGAATGCAGTTGTTCAAATTTACGCTGAAGGTTATGCCGGTGAGGAAGTAAAGTCGATTTTAAATCCACGTTTGGGGGATCTTAAAAATTGGTCCGGCTCTGGATTTTTTGTCTCTTCCCCATATGGAGAAGGTATCCTTATCACAAACGCTCATGTTGTTAAGAATGCCAGGTCTATTGAAATTATGACGATGCTTACTTCTGAGGAAAAGTTTCAGGTTGAAACAATTGGCCTAGTAAAAAGTTTAGAACCTGATGTTGCCGTTTTACGGCTCAAAGATGGGGAACTAGAGAGAATGAAAGCCTTTATTGGCGAAAATCACTTTGATATTCCTCATCTAGAACTAAGAGACAACCCTATTGTGTCCAGAGGAACCGGGTTAAAGGCCATTGGATACCCTATGGGAATGACCGAGCCAAATATTACAGCTGGAGAAATTACTAATTTCATGTCAGGAGAGAGAACTGTTGCAGAGAAATATGTTACAGATGCAGCAATTAATCCCGGTAATTCTGGAGGACCCGCAATTGATGATCAGGGCCAAGTCATCGGTATCAATACCTCCATATACGAGGAAGCAGATAATATAGGCTTTATTACCCCATCTCCTTTTATCGCTATTATTCTCAAAAATATTTTTGAAAATAATTCTGTTAACTTTAGTGATATCGGAGGCACTTTTCAAAAAAACTCTGATGAGGTGGCAAAAGCTTTGAAAATGGAGAAGGCAAAAGGATTAATTGTAAGCTCTGTTGAGCGAGGGGGCTTTCTCGATAAGGCGGGGATTAAAAAGCAAGATGTACTTATTTCTCTTCATTTTAGTGACCAAGATGGAAACGAGTCCTTAGAACAACTCGATCGGCATGGAATCCTTATCTCAAAAGATCATTACCATCGCAGAAATCTCTTTGATGCTTTTAAACTCATTCCTTTAGATACATTAGTAAGCCTTAAAGTATGGCGTGAGGGGAAAGTCTTTGAAAGCTCTGCCAAATCATCTCCTATGCCTCTAAGAAAAATAAAATCTAACCCTATCATAGAAGAGCGCTGTTTTCTTGACTGCTGGGGTCTTACTATTCAAGTGTTGAGCTTTGAAATTCTTGAATCTTTCAACCTTTCAGATACTATTTGGTTTTATGAAATTTTAAAAAAATTCAGTCTAGATAAAGAAAGGGTTATCGTAACCCATGTTGAAAAAGACAGCGAATCTTATTATCAAGAATGGCATGCCGGTGAAGTTATTGAAAGTGTCAACGGGATTAAAATTAAAGGTCTAGATCACTTTCTGGAAATTCTCAGAGAAAGGAAAGATCTTTATCACTTAGAGAGTGAGTCCGGAAGTATTGGCTTCTTTAAGGGCAAGGCCCTTAAAAAAGAAGTCAAACTTTTGAATCCATCCCTTTTTCTAAAGTAAGCTATTTTAACGGTGCCTAGCTACTTTTGTTTTGCTTATAAAGTTTGATCTTGAGTAGGGCTTACGAAGGCCTGGATAAGAAATAGATACTTCTATGTGCTTTTAATTACTTCGTTTTTCTATACAATAGAAATATGTCGAACTTGATAGTAAAGACTATTGGCTATTTAATGATTATTGGGGTCCTTGGAGGCCCCCTCTTTGGGCTCTATTCTGTCTCTCATGAAACCATTGAGTTTCAACAATATTCCGGTCGAGAAACTGGCGTTGTTATTAAGTGTTACTCAAAGAGAATCTCTGGAAGCTCTGCGCGATATAAGAAGGTGCCAATTGTTATGAGACCAGATGGCGATCTCATTTACGGGCAAGTGGATGAAATTCGCTTTTTTTATGAGTGTGAAGATCAAATCAATAAAGAAGTAGAGCTTATCTATGATGAAAATAACTACAAGAGAGTAAAGATAAACACCTTTCTTGAGATGTGGTTTCTTCCCCTGGTCCTTGGCTTGGTTTGCTTAATTCTTTTTCCCTCATTCTATTTTGGTTATAAGAAAAAATTGAAGAATGTAAAGAAGGCTTGAATTTAATACGAACGAGCTACCTCTAATATGGAAGCCACTTAAAAGAGCCCCTAATTCAGGGAATAGGCATTAAGATTTTGTCTGGACCCGATTATTATGTCCAAAATGGTTTAAATTTAGAAATATCAGGAGCCTATCTTCAGGTTAGTCACAGCTACCTATCTTGTCCAAATCACTTATACGAGAGGCAACAAGGCTCATATCATCGTAAATAACAAATAGCTCTTTGATTATTACTCTAGTACCATACACTGTTTCGACGGACCCATCTGTATGTTTAATTGTACTTTTAATGCAATCTTTATAATAGGGACCTTTTAAAAAATGAAGAACATTTTGATAATGGTAACTTTTGAAAAAATCGGTATCGACGCAAATATTAGATACAATATTCCCAAAAGGCGTTTTAATTGTAGTTTTTGAATTGTTGTTACCATCCGAAGATGATTCGCATGTCGGATCATTTTCAATAAACTCATACCTTAAATCTGTGATGTCCTCGACCTTGAATCTATGAATTCCCGCTTGGGCCTGTAAATTAAAAGAAAAGATGAAAGCAATTAGAAGAATCTTTTTAATCATGAGCGACTCCGGAGATAAAGAGATATTACTTAGGTGTTAGTATCATAGCTCAACACATTATTCAAAATTGAGTACTG
>JASBRV010000055.1 GCA_030149295.1 Bacteriovoracales bacterium | reverse complement strand
GGGCCTTGAGTTTAGTGGAATGCTTTACTTCAATGAGATCACTTATGAGTATTACCGACCCCAAATGGATTCTAAGAATGCCATTGCAAGCATAAGCTTTCCTAAAATTGAAAGTTACCATGTTTTTCCCAAATGGATGGTGAAAAAACATTGGGACAACTTTCGTTACGTCACAACCAACTATCGTTATTTCCAAGATGACAATGGAAAGTCTCACTTCTTTGACTACTATAAGCGCTTTAAATCGGGATTTCAGTTAACAAGTATGTTGAGGTGGGCCGTCACCAAAGTTGTTACTGTTTATGGTCATTACCCAGAAGGCAAGAGATATAAAGAAGCTGATCGCGAAGACTTTAAAGTCCTATTAAATGATTACCGTGGCCTAATTGAAGAACTCGACTTTTGGCCTGATGATCTAGATGATTTTATCTCTGATGCCTTGATCAGCTCAGATCTTTTTATGTATCATTCCGATGGTAATGATGCCGGTGGATCAGAAGAGTTCACTGAATTTGCCATCAATGCCCTTCACTCTTATAGCATCAATGATGAGGTCCACGCGGAACTTAAAAATCACTGCCCTATCATCGGAAAAGACAGCTATGAGATCTCTTGTTTTAGAGAGTACTTTCTTCATGTCTTCTTTAATAAACTAGGCTATCAACGTTACTATCAAAACCTCTATGAATATCTTCAAAAAGTAGGAGTTGATGTACTAAGACAATATGTCATCAACGTTGAACTTTATTCTCGCCTAGAAGAAGACCCAGCCAGTCCTATTACAAAAAGCCAAATGGGTCGTTTTTTAATTATCTTAAGTAATTTAGAAACAGCTTATTTGAGATTTGATATCAATAAAGATGGTATCCTCGACCGAGGTGAGCTTGATGTGGCCTATTTGGTTTTTAAGGGTCTTGTGGTTTCTGTAGCTGACCTAGGAGAAGGCAAAGAGAAACTCTATCAAAGTATCTTTCTCTATCTCGTGAAACACATGAAAGTCCCCAACCCTATTCAACTTTCATGGTTTCATCTCTTTGCCAGAAAAAAAGATATTACAGCAACTCGCCTTAATATTTCGGCAATTTTTAGCAGTTTTGATATTTAAAGAATAGAGACAAACTGCTCCCTAGGCATTCTTATTTGCGGACCATAAACTCCATTCTTTGCTCTCTTTCCAGCTGATATCACCATGCAAACTTCTTGACCCTTTTCTTGAAGGTTGGGACCAAGGCATTTGAGTACCCTCACCTCATCAAATCCTTCCATAGGACAAGAATCATATCCTTGTGCTCTTAGACTCAGCATAATATTTTCACAGGCAAGCGCAGCACTTTTGTGGGCCCAGACTCTCATATCGGCATGGCTCTTAGGCGCCCTAGGCGTAACTTTAGTGAAACCTCTTAAAAAGATGACTAACCTCTTAATAAGACCTATCACACCCAAAAAGCCTTGATTATAGGCTAAAGGAACTATCGTTTCATAATAAGAGAGAGCTCCCTTAGGAGCATTATTTTCTTTTAAAACATTAAGCATTTGCTCTCTTGTCTTTCTCCAATTCTCAGTCCTTGCTAAAACTACGATCAGGTCTGAAGCTGTTCTTGCTGCAGCTTGGTTTAAACAAGCTTTTATTAGTTGCTTTTTTTGTGGTTCAGATTTGACCCATACAAAACGCCAAGGTTGTAAATTGGAACTATTAGGTGCTAAGAGAGCATGATCTATCGCTTTCTCTATAACCTTTTCTGGAACTTTCTCTTTTTCATAAACACGAACACTTCTCCGAGAGCGAATGGTTTTATCAAACTCCTCTTCATTGATCTCTATGGCAGGCTCTTCGTGAAGAACATCAGGTATTTTAGTGAGAATGTCATCTTTCATTGATAGGAACCTTTATTTTTAGAACTAATATTATTTTAGAAATTTTAGATAAATCGCCAACCCACTGCGACCACCTTCATTATCAGAATAGATATTTATAGTGCCTCCGTAAAGTTCCATATAGCTTTTGATTAAGAAAAGACCGAAGCCAGAGCCTTCTTCCCCTTGTAAGCCTTTCTCAGAATTAACCTCACCATTTTGATTAAATCTTTGAAGCTGATCTCTTGTCATCCCAAGCCCATCGTCTTGAAAGGTAATTAAAATATTATCCATTCGATCTTCACAACTTATCCAAAGGTTTCCCTTTTTTTCACAAAATTTAAGAGAGTTCGAAAAAATATTACTTATGACATCATAAATAAGAGTCGTTCTCTCAGCCAGAACATAGGTATCTTTATCTATGTTATTATGGAGCCTAAGTTCTTTTTCTAAAAACCTCTCTTCAAAAATACTGATCACCTCTTCGATAACTTCATAGAGATTCACCCTCTCCAAGGAAAATTCTTCTTTTTGATCATTTAACAAAGATTCGTGCCTTTTATTGAATTCAATTATTTCTGTAATTTTACTGACCCCCAATGATATTTTTTCCCATGCTTTTTCCTCTTTAAGCTTAAATTCGACAGGATTATTAACCTTAAACTTTACATAGTGCTTTATAAGTAAAAGAGGATTTGAAAGGTCATGGATAATAGCTCTTACCATCCTTTTATATAGAAGTTGTCCTCTTGCCTTTAAAAGAGCCTCTCTTTTTTCTTTATCTAAAACATTAATTTTGTAGGCGAGCCCAAAGGATACAATCAGCATTTCTCCAAGGTTTCCAAACATGAGCCCGTGGGCAGTAATGGCATTGCGAGTGAAGACACCAAAATAATGGCCCATATAGAGAAAGACTCCTCCAAACATGAAAAACCATGAAAAAAGATAGAACTTGGCTTCTACAACTCCATCGATGCTTCTCTTTATCGCTAAAATAATTAAGGAAGTACAACCAGACAGTATTATGACATCAATAATATAACCCAAATAAGCTCGACCGAAAAAATAAGACCATGGATCAATCGAAATACAAAAAAGAGCTACACAACATATAACGAGGAACTTTAAAAACTTCACTAAGAAATAGTCATGATGATAGGACTGCGTGTATTTAATCCCAAAGATAAAGGCAAAAATGCTGGCCAAACAACTATAGCGAATCAGGTGCTGAGATATCGTAATCCCCAATCCTTTCGTGAGAAAATCAGCGAAACCAATAATGGAGATCACATCGAGATGAATAAAGAAACAAAATAGAAAATAAAGAAGGTAATTTTGTTCTTTTGTCGCTAGAAAAAGGAAGAAACTATAGATCATTAAACAAACAAAACCTCCAAAGTAAAAGAAATAAACACCTCTCTTATTGGCCTCCTTTTGTTTAAAATCTGTTTCACTCATGACTGTCACTTTCGCATCAAAACGATGCACAGAATCTCTTAGAAGCACATATTCCACGCTCTGTTCCCTATCAAAGCTAAGAGGAATCGCCACACTCATTCCAGGAACAAGACGCTTGTAGTAAGGAACAAGAGATCCCGTTACACCAACAAAAGCTATCTTTTTACCTTGTTTTTTAAAAACTTGAATTGATCCCGCTAAATTGTGATTAAACACTAAAACAAGCTTTTCTGATGATTGCCCTGCTTTTAGCCTAAAACGAAAGACACTTTGTCCATTTTGGTAACCGATCTTAATTTCTTTTAAACCATTCCCTTTAAAAGGGAGCTCAAAAATATCTTCCACTTTTTTTTCATTATTTAAAAGAACTTGGACTTTTGAAGTGACATCTTTGTTAAGATCTTCAGTCTCAATATTCAAACTACCATATGAGAGGGGAAAAAAAAGAGATAGCAAGAGGAAGAGAAAATTCATGACAACTATTATCTTGCAAAGAAATTCGGGTTAGGTCTTTTCGCAACCGGTTTACCAAGATCGTGGTCCAAATGCCATCGATCAATTTTTGGATCATCTTTATCAATACGATAAAACTCTATATCTTTATCAAGTTGATCAAGTCTAATACCCAATTCTTGTTGTAAATTAATAGAGTCCTGCTTCTTAGTAATAAGCATATCCAAGGCTTTTTGCTTTGCCTGGCGCAGTTTGGTTATTTTCTCATCATACTCAGCTGCAACTTTCATTTTTTGTTGCTCATAGGACCAGACGAAGTGATTAACATCGTTGAGCTGTTTAAAGAAATCCCTTCTTCTCTTTAAAAGAACAATTCTATAAGTACTTGCATCTCTAACCCTTGCCGCTAATGTTTTGGCATCAAAGACCAAGAGCGATCCCCTTCTGAAATATTCATTTTTTGCCCAGCACTTAGTAATGTCCTGGACATAAAGGACAAAGTAATTTTTCTCAACAGATCGTACGAAACCTCGACAATAATTGGTCTCTTGGTTTGCTAACTTGAAGCGAAGAGGATCCCCGGAGCGAAAGAACTTGATATTGCCATTTTCACTAATTACTTTTACCAAGCTATTCGTATCATCGCGATCAGTGACCCTACCAGTAAATTGAGAGTAATCATAATCTGGGTCAAAGAAAGAGTCTCTTATCTCTTGCTCGAGATTGGCATCTTTTTTGGAAGACTTCACCTTGCTTTTTTCTAATGCCTCTTTTCTTATTTTAAGATCGATAAGCGAATTGCTAGCGAAAACTTCCCTAGTAAAGCAAAGAATAAGAATGAAGCCAAATGCCGTTTTCATAGTTATATTATCGCTTATTTAGCCTATTGCCGCGAGGTGGAAAACTTGTCACAAGCTGACATTTACAGGTATTCTTGTGCCGAAATAACAAACTCATTTAGTAAGGAGAACCCCTATGGATTTTTTTCTGGACACAGGCATTATAGATGAAATTAAAGAAGCAATCGACTGGGGTCTTGTCGACGGGGTAACCACAAATCCTAGTCTCATTGCTAAGTCTGGCAGAACTCAAGAGGATGTGATTAAAGACATCTGTGCCTTAGTTGACGGTCCTATTTCCGCTGAAGTCATTAGCACAGAAAAAACGGGCATGCTTAAAGAAGCTGAAGGCCTGGCAAAAATCCATGACAATGTGGTGATTAAACTTCCTCTTACTATTGAAGGAATATCAGCATGTAAGGTTTTAAGCGAGCAAAAGATTAAAACGAATGTCACTCTTTGCTTTAGCGCCAATCAAGCTCTTCTTGCGGCCAAGGCCGGTGCAACTTACATAAGCCCTTTTATTGGTCGCCTTGATGATATCGGCCATTCAGGAATGGGCCTCATTGAAGAAATTCGCGTCGTCTACGACAACTACGGCTTCCCTACCCAAATTCTAGCGGCATCTGTTCGCCACAGTGATCATGTCAGAGAAGCTGC
>JASBRV010000043.1 GCA_030149295.1 Bacteriovoracales bacterium | reverse complement strand
ACCGGTTACTTTAGAACCAACTATAGCGAAGCCGAATTTGGTGTCATTTTAGAAAGGCTATGGGCAATCAAACAAAATATTAGAAGGCATGTGCAAAATTGGAGCGAACAAAAAATAATGGATCGAGAATGTGCCAAATCGGCCAAGGCCGCCATGCGCGCCACTCGCTATATTGAACAAAACGCGGCCCTCCTTTACGTCAATATGAAGGGAGAAAAAGTCGATGGATTAAGTGAAGATGATAAGTCACCCATTTACAGCAAAGGTCATCCTTGGACCATGAGTGATGACGAGTCCTTTGATTTTAACAAAGACCTAAAAAGTGGAGATCTTATCCTTTGGCGTGGGACATCAGCTATTTCTGCCTCTATTGCTCGTCTAGGAGACAATAAAAATAACTTTAGTCACCTTAGTATGATCTATATCGATCCCAAAACGAAGAGGCGCTACAATATCGAGGCCCTCATTGAAACGGGAATCATCATGCAAGACTTCACCGAAGAGCCTCTTCACGCTGGTAGTGCAAAAGCGGTTATTTTTCGTCATAAAAATCAGGAAGTCGCCACTAAGGCCGCGGCCTTTCTCTATGATAAAGCAAGAAAAACCATTGGAACTGATCAGCATCTTGACTATGACTTTGGTTTTGATCTCAACAATCACGACAAAGTCTTTTGTTCAGAGGTAGTTCATTGGGCCTACAAAGCTGCCAGCAAAGGTTCTATCATGCTTCCTCAATTTCTTACCAAATTTGATATGAAAAATAGAAAATTTCTCAATGACATGGGAACTAATGTGGAGACAGGTTTTCAACCAGGCGACATAGAATTAGAGCCCAGTTTTGACATGATTGCCGAATGGAGAAACCTCCATTACGCGCGATCAAATCAATTAAAGGATGTGATTTTTACGGCCATTTACGATTGGATGGATCGTCACCAATACAATTTCAAATGGACTTTTCGAGGAAATGTCTTGGGTAGCTTTGTTTATGGCATGAGAAGAGTGCCTCTTCTTGATAGCATCGTAGAAGATCAAGTTCCTCTCTTTATGCCAAAGAAAACCCTTAAAAGTGTTCTGACGATGCAAAAGGTTGCTGGCAAGATTTATAAAGAGCTTCATAAGAAACTCTATAAGAAAAATCCTTCAAAAATTTATTCTATGGCAGACATTGAAAAGGTTCTTGAAGAGTACCGTCGTGAAGATCTCGAGGTTTTTAAAAGCCAAGTACGCGCCAATAGATCAGGTGAGGCCCACTACAACCCAGACTTTCACCACAACTTTGGGCCTTCTAAGAAAAGTCTTAACCTCTAAACAAATCGCCATCAGCCGCTTAGTCAAAGCGGCTGATCATCGGCAGTCAACTCCATCCTTTCATTAACAATCTTTCCATCACGCAAGAGTATTTCTCGATCCGCCATTTTTGAATAATCGGGCTCATGGGTAACAAGTAAAACAGTCGTGCCATGTTCTTGATTCACCTGTCTTAGCGTTTTCATTACATTAAGAGCGTTATGACTATCTAGATTTCCGGTGGGCTCATCCGCAAAAATATAGCGCGGCTTCATCAAAAGGGCCCTTGCGATGGCCACTCTTTGTTGCTCTCCCCCCGACATTTGTTTTGGTAGGGATTGTGCCTTATCAGCAATTCCAAAACTCTCCAAAAGATCCAGAGCTCTCCCTTTTAATTCAACATCTCTTTTAAGATTCCTTGCTGGTAATAAAACATTCTCTAAAGCAGTTAACTCCTCAAGTAAGTAATGGAATTGAAAAATAAAGCCTACCTGATTATTTCGAAAAGCATGTAGGTCTTTGGCGCTCATATCTCCGATAACCTTATCATCGATGATCAATTCACCAGAGCTAGGGTTATCCAAAGTGGAGACAATATAGAGAAGAGTTGATTTACCACTACCACTACGGCCAGAAATAGAGACAAACTCTCCACTTTTAATTTCAAAGTCTAGAGAATGAAGCACTCTAATAGGAGGCTCTCCAAACTCTTTTACTATTTTTTTTCCAATGATTGTCATTATTGAGACCTAATAATTTCAATAGGGGTTAATTCACTCGCTTTTCTTGCTGGAAAATAACTCGCAATAAAACTGGCGGCACAAGCAGAGCTTAAAGCAGTTATATATATTGAGGGTGAGTAACTAATGATAAGTGAGCTACCTTGTCCAATTTCAATACCTAAATCAATACTTCCAAAGTATAAATTGAGAAAGAAGCCCATAATCAAACCAAGCACACCTCCTGTGACCCCTAAAAGAAGGCCTTGCACAAGAAAGAGCTGGAGGATTTTTTCTGGCCCGTAGCCAATAGAGCGTAGGATGGCTATTTCTTTATGTTTTTGGCTAATCATAATGCTTAAAACATTATAAATCCCGAAACCAGCGACCAGTAAAATGCTTAAGGTGATAATCATCCGGGTGACATCTTGGATTTTTATCATGCTCATAAAGGAAGCGTTAGCCTCTTCCCAACTTTCAACTTTATCCTGAGATGTATAATTCCAAAAGTGGGCAAGCTCACTTGAGCGGTCAATATCATAGAGGGAAACCAAAATTTCAGAAATTCTTCCTGGTGTTTTATTTAGGGCCTGTGCATCCTTTAAGTGAGCGAAGGCCGCGTGATCATCTGATGCTGGATTTCCAAAATGAATACTACCAACAATTTTATAAGGCTTCGCTTCATCGATACCAGAAGAGATCATAATCGTATCATTGACTTTCGCTCCCAAGGTTTCCAAAAGACCACTACCTAAGATAATCTTATTACTCGCTCCCTGTAGATCTTTAAAAGAGCCTTCTCTCATATAATTTTCAAGCTGAGTTACTTTCACATGCCGAGAAGGGAGTACGCCTGTTAGGGCGATAGAGGCGCGAGCATCTTTAAAAGCCGCTAATCCTTTGATTGATAAACGAGGTGAAAAGGCCATTACTTCAGGATGACGAGAAAGTCTCTCACTCCATCCATAGTAATTTTCAAGTCGAGACTCATTTCTTTTGCCAGCAGGAGGACTTATCCATTTAACCAAGTTTTCCTCACCAAAGAAACGAGGGGTAAGGCTAGATTCATTAATGACATCCTCCTGGCCTTGTATTAAGACATGGGCCGTATTATTGAGTAGCTCATCTAAGATGTATTTTCTAAAGCCTAACTGAATGCCAGCGATGAGTACGTAGATCATCGTGCCAAAGCTGATCCCCAATAAGATCAGTAGCGTTTGGCGTTTCCTGGAAAATAGCTGTCTTAGTGCCAAAAAGGTCATTTTTTCTTTTTTTCCTTTCTCACGAGAAGTTTATCTCCCTCTTGAAAAGGAGCGCCTAAAACTTCAGCATATTGGCCATCCACAGTTCCTATCTCTACACGAACTTTGCTCTTTCGCTGACCTTCCCTCTTAAGCGTCACCATGCCATTATCTATCGCTGTGAGAGGGATTAATAAGACCTGCTCTTTGTTATCGACAATAATCGCTACATCAGCAGTCATCCCCGGTAAAACATTCTTTGGTAAATCTTTAACTTCAATGAGCGCAATAAATTCATCATCTCGTGGAAAGAGTGATTTAACGCGACCTTGATATTTCTGATTGCGTAAACTCTCAAAGATCACCTTAGCCTCATCATTTTCCTTCACTCTCAAAGCACCATTTTGTTCTAAAGAAACTTCAATATGAAGGTTTTCCAGATTTTCAAGCCGTAATACGGGAGCTTGTGGCAATACGGTCTCTTTTTCGTAATGATTGATCCTTGTCACACGTCCACTAAAGGGAGCGCGAAAGATGCCAGAGTCCTTAAACTTAATCAGAGGATCCCCCTTCTTTAAGGCTTCTCCCTCAGAAACAAAGAGTTTATCGACGGTAGTCATAATGCCCACTTTAACTTCAAAGCGACTATCACTCTTTACCTTGCCTAGACCGTAGATGGCTTCGACAATATCTCCCTTTTTTGGAGACACCAAAGTATAGTGTGATTTTTGATAATAAATGCCACCAGTAATAATAGCGCCAATAAGAATGACAAGGGAGATTGCTATCGCAACATAGGTTTTCATAAGACTCCTTAATTTTATTCAAAATAAAATCTGGGGAGCGAAAAAACAATGAGAAAAAGATGGGGTAAGCTTCACCAAGTGTATTTTTAGGAACGGCCTTAAACCCAACAAACCCAAAAAAGAGCCGTGTCCTTGCCAGGGTACCACCCCACGGCAAGACCTAAAAATGACGAGGAGAGAGTCTGGGAAACTTACCCCTAACTTTGTCCTGACATCCGTCAGTTGCGTGAAGCGTTTTTAGCACAGATGTTCACGGGAAAAAACACAATTTTTTCGCCATGCACTTTTTACTCTTTAAAGAGAATCCATTTAATTCAGTAATGATTTCACTGGTTTTGGGCTTCATGGAGCATGCGATACTCCTCTACAATGTCGTTGACTGGCCCAAGCGTATCCGGTCCAGCAACATCATTTACCTGTACATTGTTTTTTCTCATGACCTCTTCGATCTCAGAGAAGCAACTATTGAGGCGGTCCTGATGATGACAAAGGTCTTTTAGTACCTCACCTGGACCTAAAGAGACGATTCCTATGATTTTAGTGTTTCTGATGCCCTCTACTCCGTCATAGGCCTTACAAGAATAATCGTCGTAATCTATTTGAGATTTTCCATTGAACCACTCATTATAAAGTTCCGCATCTAGCTCAGTAATAAGATTACCTACAGTCTTCACGGAGCTTAACCCACTAAGCTCAGATTTCCCCATGCCATAGGAGTGAGCGAGATCACTTTCACAATCATTGGCCCTTTTCTCATATTGCGTTTTAAGATCTTGAATTTTATCGTAAACTTTGTGGTTAGCACGATTGGCAATATCATTCGCAGCTGGAGACGCCACAGCATCGCCAATGAGGGCCACCGCACCGGCAGCAGCTATAACTATGGGGACAAAGGCAAGAGCATCAGAAATAAAAAAGCCTAAAAAAGTGTGAAAAGAAGTCTTTCCTTTCGCATTTGCTCTTATCCCTAAAACCTTTTCAACTTCTTTATAGTTTCTTTCAAATCCCAAACTTATTTTATACTGAAATGACTTGCCGTTAATCAACATTTTATGGCTGATATAATCTACCACTTCAACAGCTAATTTCTCTCCTCCAGCAACAACCACGAATCCTTTTTTACTTGTTCTGATGATGACTCTTTGTTTTTTTAACTCTTGGAGGACTTTTAAATAAGCAATGCGATCTTCTTCTTTGTGGTGCTCCCCTATTTTTTTTAGTGTTTCTTCTGGGCCGTCTTTATTGATGGCATCATTTAAAAGCTGCCCAAATGTGCCGAGCCTCTCATGAAGAATTTTGTTGAGCTTTAATGCTGCTGGCACTTCCTTTCTTATGGTCCGCGCTTGAGCGACAGGAAAGAGGAGACTTGTGCATAAGTTGAGGGCTATAATGAGTGTTTTCATTATCTTTTATTCGGTCTTTAAAAGGCCCATCTTAAAAGAAAAATAATAAAAGTAAGTTATTGGTTTTAATAAAAACAGGGACTTAAAAAAAAGAAGGCGGTCTTACGACCGCCTTCTCTGGCAAAGAGGGACAAAACCAAGGAATCACCCTTTTTCAAGGGCGCCGGTTAACTGATAAAAAATATTGGGTAAGGTACTTGGCATAATAGAGGCTCTTTTGATTCACAAAATCTCCAGAGCTTTTCTCTTGGCCGCCAGGCCAATTGTGACCAAGTCCTGTGTTTTCAATGAGACTAACGACAGGTCTATTTTTCACAAGAAAGTAGAGCCCCTTCCCTTCTGGCCTAGTGCCATCGTATTGAGAAAGAGAAAAACTTTTTCGCTCTCCACTTTGATAAATTTTAGCCAAGGCGCGGGCATTTCTTTTGCTGTATTCGGGATCCACAAGAAAATCATCTTCACCAAAAATCACACTGGCCACTTGAGTAGAAAAATAACGGGCCTTTTCACCCGCCCATTCACGACAACTCTCAGCAATGTCATCCACCGTGACCGAAGCCTTTCCAACCTGAGTAGCCTGGGTATTAATTGAGGGGCTTGCACTCATCGCCACACCTGCATAGACATCGGGAGCAAGGCAAGACAGAGTAAAAGCGAGGGCGGCACCCGAGCTTATCCCTGAAATAAAGACTTTGTTGGGATTGATTTTAAAATCGCTGATAAGCTTTAGAGTTAACCCTAGAATGTAACCGTTGTGACGATTGTCTCGAGTATGGCCGTCACCATAATAATTCCAACATCCGGCAATGACACCACCGTTAGGAACATTAGGAATGGCCACCACCATATTTTTTTCGCTTGCTGGTTGCTCCCAGCCTGCTCTTTCCTTGAGACTCTCAGCCTTTTGCCCACAACCATGAAGATTAATCATAAGTGAGCGATCTTGATCTTTTTTGGAACTAGAGACCTTTGGAACAAAGAGGTAGTAATCCTCACCCTCGTACTGGTTTTTAACCCATTGCTCCTTGGCCACAGCGCCTTCTACCGAACAAAGATGCCCGATGAGAAGGAAGACAAGAAGAATGGACTTAAAAAAAGCCGTCATAAAAAAACCCGCATAAAGCACGATAGGTCTAAAACTTTCGCGATTTTTATACGGGCGTACAAAAAAGTCAACAATTACGAGCTAACTATTTTCTTCCTAATTTTTTCATGCGCTTTTCAAGATCTGTCCCAGTGCGAAAAACTAAATGCACGGGGGTATTATCGAGCTCAAAGGTCCTTCTCAGTCCATTTCTCAGGTAGCGCTTATAATTCTCTGGGATGCCCTTAGACCGATTGGTAAAGAAAAGGAAGGTTGGTGGTCCCGCCTTCACTTGAGAGCAGTACTTGACCTTTAAACGCTTCCCCTCCGAGCGGCCGACAACCACCGGATTTTTTTCTAATAAGGAGAAGACGTAACGATTGAGTTCACTAGTGCCCACTGTTTTCCTGCGAACAAAAATAGTCTTCACAAGAGTTTTCTTAAGCCTCTTAAGACCCGTGTTTCTTTTCGCAGAAATGGGAATGATGTCACAGAAATTAAGCCAAGGAACATCGTAGCGTAGATCTTCTAGCCACTCCTTTCTTGCTTTGTCCGTTTTAAGTTGGCCTTTTAAAAGATCCATCTTATTCATACAAACAATGACGGACTTACCTTTATCAAGAGCAATATCTAAGAGACGACGATCTTGATGACCGATCCCTTTGGTGGCATCGATCATAAAGATCACGATATCAGATTCTGTAATACAACGAAGAGAACGATAAACCGACTGACTTTCAACAAAGTCTTTCACACTCGATTTTTTTCGAATCCCAGCGGTATCCACTAAATGAATGGAGCGCCAATAGGAGCCTTCATATTTTTCTTCTTCATTTTTGTCTGGTTCGCTTTTTTCTTCGTCTTTTTCACTTTCACTATTATCATCAAAGACTGCGTTTGCTTTTTGAGAAAGATCTAAATCTTCATCGCCAGGAAAGTTCTCGTCTTCATAGAGAAAACTCTCCCCTTCTTCTTGCCACTCTTCCTCATCATCCACAAGAAACTCACTGGCATCACTCATGTCCTCTTCAAGAAGATAACTATCAACGATACGAGAATAAACATCCGGATTATTTTGACGAAAATGTTCATACTGCTGAAAAAGGGCCTTATCACTCCTATCGGTGTTCATATCCCCTTCTAAAAGAGCGGCCTTCTCACCAAAGAAGAGATCAAAGTAACCTTCAATAGGATCCACCGTCGTACCCGGAATATCCGAGACGAGGGCCCTTTCCGCCCCAACAAGGTTGTTCAGCAACGTCGATTTTCCAGCATTAGGAGCACCAATAAGCGCCACTCTCGCTACCACATCTTCACGGGGTGTAATTCCTTGAGACAAGGTGGAGCTTTGATGTAAGCTCTTAGAAAAGCCTACCGCCATTTCTTGAATCCGCTCCTTAAGAGCGGTGATTCCAACATTGTGAGCAGAAGAGGTGAGGAAGTAATCATCCACTGGGATTTGATAAAAATCCACTTCACTTCCGGCCTGCTTGTCGGTGTCGTATTTATTCATGATCAACCAAAAGTCTTTTCCTTGCGAGCGAATAAAATTCGCAATCTCTCTGTCGTAAGGAAGAGCTCCCTCTCGCACATCAACGATCATGAGAACCAAGTCTGATTCAGAAATGGCCGTCTTTGCATGAGTGGTCATGATATTAAAAAACTTATCTCTGTTTTCTTGGGTCTCTTCAATCCTCTCGGGATAGAAACCGCCCGTATCAACGAGGATAATATCTTGGGCATCATCCTCTCCTAAGACATTAAGGGTGGCGATGCCATAGTGACGATCACGAGTGACACCAGGCTCATCAAAGGTGATAGACTTGTGTTGTTTCCCCATTAAAGCATTAAAGAGGGATGATTTTCCTACATTGGGTCTCCCGATAAGGGAAACAACCATATTACGATTGCGCTTCATCACGGCCTCCCCTAGTTCTTATTTCGCCATACACGGGCTGAATTATGAGCACGTGGTAGGCCTATTTCTTCAAGAACAAAATTATTCTTAAACCATTTTGGACTGACCTTAACGTGAAGGTTCAAGTGAACCTTTCCTCCCGTCATCAGTTCAATCTTATTGCGAGAGCGGGTTCCAATTTCTTTGATCATCGTGCCCTTGGAACCAATAACAATCGCCCTTTGCGAGGGACGATTCACCAAAATAGAGGCAGAGATATGAGATTGGCGCTCTTCATCTTTTTTAGAAACATCTTTAAATTCATCGATAAGAACAGCGACCTCATAAGGGATTTCATCTTTTAAAAGATCAAAGGCCTGCTCACGAATATATTCAGAAGCAAAGAAACGCTCATTTTTGTTGGAAACAGAGCCATCTAAATAGAGATGAGGTCCAGGAATAGCCGCATCACAGATAGCCCCCGTCAGCTCATGCATATTGTCTCCCTTTCTTGAGCTAATCACAAAAAAGCGCTCGGCAGTAGGTATGACTTCCTGAACTTTCTCAAAGACTTCTTTTAAAGGAAGAGCTTCAGCATCTTCAATACGATCTGATTTAGTGAAAACGAGCCAAGTGCGCTTAAGCTCAACATCCACGAGTTCAAGAAAATCTTTTACTTGGGGGAGGATATCTCTTGTGAGGTCAATAAGAAGAAGGTTGAGGTCCACTCCCTCAGTGCCTTCTTTTGCTTGTTCATTAAGACGCTTATTAAATTCCATATTAGAGCGGTGAACCCCTGGAGTGTCCACAAGTACGACCTCTGTGTGATCCACAGTGAAAACACAATGGAATTTATTTCTCGTGGTTTGTGGCTTCTTTGTCACCACTGAAAGGTCCATTCCCATCAGGTAATTGATCATGGAACTCTTTCCCACATTAGGCGCACCTAAAACCGATACCATAATGGACTTATTATGAGGGTGTTGATCTGTAAGTAACATGGACGTTCTCCTATTTATTGATAAAATTTTTAACGAGTGTTTCTCTGGCCGCTGCAATTTCGGCCTTCTTTTTACTTGATCCGCGCCCTCTCTCATAGGCCTGATCTTTAATATAAACCGTACTCTCAAACCCAAGTCCTTCACCTAGGGAAATGGACTCATAACTGGGAAGCACCTTTTCTTGCTCTAAAGTCATTTCTTGAAGGCGACTTTTGGGATCAAAAAGATCGAGTCTTAAGAGACTTAAAAAGGGAAGCTCACTCTTTTGATCAAACAGGGCAATCCACTTATTTAAACATTCTTTAGGGGCATTGGAGTCAATAAGGGAAAGAGCACCCAAAAGAGCTTCAAGAGCATCAGAAACAATCGCCGTCTCCACCTTTTCCTTCTTCTCCTCTCCCCTTCCTAAAAGAAGAAAAGCAGGCAATCCCAAGCTTTCACCCCAAGCACAGAGGTGCTCTTCATTCACGAGACTCGAGCGCAAGCGAGAAAGATCGCCTTCTGAAAGTTCAGGGTAGGTAGAGAAAAGTAACTTTGAAAGATGGTAATCAAGGACTGCGTCTCCAAGGAACTCAAGACGCTCATTATGACCTTGTTCCCACTGACTCTCCTCGTGAACAAAGGATGAATGAGTGAGTGCCTGAATGATTAGCTCAGGGGATTGTTTATAAAATGATTCAATTTCAAGGTTTTGGAGCCATTTTTTGAAGGGCGAATGATCCTCTAAGTAGCTTTTTAATGTCTGTAAATTATGGTTTTTCGTCATAGCCAATGCCACTTAAAGGTCGTCTTAAGCCACCAGCATCAAAAGTCTCGCTCTCCCGGGGGCCCTTCTCAAATATTCGAATGTCTTTTATAGGATGGGTATAAAACACTTAACTCGCGGCGACAAGTAAAAACTACCCAAGATGAACAATTTACCTTACCATGATCCTCTATGAATAATTCCAAAAACGCTCCCGATTCCCAAATCAAAGAACTCCTAGAACATCAACAGGAGTTCTTTAACACCCTGAGATCAAAGGGGCGTTCGGCCAATACCCTCAAAAACTATCGCACTGACCTTCAGTGTTTCAATAATTTTTTATTAAAGGAATCGAGCCGCCTTAAGGTTGAAGATCTCAGTATTCCTCATGTGAAAGAATATGGGGATTACCTGCAAACTAAATACAACTCAGATAATAGTAGGCGCCGTCGCGTTCAGGCCTTGAGGCTCTTTTTTGACTTCCTGGTGGAGACGAAAGTCGTCGGATCAAATCCGGTTCGCAAGATCCCCACCTCGCCCAAGTTTCTCGATCGCCCCCGTCCCGCCACGATGGTGGATCTTAAAACACTGTGGCAATACCTTTTGGAAGAAGGACATAGCCGCCACAAGATGACCAAACTGCTCGCTAGACGCAATCAAGTCATGGTTCTCCTTATTTTTACCGGTGGTCTTAAAGTGAGTGACCTTTCCCAATTAAAGGTCAAACAAATTATTTTACCAAAGAATGAAGAGGACTCCCCCAAGGTTATTGTGAAACCTCCAAAAAGAGATCCGTATACAGTGCCCCTTGGTCAAGCCTTTGTTCCTGTTTTTGAAGAGTACTTACAGCTCTTAAGACAGCAACAAAAAGAGCAAGGACTAGATTTTAGTGAACTTCTCTTTAACGCCAATCCCTATCGCATCCTTTCCGGCGGACTTTCCCCCCGTGGTATTGAAGTCATCTTTGAAGATTGGAGAGAAAGGCTAATGCTTGACATAACCGCTAAGTCTTTGCGCCAAGCATGTGTTTTTCACTGGCTTCAGAAAAACCAAAAAGACGGTCTTATCAAAGAGTGGATGGGTGTGGCTCCCTCTTATAGTCTTAAGCTTTATAAAGATCACCTGAGTAGCCAAGTCTATGATGACTCTTTTCTCTTAGAGTTATATTTTCATTACACAAAACATAACTACGAAAGGTCTTAAATTATTTAAGACAAGAATTTTTTCGGGTACTATAATGAGGTAAAACTTTAAGTACTTTATATATGTCACAAAAATCGTTTACCCCTTTGAGGATTACCACCATTAAGGCCGAAAGGACTGTTCCTTTTCCTGTGTATATTTTCTTTAAGGAACAGTATTTAGAGTACATTCAAGAGGGAAATTCTCTAGAAAAAGAAAAATATAAAAAACTCAGACGTCAAAAAATCACAAAATTCTATATAAAAGATTCGGATGAAGGAAAGTATCAACAATTTCTAGATTCACTTCTTGACAGTACTCTTGATGATCCCAATGCAGCAATGGAAGAAAAAGTAGAAATGGTTTCCGGTCAAAGTGAAACGGCCATTGATCGACTCAGTGATGATCCTGCCAATCAAACAAGTTTCGATATGACCAGGAAAGCTGCCAAAAATATGCAAAAACTTATTTTTGAAAATCCAGAGTCTCTCAATCAAATTTTTGGTCAGGACAACGAAGGAAGCCACGTCATCCAACATTGTCTCAATGTGGCCGCCCTTTCCATTAAATTTGCCAAACTTTTAAAAGTGAGTGACGAGGATATTGACTATCTTTCCACGGCAGCACTCATGCATGATATTGGCGTCATGCAAATGGAAAAAGAGCAAGCCGAGCTCTTTCATAAACCAAAAACAGAACTAAGTCCCAATGAAAAAAGTGTCTACTTTGAGCACTGTAAAGGGGTCGTTCAATTACTTGCCGAGCGTCCCTATATCAATGCTCACATTATTGAACTTATTGAGTGCCATGAAGAAAACCTTCAAGGCTCAGGACCGATGAAGAAAGCGAAGCTTTCAAGACCACAAGAAATCCTCTCTCTCGTTAATACTTACGATAAGAAAATCATCACCAGTAAGCTATCTCCAGGTGATGCCATTAAAGAAATGATGATTGATGAGCTTGGAAACTACAATCTCGATCTTCTCAATAAATTTAAAGATTTTCTAAAGACTGAGAAAGTAATCAGCTAGCTTTTCCGAATTGACTAATTAATCGGTCAAGCTCTGCAGTAGTTTTGGTGGCCTTTTTCGCCTTGGGTTCTTCACCAATATCACAAGAAGCTCTTTCAATATGTTTAAACTTTCCAGCTAACCATTCTAATCTCCCCTTAAACGCCTCGAGATTAAAATCGTGCTCCTTTTGATCTTTGCCCTCTCTTATATTACCTAAAATGACTTCTAAAAGATCACACAGATCATAGAGAACTCCACCTGAGAGTTCTTGGAGCGCCTTGTTTTCTGCTTGAGAACCTTTATAACCAATGATTTTTCCCATCTGACAAAGATGACCTAGATCTTCTAAACCCATCGTCTTGGCAGCTCCCATAATACGATCAACTGTTTGACCATATTTTTCAAGAAGAATAGAGTTTTCAGGATCATCTTCAAAATCATCTAAAATATCCCGAAGCTCCTCTAAAAGAGCATCAGACTCATCACAAAATTCAATAATAATTTCTTTCATATCTGGATCATTTAAATCAATCATAATAAAATCCTATGCTGCTTTTTCTTGTTCAAATTGTTCAATATTATTAAATGTTAATGTACCATCCCGTTCCCCATCAACTAGATATCCAACGTCAATGACGGAAATAATCTTTTCATCAATAGTCACAGTTCCTTTTAAGCCAGCTCTGTCAGAGAAAGCTTCTTCCACTGGCTCACTCGTGACAGCTATATCTTGAAGTTCATCAATAATCGCCCCATAGAGTTTCTCTTTGTGCTTCACCACGAGAACTGAAAGCATAATATCTTTTTGTACTAACTCCTCAAGGGTTCCTTCTCCCAACGAAAGTAAACTTTCAAGATGAAGTAAAGGAAGACTCTTGCCACGATAACGAACGAGGGCCTTTTCCCCTGAAAATTGAATGTCTTTGGTTGCTACCTCCTCAAGGCGATAGACCAAATCAAGAGGTAAAGCACAATTAGGCGCTGACTTGAGACTAAAGCGCATGTACTCAAAGACCTCTCCAGTAATTTTATTATCCTTAAGTAAGGTTGAATGGTCTTCTTCTTGGAGATTGTTAATATCATAAGTCTTCGCGATCCCCTTGCAATCAAGAATCATACTAAGATCGCCTTCATCGGAAAAAGTCGTTCCTAGGTATTGGTCGATATTAAAATGCTGACTTAGCTTCTTGACGACAATTTCTTCGATATCCTCAATACGATCGACCATAATACCATAGCGATAACCTTCCCCTCTAACGATAACAATATTTTGTGTTTCAACTTTTTCAACATCTCTTTGAATAGGATTTAAACCTAATGTCTTTCCAAGATCAACAAGAGGGCATAACTCATTGTGATGCTTTAATATGAGCCCACCATTATTAGAGTATATGCTTTGCTCATTTTTTTGAGCGTCATATAAAACAACCTCATCAACATCATCTAGAGGAATATTAAATTTTTGGTCCTGAGCTACAACCATTAAAGATTTGATAATGAGAATGGATCTTGGAATAGGAATAATCAGTACAAATTTTGAACCTCTTCCCACTTCAGAATCAATAAGAATCTTTCCTCCAAACTCCTCAATACTGGATTTCACCATATCCATGCCTACACCGCGACCAGAGACACTTGTCACCTCGGTGTTGGTGCTAAAACCGGATTCAAAAATAATGGAGAAGATTTTTTGGTCACTCATTTTCGATAATTCTGGCTCAGTATAGAGTCCTTTTTCGATTGCCTTGCGTTTAAGCATTTCTTTATCTAGGCCTTTGCCATCATCGATAATTTCGACAACGATATCCTCACCTGCTTCGTAGCTATTTAAGATAAGCTTTCCGGCTTCAGGTTTTCCCTGTTCCTTACGAATACTTGTTTCTTCAATTCCATGGTCAACCCCATTTCTTAAAAGATGAACAAGAGCGCCGTTTAGAAGTTTGGCAACGCTTGTATCTATATTGAGGTTTTCTCCCTGAATTTCAAACTCAACTTCTTTCTTCAGGACAGCACAAGAATCCCTAACAACTCTCTTCATCGGTCTATAGACCGACTCAATAGAAACTTTCTTCATTTCAGAAATTTGATTTTGAAGAATCGCACTAACCTTTTGCATTTCAAATAAACTATCGCTTAGTTGCTCAACAGAAGAATCCCCATGGTACTTGGCTTGAAGACGAATAAGTGTTTTAAAGATGGAATTTCTAATCACGGTAAGCTCACCAGACATTTCTAAAAACTCAGCAAGTAGGCTCTCCGGGACAGTTACTTTTTCTTCTTTAGTCTTTTCTTTCTTTTCAACAGGATCTTGAGAGACACTCTCTTCTACTTTGACAGGAGTCCCTTGATCGAGGCTAAAGTTCTGAGTAAAAATCAATGCCCTTTCATCGAGGTCACTTGGAAGTGGCTCAAAGTTTTCAGCTAAATGATAAAGTTCCTTTAACTGATCTAATCCAGCGAGAAGTACATCAATAACTTTTCGATTAACTGAAATCTCATTATTTTGAACAGAGGTAATCAAATCCTCATATTTGTGGGCGTAGCCGGATATATCGGTAAGACCAAGACAGCTACTCGTTCCCTTAATGGTGTGGAGGAGGCGAAAGTATGTGTTCACTGCACGTGTGTCATGAGGGTCTTCTTCTAGGGATAGAATAAGTTCCTCAATTTCTTCAAGCATTGGCTTTGTTTCTTGAAGAAACTCACTTATCATTTCACGATCTTCTTGAATGCTTTCGATTCGTTTGGTTGCTTCTCTTTCAAGAACCCCCATTACCTTGGCTTCATCAACGGGCTTTTCAAAGAACTCACAGATACGTAGCCTCATTCCCTCTTTGGCCATTTCCTTGTCGTAATAACCAGTGATAAGGGCAAAGGGGATGTCATATCCAAAGTCGTTAATCCCTTCTCTCAATTCAAAACCGTTCATTCCTGGCATTTTGAAGTCTGAAACAATCATGCAAATATTCGTATGGTTAGCTTTGATATACTCCAAAGCTTCTAGTGCGTTTTGAAATTTCTGTAATTCATAAATATCCTGAGGAATAAAAGACTCATAAAGGTCTAAAATTCCCATTTCATCATCTATTAGAACAATTACGTATTTTTGAGACATGCTCGCACCTCTGATAGTTTTTTCATTAACTTATCGGAAAAATAGCGGTGAAAATAAGTCGAATTCGTGGATTAAAGAAATTTTAAGGAAGACTCTAAGCAGCTTTACGAGGAACCTGACCGACGTGCTCAGTTAACACGGATTCTATAACTTTGGATTCTAGTGGTTTAGAGAAGATGTCGTAAAACCCTAGGGTTTTAAGCTTTATAATCTCTTCCTCACTAAAATTACTTGAAGTAACAAGATAGAGGCTACAATGGCAAAAAAGCTTAATCTCAGACACCTTAACAATGACATCCTCTCCGCTTAAGCCAGGCATATTGTAATCGAGAAAAACGATCTCAGGTTTATGAAGCTCCATCTCTACAAGGGCTTCTTCCGGGTCGGTAAATGTGAATAATTCAACATCGTAAGGACGAAACTTCTTAACAAACGTATTAAGAACGAATTTATCATCATCGATAAGAAAAACTTTGGCCACTTTAGACATATCAGTACTCCAGCTAAGATTCTTATCGGAAGCTTTTAAATATTTTAAAGGCTCATTTTTCCTTAATATAGCAAAAAGCTTTGCCTAGCTCCATTTGCTTCATAGGTATATCTACCCCTATTAAGCTTTCTCCAGCGCCCATAAACATAAGGCCTCCCGGTTTTAAACTATCGCAAATATTGGCTAAAATCTTTTTCTTATTTTCCATCGCTTGATAGATAAGGACATTTCGACAAAAAACAATATGGTATTCATTTAAAGGAAATTTACCCGTAAGTAAGTTGAACTCTCTAAAGCTCACCTTATTTCTTATCTGATCACTTAATTGCCAGTTCTCTTCTACTTGTTCAAAGTATTTGATGAGAAGATTAGCAGGAAGTCCCCTTTGCACTTCTAAGCCACTATATAAAGCCTTTTTAGCCTTTGCTAGTGCTTCCGTAGAAATATCAGATGCATCAATAGTGAATTTGGTAAGATCGACATTATCACCAAAACTATCCAATGACATAAGTAAGCTATAGGGTTCTTGACCTGTCGATGAGGCAGCTGACCAGATCTTATACTTTATGGCACTAGGAAACGTTTCCTTTAAGTGCTCTACCCCTTCCTTAGCAAAGGCCTTAAAAGGCTTTAGGTCTCTCATAAAGTAGGTCTCATTATTGGTACAAAGATCAATAAGGGCCGTGTGCATACTAGGTGTTATTTTTTGAACATAAAGCTGATAGAGTTCATCTACATCTTTAAGTTCAAATGTCTTAATCAGGGTGTTAAACCTGCTATCTAGACGGTAATAATCATTCTCTTTATAGAGGATTCCCGTATGTTCATAAACATAATCGCTAAAAAATTTGTAAATTTCTGGTTTACTCATTGAAGATCCTTAATCACAAACCATTTCAATTTTATTTTCAAGAATATCGGCCGTAAAAGGCTTCATAATGTAATCCATTGCACCGTTCTTTAAGGCCTCTTGAATTTTTTCTGGCTTGTTTTCTGTAGTCATCATAACAATTGGAGCTTTGCAGAAGTTTTCTGCGCCATTTTTTTTCAAAAACTCAAGACCATCCATTACTGGCATATTCCAATCTAAGAGCACCAATTCGATAGCACTACCGTGCTCATTAACTTTGTTAACAGCATCTTCACCATTTTCCGCCCAAATCCCCTCGTGACCTAACTCTTCTAACATTTGAGAGACCATCATAAAGATGGGCTTAGAATCATCAACTATTAAAATTTTCATGACATCCTCTTTATTGTAACCATTAAATTCTTCAGTATTTCAATATAATTATCTTTAAATTCACTATCGTTAAGAATACTGACTTCAGGTTTTCCTTTGGAAATAAGTTCTCTCATAGGCCACAAGAGACTTAGAACCTCAAAAGGAAATCTTCTTTCTTCTGGAGAAAGTTCATCGTTATTCTTCATGATAATCGATAGGTAGTCTTCTAGTGGCTTTAAAATCTTCATTTGAAGTTCTAGATCATTTAACTTGGTAAGGGAGAGAATTTTGGTAAAGGCCTCATGCAAAGACTTTAAGTCCTCTTCTTTTCCCTTTAAGCGATATCGGTTACTCGTGACAAAGAGTTCACTTTGGAAAGCCTCATTGGTAAAACTAAGGTATTCTTCAAGCATGACAGAAGGTTCATCTGCGACTTCGGCTTCGGCTTCAACCTCTTCTTCTCTAGTCTCCTCAACTTCTGAAGCGACAGCCATATCACCAGGATCAATACCTGCCTCTCTAAGACTTTCTAGAGCTGCAGCTGAAATGGGTGCTGTGTCTGTCGTTGCCTTTTCTTTTTCAGTTTTAGATTCTCTTTCAGTGTCAATTTCTAAATGACTTGAGTCTTCGCTTACTTCTGACGATGGGCTCTGCTTCCATTTTTCAAAACTTTGAAGAATTTCCTTTGCTCTTTCGTGATCGACGAAAGACTTCTCAATCATAATATTAATAAGTCCTTTAGCTTTTTCATTTTGGCGAACGACCAACTCATTTAAATCTTCACTTGTTAGGCCTGAGTCTTTTTTTAAAATCTCATAGAAACTGGTCTTTTCAAGCACAGATTTTTCAAAGAGGGAAAAGATGATATCCTCATCAAGAATATTCTCCTCTATCGTAATACGTAAAAGAGAAGGCATAGATTCAAGCTGTTCCACGACAGAGGTCAAAAGATCCTTTTTCTCTAGAATTTTATTTTCCATCAAGAACTTTAAAAACATTCCCTAAACCCTGGCATTTATTTCATTAATTAAATTGGCCACTTGATTGAGCTCAATAACTTGGGCCAAATCTGTTCTTTCAACAGCGGCTGGCATACCAAAAACAGAACAACTCTCTTTGTTTTGATAAAAATTATAGCTACCTTTTGTCGCTAAACTTTTTACTCCGTCAGCACCATCATCACCCATTCCCGTTAAAACAATAGAGAGAACTTGCTCCTTATAATTTTGAGCAACACTTTCAAAAAGGCAATTGGCAGCAGGCCTAACAAAACAAACTTTTTCTTTTTGATTGAGATCAATTAAGCCTTGAGAATTGAGAACCATATGAAAGTCCCCTGGAGCGAGAATACAGGTTGAAGGTTGTAGCTCCATACCCTTTTGACCTTCTCTTACTTCATAGCCAGGTGATAAATTCGAGAGCATCTCAGCTAATTTTTGAGTAAAGACTGGTGGCATATGTTGGACCATAAGAATGGGAACATTGTTACCAGGCTTAAGGTTTCGAAAAATTGTATTTAACGCCTCAGGTCCACCTGTGGATGAGGCCATCACAATTAGACGTGGTTTTTTGAGAAGGTTAAAACTTTTTCCGTCAAAGCTAGTTTCCGTCTTTTGGACAATGGGATTAACTTTGAGGTGAGCCGTCTTTAATTGCTCAAGCATGGGTAGAAGTCTCTCGCGAATCATGGCGAGACTGGCATCGATACTATTGGCCCCACCTGCTTCTTGCTTCGTAACAAAATCATTAGCACCACTATTGAGTGCCTCGAGAGTTTTTTCAGCACCTTTGGTTGTGATAGAACTGAAAACGACAATGGCGACATCTTTATTTATTTTGCGAATTTCTTTTATAGTGGCAAGGCCATCGAGAACGGGCATTTCCATATCAAGAGTGATGAGGTCTACCTCACCACCCTTTTTTAAGAAATCTACTGCCAGCTGTCCATTTGAAAAGGCGTCGACAACTTCTACACCACTAACCTCACCTAGGGCACGCTTAATGGCCATCCTAAAGACAACTGAATCATCGACGACTAATACTTTCATCAAACTTCGAGTTTTGCTACGAACTTCTCAAGGTCAGAAGCAATGGCACCAATAAGTTTTGCTGCCTCTTGAGCTTTAATTGCATCTTTTCCAGTGTTACCAGCGGCTTCACTCACTTGAGCAATATTTTCGTTAATTTGCTTAACACCTTCTGCTGATTCAGTCACAATTCTTGTCACTTCATTAGTAGTAGCTGCCTGCTCTTCTACTGAAGCAGCAATATTACCGGCATAACCATTAATCTTCTCAATGGCATCTTTAATTTGTCCAATGGCATCAACAGCGCCTTGAGTGTCATTTTGAATATTTTCAATTCTCTTGGTGATATCCTGAGTGGCAGTTCCCGTTTGCTTAGCAAGCTCTTTTACTTCATTAGCAACAACCGCAAAACCCTTTCCGGCCTCACCTGCTCTTGCCGCCTCAATAGTCGCATTAAGGGCAAGAAGATTCGTTTGTTGAGCTATCGAAGAAATAACCTTAATGACATTACCAATATCATTTGAAGATTCTCCAAGCTGACCAATAATCTCATCTGTGGACTCGGCCATCTTCATCGCATTACTTGATAAACTACTCGCCTCATTCGTGGTCTTTGTAATTTCTTTAATGGCCGCAACCATCTCTTCCATATTAGAAGCAACCGTTTGCACACCAGCATTCACCTCTTCAGATGCTGCTGAAGCCGTATTCGACTGAGCACTTGTTTCCTCAGCAGAAGAACTCAAGCTATTAGAGACATCTTCAAGAGTCACGGCATTGGCCGTTAGGTCTGTACCAGACTTTTTAAGAGCTGCCACCAATTCAAATTTGGTAGTGACAACATCCCACGTTACTGCAGCACCTAGATAGTCACCACTAGGGTTCATCACGGCTGAAATATTGAGTTGAAGCTTTTCAGGGCCAACTTCAATAATGGCGCTGTGAGGAAGGTTAGAGGGATCACCAATGATCTTCCTTTGCAAATCAGGATCTTTGTGAAAAATATCAATCTTTTCCCCTAAGATTTTATTAACAGCAATAGGAAGATGCTGCTCCAAAGTTTTAAGAGTACGTCTTGAGGCTTCATTAAGCATGAGAATCGTTCCTGTAGGATCACACATCATTGTATTAAGTGGTGACTTTTCAACTATTGACTCTGCACGGGCCATGCTCTCTTCATTTTTAAGTTTTTCAGTGACAACATCCCAGGTCACCATCGGCCCCATATAAGAGCCATCTTTATTAAAAACAGGTGAGACAAGAAGATCAAGCTTCTCTGGTCCAAGTCCAATTACCGTTTTATGGGGCAGGTTATTAGGGTTCGCGATAATTCTTCTTTGATGTTCTGGATCTTTGTGAAACCAATCAATACTATTACCCACAAGATTTTCTACTTTATCGGGTAAATATTGTTCAAGAGGCTTCAACGTAGAATAAGATCTTTTATTCATATAAAGAAGAATTCCTTCACTAGTCGCTAGCATCATATTTGTTGGTGCTAAGTCGAGCATTTCTGAAAAGGGAATCTCTTCATTTTGTACTTCTTTAATTTTTTTAACCTCAGACATTTTGTCCTCCTATGACTAAACCTTAATATCTAATATTTTTTCTAAGCTTAATAATGTTAATAAATTGCTATCGAGTTTAAAAACTCCCCGGATATACTTTTTTAAATTCTCATCAATAGTGTCCGGTGTGTCTTCAAATGTTGAATTGCTAATGTCCATCACATCCATGATTTCATCGACGACTAGTGCATAGAGGCTATCACCCCAACGAACGATTATATTCATATACTCATCCCCTTCTTCTTTGCGGGGAAGCCCAAATAAAACTCTTAAGTTGATAGCAGTAACGATTTGCCCTCGTAAATTGATAAGGCCATCTACATACTCAGGACCTAGGGGGACAGGTGTCACCTTTTGAGGCTTTACCACTTCTTGGACTTCAAGAACAGGAATCGCATATTCACCATTCATGATTTTAAAACCACAGAGCTGGCTCGTATCTCCAGAGAGGACTGATTCGACGATTTGATTCACATTTGCTTCTTCCATAAATTACCTATAAACAACCTTCCAAAGTGTCTAAAACTTCTTGCTTATTAAGCTTTTCAAGATGATAAGAGAAGCCAGAAATTTTTCCCTTCTCTTTATCTTGATCAGCGACTTTGGTCGATACTGCTATTATCGGAATATTTTCATTAAAACTTCGCACTTCTTTTGAAAACTCATATCCGTTAAGAATGGGCATTTCAATATCCGTAATGATGGCATTGATATCTTTATGCTCCTTAAGAATTTTGAGACCCTCTTCACCATTATTTGCCACAAGGACGTCTAAACCGGTCTCTCTCAGCATATCTTCTTGGACCTTTCTAAACAGAGGACTGTCGTCAACTACTAAAATTTTTCCGTTTAAGCGCATATCTTTCTTAGTAGTGAAAAACTTTTGCCCAAGTTTTGTAAAAGAAACCATTGTATATATATCAAGTAAAGTGATCAGTTTCTCTTCAATATAAACAGTTCCGAGTAAACCCTTACGATCAATAGTGTCTGTCTCCAAAGATGACTCGTTATAGGCAATATCCATAATTTCAGTCACTACGAATCCAAAATTAATTCCGTTGATTGTTGTTACAATACAATTAATCTTTTGGTCTTTGTGCGTCTCCATAGCAGATTGGCCCCTAAGCTCTAAAAGCTCTTCACAATTAAGAAGAGGCATTGAACTCCCGCGATAGCGAATAAGAGCTTGCTCACCGGCCCATTCAATTTTTTGCGGATCTAACTCTTCAAGACGGTTGATTAGACTGAGAGGGATTCCATAAACTCGAGAATCCCCTAGACTGAAAAGGACCAATTCCATCATTTCGTAATTTTTTTCATTTTGGGAGGCACCGGATTCAAGAATTTCTTTTTTATCATTATGGGCTTCGCTATCCACTTGGTTATAAAAGCCAAAAGCATCAATTATGAGTGCAACGCGCCCATCGCCCATAATAGTTGAACCTGCATAATAAGAAAGACCTTTCAATTTTCTATCGAGAGGTTTCACTACGATTTCTTGAGTATCAAGAATTTTATCAACAATAAGACCATAGGTTTTTCCCTCGGCCTTTAAGACGATAATATTGATGGAATCAAGATTTTCTTCTTGAGTTTCCATTTTTAAAACTTGATTGAGTCTCACTATGGGAATCAATTCACCACGCAAGCGAAAGAACTCCTTATCGTGAAGTTTTTCAATCTTTTTCGAATCATCAGATTCAAGTAAAACTAGCTCCACTAGATTTTTTTGGTGAATGGCAAAAGTTTCGTGACCGCTTTCAATGACAAGGGCAGGAACAATCGCAAGAGTTAAAGGAATTTTTAAACGAAAGGTTGTGCCTTTTCCTTCATCGGAGAGAACTTCTACCTCTCCCCCTATTTTTTCAATATTACTTTTAACGACATCCATTCCCACACCGCGACCAGAAATATTGGTCACCTTATCAGCAGTAGAGAATCCAGGCGCAAAAATAAGAGAATGAATTTTGGAGACCGACATAGAGTTAGCCTCTTCTTTGGTAATGACACCTTTTTCAAGGGCCTTCGCTTTCACTTTTTCTCCGTTGATGCCAGCACCATCATCGGCAATTTCAATAATCACCTGTCCACCTTCATGAAAAGCCTTAATTTCAAGTATACCGAGAGGATTCTTGCCAGCGGCTTCTCTTACTTCAGGTGACTCAAGACCATGATCAAGTGAATTTCGAATGAGATGAGTCATAGGATCTTTTATGACCTCTAATAAAGTCTTATCAAGTTCTGTTTCTTGTCCGATTATTTGCAAACGAACTTTCTTATTTTGGCTACGACTTAAATCTCTTACGATCCTTTCAAACTTATTAAAAACAGATCCTACCGGCTGCATTCTAGTTGTCATGATATCTGTTTGCAATTCTGTCGTTATAGTATTTAGCTGCTGAGCATAGCGATTGAGTTCACTATCATCTTTAAATTTAGAGTATTGAAGAATCTGGTTACGCGTGATTACTAACTCACCTACTACATTCATGATTTTATCGAGCAAGTTTACATTAACTCTGACGATACTGTCGTTGAGGTTTCCTCTTCCGACTGGTCCTTTGTTTTCTGCTACTGGAGAGGAGTCACTTATGGGTTTGTCTTGTTTTGAATCATCACTAGGCATTTTAGCCTCTACCACTTTTAGATCAGGTTTATCTGGAACATCAATTTTAGGCTGGCTATTATCCAGGACAATCTCATCTTTAATAACCCCTTCACTAACTTGTGAAGTTGATAGATCTCCCTGTAAAAGACTGTTGAGCTTTGCCAACAACGAAGAAAAGTCCTCATCTCCTTCTTTACCATTCACTTCAACAACTTTTAAAATTGCCTGACATTGATCAAAACTCTCTAAGAAGATATCAAACGTCTCTGTATTAAGAGAAAATTTTCCATCACGGACATAATCCAAAATCGTCTCTACTGCATGAGTGATTTTTTCAAGACTTTGAAGTCCAAGAAAACTCGCAGAGCCTTTAAGAGTATGTATTTTTCTGTAGATACTATTGAGGAGCTCACTGTCTTCGGGATTCTTCTCAAATTGAGAGAGGTCATCATGGATATTAGATAAATTATCAAAGGATTCTACCAAGAATTCTTGAAGAATTGCTTGTTGTGCTTCAGACATAGAGTGACACCTCAAAATTAAATAAACAGACTTTGATATTCTAACAAATTTTAAGAGGTGAACTAGAGGAAACTTTTAACTTAATAGAAAATAATTTTAATTAAGGGGGATTAATCCCCCCTTAATACTTAAGGAAAGATTTTTTCTATCTTTTCTTTCAAGGTATCAGGTTTGAAAGGCTTTACGACAAAATTTGACACACCAGCTTGAACAACCTTTACCACATTGCTTTGCTCTGCTTCTGCTGTCACCATAAGAAAAGGAGTATCCTTAATGCCTTCTGTTTCTCTAATCTTGATAAGTAAGTCTAGACCAGACATTTTCGGCATGTTCCAATCACTTACAATAAACTCAAAAGGCTCCCCACTTTCTTTAGCCTGCTCAATCATTGGCCATGCCGTAGCGCCATCATCTGCTTCTTGAATATTCGTGAAACCAATTTGCTTGAGCATTTTTGTAATGATCTTTCTCATGGTCATCATATCGTCAATAACGATAGTCTTCATATTGGGATTAATTGGCATAAGTTCCTCCTGAGTATAGTTTTCATTCTATGGTTAAAATACTTTAAGTAAAGCCTCCAAGGGCTTTTTAAAATTTCCTTTATTATAATCTCTCTTAAACTCTTCCTTGATATGATCTACCGATATAGATGCAGGTGACTTTCCATAAACCTTTTCTGCAAACTCACTTGCTAAGATAAAGATGCAACTTAGAGGAGAAATCGACAAAGGCCCAAGACCGCGTGGAAAGCCCGACTGATCAGGTAATTCATGGTGCTGAAGTACAATTGTATCAACATCCGCGAAAATATTTTCTCCCTGTGAGATTAACTTCGCCGCCTCTCCAGGGTGGGACTTGATGAGTTCAATATCTGCCCCACTTAGGCCTTTCTCTTTTGCCTGGGAAAGATTATGGATACGGGCCAACTCATTTCGTGGCAATGAAATATCATGGAGCAAGGCTGCCATACTTAGTTTTTCTAAAGTTTGGTGATTGCCCCAACTTGTGGCCATGCAAATCTGCCCTGCAAAACAACTGACTAAAAGACTATGCTCAGAGATATAATCCCCTCCCCGCATAATTCTTTTTAATAGAGTTTCTAACTTAGGCATTTTTTTAAGAGTTTTTAAATTGGACTCTACACTCTTTTTTACCTTATTTGCGGTATTCGCCGTAATACCAAAATCCTTGGCGTATTCAATAGTGTGATTAAAAGCTGCAAGTTCAGCGACGGCTTTTATCTCTGGAGTAAGGTTTTGTGCCTTTTCTAGTTTTTCTAAAACTAAACTTCCAAATTGATTTTGAAATTGTGGATAATCGCTATTTTCAATATAAAAGAATTTCTGACCTCTCTGCTCATATTTTTCGATTTTCGCATAATCGAGTTCTTCATTTTGATTAATAAGCTTAAGATATTTTTTTTCATTAAGACGGATATAGATGTCTACGGCACTCTCTTTTAAGTTATAAAAACGCTTAATTTTAACTCTTTTAAAGCGCTCCATATCATAGGGAAGGTCCTCTACGCTTTTAACCTCTTCATCTTCACTGTTGGTACCCTTTTTACTTTCGTTATTCTTTTTCCTGATATCATCCCAGGAATCATTTTTATTTTTCCTATAATCTAAAATCTGCTCGCTCTCATTTCCTTTAGCTTTTAGAGACCAATCCGCTTCTTCTTCTTGATTATGATGCTTTCGTTTGAGACTCCAATCGGCTTCCATTTCTTGATTCTTTTTTTTATGAAGATCCCAGGACTCATTATCTGTGGAATGATTCTCCTGTGAATCGAGGCCATCGAGTTCGTCCCAATCAAACTCGACATCTGAATCGGCATCAGCATTGGAGCCGACCCCAGGGGATGGCCGAGGGAGTACACCATTTTCCTCCATTTCTGCTTTTAGATTGAGAATCTTATCAATCACAGGAAAGAACTGATCATCTCGAAAAGGTTTAGGGACAAAAGCATTGAGAGGAGAGCGTTTAAGAACCTCTTGTACAATCATTGTGTCTTGATATTCCTGATTGGAAAGAAAAACGATAGGGATATTTTTATTTTTAGAATCGAGATGTTCAACAATAAGATGACCACCTCCCCCTTTCATTTGAACCTCTGTTAAAATAAAGTCGACATCATCATCAAACTCAAGAACGGAAAGCGCCTCATTGCCACTACTTGCTTCAAGAATTTCGCAGTCCAAACCCGCTTCTAAAAGCATGGAAACGTAATCTCTTACTTCTGGGTCACTATCAGCATAAAGGGCCTTCAAATCTTTTCCTTAAGATTTACGCGTCGTAATCTTCATAACTTAATTCAATATAAAATGTTCCAAAATCACTCTCTAATGGTGTTCCGATAGTGACGATTCCATCCTGCGCTCGGATCTCATGTTTCTTTCCTCTAACCGACGTAGGAATTGACATTTCTATATTGTAGCCTTGTTCTACAAGTACTTTCTTTGCATTTCCCATCGTGATATTACAAATTTCCATTCCCACATCAGAGATTTCTTCATTAAACTCTGTAAACTCCTCCATGAGCATAGCCCCCGCACTTTTAAGATAGGTCTCCTCTGGCCAACTAAGGACTAAACTTCCCTTAAATTTTTTATTTCCCCCTAATCCGGTGTAGGTACCGTTTATCCCCATAATAGATGAAATATCTCCATGACTGATCTTCCCTTCTTTTATGGCAGGCTTACCTGGTTTTAACTCAGTCCCCATCATAGTCCCATAAACTTCTTTAACCGCTTCGATAAAGGGTTTACAAAATTCTAAGTATCTCTTGTTAAATTCAGTCATGAAAAAGGCTCCGTCTTTATGAGAAATAAATATAACTCTCATTGTAGTCGAAACCTCACTGTTTCCAACAGGAAAGAAGGTACTGATAATTATTTAGGAACTATGAAAGATAAA
>JASBRV010000042.1 GCA_030149295.1 Bacteriovoracales bacterium | reverse complement strand
TGGTGATGTGATCCACACAATGATAAGCGCTAAGAACGAGATTCGGCCCGACCAGGGCCCCTGTACACTTACCTACTTTCACAATCTGAGAAAAGGGGGCTTGATGATAAATCTCCTTACCAGGTTTTATCCTATCGTCCTTGCCAAAGACATTGGCATAGAGAGCCTGAGACAGACTCAACATCATTAACGATAAAGTCATTGCTCTATAATTTAGTTTTCTCATAAGACTCTCCGAGGGATTTTGGGTCGCCCCATATTAGTGGAGAAGGAAAAATAAGCTAGTGGCCATGTAAATATTCTTTTGTCTCTTAAGAGCTGTCAAAAGTTTGGACAGGTCTGTAAAGACAAGTCCTCTTGCCCCTTCTTCACGGAAAAAGACTTATGATCAAGACTATGCAAAGAATACTTTTAGCCCTTCTCTTTATCTTCATTACTTTTGGGAATACTTTTGGGAGCCCTCAAGAAATAGATGAAGTATTCGAACCAGATGGTGGTGTTAAACCTCAATATGAAGGAATTATTGATACTTATCAAAGTCTTTCAGAAGAAGAAAAAATTGAACTCCAAAAAGTTTCTCAACGTGAATTTGAAGGTGATAACAAACTCCTAATGCTCCCTAAGGTCATTTCAGAAGAAGAAAGTGATCTCCTGAATGATGGAGTAAGACAACGATCTCGCGCCATTATGGCCTTTTTAAAAGACCACTACTCCGGTCGTAAAAATTATTTAAAGGAAGGGATTATTCCCGAATCTGTCATGAATCGTATTCTTCACCGCTCGGGCGATGCTCACTGGCAAGGTTATATCAGAGCCGAGTCCTTTGCTTTTGATTACGGACCTGACATTATCAGAGCACCTATCACTCGTGAAAACCCCACGGGAGGATTTCTCGTGGTTGAAGATAATATCGATTATGTTGGTGGTAGGGGCGATCTTATTAGAGCGCGAGAAATTATTGATCGTCACATACCTCAATACCAAGAAGTCTTAAATTCGCCAGATCCAAAACTTTATTATGATAATCTCGCCGCTCGCTTTAAAAAAGAGGCTAAGGCGAACCAAGGTATTGCCATCATTCTCTCTTATCCTCTTGAGCTACACTCAGATCATGAGGAAGAGCGCTACAGCAAAATATTTCAAGAAAGAGGAATCCCTACCGTTCATGCTCCGGGTCCATTTTCAACTCCTGATCAATACCCCAAGCTTGAAATCAAAGAGGAGGGAATTTTTTATCTAAAAGATCCTGGGAGCTCTCCTCAGCGAGTGGGTCATATTATGGCGAATATGAATCCTGAACATATCGAGCCCAGTCACCCGGCCACCAGGATTTCACGTGTTTTAAAAGAAGCGCGTTTTTTAATCGAAAATCCTAATAGCGTATTTGTTCTTGAAAATGGGCGTGAAAAACTTCAAGAGGCCATTCGTCCTGATTCACGAACAGGTCAATATAACCTCGGAAAAATTGAAGCCCTTTTAAAAGCCAATGCAGGAGTCTACACCACCTTCGATGCCTACAAAGGATATGTTGGCATTTTGGATCAAGTGAAAAAGGGTCATGTTTCTCTTACAAACACCCCAGGAGCGACTTTTGTAACTGATAAAGAATTCTATATTTATATGGAAGAAATCATTCGCTTTTATCTTGGCGAGGAGCCAGTCCTTAAAAATATGGAATCGGGAAGTTTTTTTAAAAAAGGAAAACTTGATCAAAAAATGATGACTCAAGTTTTTGATAACTTTGACCATTGGGTTGTCAAAGTTGTGGATGGCCGCGGTGGAAAAGGTATTTTTGTAGGACCTAAGACCCCTGTGGAGGAAATCCCTGCTATCAGGCGTTTGATCGAACAAGAGCCAAGTCGATACAAGTGGCAGCGTTACACCCCTCTCTCCACCCTCAATAACGAATATATCGGTGATATTAGAGTACTCGCCCAGGTAGACCAAAAGGAGACCCTTGTTTCACCAACCCCTTGGGCACGAGTGGTGGAAAAAGGTGGTAATGGAAAGGTCAATATGTCGGACAATGGTTTTGAGGCCGTGGTTATGGTGCGAAAGGCGCCTGAGGCTACCAATAAGAATTGCTTTTCTGTCATGAAAGACATTTTGCGTCTCTCAAGCCGACGATAATCCTTATGGCCGTCTAAAACTCTTACGGCCTTTGTAACTTCTTCAAAAAACATCTTTCTTCAAGAAAAATTCGTTAAAATTTCCTCAATCATATTTTGAGGAGAATAAAAAATGAAGACACTTATTTTTACGACTCTACTGGCATTGTCTTTTTCTAGTTCTGCTGCCATTTACAAAATGGAAGATCAAGAACTCAAATGTCAGCGCTATATGTCTCAAGATAGTGAATATCTCGATAAAAAAGAGGCTGAACTTGCGGACCGCAAAGAAAGTGAAGTTTTAAAAAGAGTCAGTATCAAAGCAGCTCTTAATTTTAGTAAAAGAGAGGGGAAATTTAATCTCAAAGGGACTTTTGGTTTTTGGCCAATTGTGATGGATGTTACTCTAGGTGAATTTAGCGAAAGATACCTAATGGATAATGTCTTTAAATCAATTTGCTTAAGCGATAAAAATGAAGTCATCGATGCCGAATACTCAAGATCAGGTCTTAACCAATGGAATGATCTTGACCGCCTAGACGCGGACGACTAAGGGCCTGTATCGTTTAGTTCATGAAACTCTATTATTCCTTACCCCTCCTGCTAGCTTTACTCATAGGAGGGTTTTCTTGTTCTATCAATCCTTTTCAGGTTGAACAAAATCGCCAACTAGCGAGCTCAAGTCCATCATGCCTAAGAGTATTTAATGACCTCACCGAAACTTTTCAGACAAAGCACATACGGAAGACCAAGGGTGGACTACCTACGCCATCGTTTTCAAACTGAATCGTTTGAAGAGATTCAAGAATATCTCGATACAAAACTAATCCCTTATAAGGAAACAGTACCCTTTTTTGAATTTTTGTGGGCAGATCATCTAAGAAGAAGGTTTTTCAAGACCTGATTCAAAATCCTAACTCTTATCAAAAAATTCCGGATCTCTCCTCTACTCCACCTAGCGTAGAAGAGGGATTTTCTCAAATCCAAAAGATCAGCGACGCTCTCAATTGGTAGTCAAACGGAAATACATTCCCTACAGGAATTTGTCCCTCCTTTAATTAAAATAGGTCTATATCTTTTAATTAGGTGATCTATGAAAAAACTTATCCTTTCACTCCTTATTCTCTCTCTTTCCACACAGGCCAAAATTTATGACGCTTTTATGTGCTATACAACTTTTGACACTGTTGTCCTCTTTGGCATCTTAAAGCCAAAAGGAACTTTGAGAATCAATTACCACGCCTTAGATCAAAACCCGACGACCATCGATTTAAAGATCAATCGCTATCAACGCTCCGACAAAATCATTGAAGCGAGTGGGATTTATCGTGGCAAAGAAATCATTCAGATCCGTTCAAATTACGGCGTTGGCAGTGCCGACATTGACCTCTCCTCCTTTCCTGGAACATCTGATACTCTCATTAATGATGAGGATGTCCTTTGCTATTTTGGAAAATTTGAGGAATAAGGACCTAGTCGTCTATATCTAAGCTTGTCAGAAAATTCTTTAGTGAAACTTCGGCCTCTTCAGGTGCGAGACCCCAGCGAGGTCCAAGTTTTTGGGCCAGACCCTTTATGGGAGTCACGCCATCTATCTCAGAGAGAACCATATGATAGGTTTGATGGGTTTGCTTTAAAAGTTTTACCTTTTCATTTAAAGGAATCGCTTTAGAAGTATCCTGTGCCCATGAAAGCTTCCCCTCTTCTTTTTCTATCTCAAGACTAAAATTCTCTTTTTTAGTAAATTCAAAGAGAAATAGGTTTTCTCGCCTTGAATGCTGACTATGAGGATTATTCATATACTGCATTTCTTTTTGACTTTTCTTTTCTATCTGAAAGCCTGCTTCAATTGCGACCTCTTCGAGTTCTTCTGGTGACAAATGATATTCAGGATTTTGATAGCCAAAACCCAAAGGACCAAAGAGAACCCATTGCCCTTTCGGTTTTAAAATACGACTGACTTCTCTCATTAAATTTAAAGGGTCATGGGGCAAAATATCGATGAGCCATGGAGTTAAAACAATATCTATGCTTGAATCTTCAAAAGATAAATTTGTTGCATCTGAAAATAAGAACTCAAAACCCTCTCTTACTTTTTTAGGCGCTTGAAGTTTAGAGAGAAGGCAAACGTCCTCTCGACTTAAAGGGGCGATGGGGAAATCGTAAAGTTTTACATTTTTTCCTTCCATTAGTCTTTTGGCGACCATGAGTAGCAAGGGATTAATATCAACAGCAATGGTCCTTTCGAATCTGCCCTCTTGATGAAGATCATAAGCTAGACGTGATGAGCCAGAGCCGAGTACGGCAAGGGTTCCCACGTCCTTTAAAGCTGTACGCACAAAATCATATGACTCCTGATTTTCGACCTCTCCCCAAGACCAGTCACGGTGGATATTGTCGACATAGCTTAGCAGGTTTTGATTGGGATAAAGATTTTGCAAAACGATGGGAGGAATTTCTTTGGCGGCCTTTTCAAATTCATTGAGGGAGCTAAGAATTTCCTCCAAAAACTTAGCTTGCTTATTTTTTGCCTCTGCCAGTTTTCTCAATTTCTTTTGTATTTGAGGAAAGTCCTTTTTCTTGTCACATCCTTTTAAAATAGACCTAGCTTCTTGTCTTAGCTCTCGAAGGGCTTGCTGCCATTTCACATACCAATAGGCTCCCACCATTTTTTCAGATGAAAAAGAGAAAGGAATCCCTTCAAGTTGCAAAGCACTCTCCTTGTTTAAATGCTACAGTTAGTTACCATTAATTATTCCTTAATTCCTTCCACTTTCATAGAAAGTCGGAAGAATTTCTTTATAATAATGTCATGACAAGATTATTTTTACCGCAACCAAATGGATACCCTCATTCTCATTGTGCATCAGTTATTGAACATAAAAAGCGATTATATTGCTGTTGGTATTCCTACAAGAGTGAAGAATATATTGACGCCAGACTTTTTTTCTCAAGTTTTGAGCGCGAAAGAAAGGAATGGTCAACGCCAGCTCCCCTTGGTGGGCCAATTAGTCGCTCGCAAGGAAATCCAACCCTCTACTCTTTTAAAAATAAACTTTATCTTTTCTTTGTGACTTTAGAGGATCAATTTTGGAATTCAGCTAAACTCTATCACGGCGAAATAGATCTTCACCGCCAGCAGCTTTGTGACTTACGCCATCTTGGACTTCCCCTAGGAACAATGGTTCGCCACAGCCCTCTTATCAACGAGGAAAAACTCCTTTTAGCGGCTTATGATGAAAAAACACTAAAGACTATACTCTTTCAGGCCAAGCTTCCATTGGGTGAACTTGAGAAGCTCTGCGAATTGGAGGGAGAGGGCATTCAAGGAGATATCATTTCCTTAGAAAAGGACGATCTTCTCATGGTCTTAAGGGCCACAGAAAAGAGACGAAAAGTTTTAAGAGCTCACTCTCCTGATAATGCTCAGAGCTTTCCCTTTATTTATCATACGCCTTTTGAATGCCCCCTGTCCGGTGTTGCTGCGAGAAAGCTTAATAAGGAATTCATTGTCGTCGCTCACAATGATACGGCCGAACACAAGAGAAGCCCCTTAAATTTAAGTTTTACAAAGGATCACTTGAAGTCCATACACCAATCAATTGTATTAGAAGAAAAAGGAAAAGAATTCAGTTACCCTGCTCTCTTTTTAGATTCACAGTCATGCTTACATGTGGTTTACACCCATGAGAGAGAGAGAATTGCCCATCAGTTTTTTCGTAAAAATGAATGGATTCAATTTCTTGAAGGAGGCTTCTAATCATGGAAATTGGCGATTTTAAAAATAGACATCCAGATAAAAATATTTTCATTATTGCCAGTGGACCAAGCCTTAATGATCTCGATCTGTCACCACTTAAGAGAAGAATGACGATGGGTCTCAATCGCTCTTTCTTGGCCTATCCAGAGCCCTACTATCATTGTGTTTTTGATGAAAGGCTTTTCAATATGTATCATGACGAGCTGAAGGCTTGCCGCCAGCTTTTTACACTAGAAGGAAGGCCATTTGGATTACCCATTAAGTTGCTCGGCTCTCAGGGTTTTAGTGAAGATTTAGAAGAAGGTATCTATTCAGGTTATACCATTAGCTACTTCGCTTTGCAGTTAGCAGTTTATATGGGATTTAAAAGAATTATCTTTCTTGGTTTGGATTTGAAACTCAAAGAAAATAAAACTCATTTCTTTGGCCATGATTATCGCTCTGAAGATCATGAAACCACAGAGTTCCCTAAAATGATTCAGGCCTTTGAAAGTGTAGCGCCAAAATTAAAAGAAAAAGGTATTCTCGTTTATAATTGCTCACCAGAAAGTCAGCTTACCTGCTTTCAAAAAAAGAGTTATGAGGAAACTCTTAAGTTTTAAACAGCTTTTGCGCCGTCTTCCATTCCTTCATCATATTGAACCCAAAAGTTTGAATCCACAGGAAAACGAATGAGTTCACCACTATCAAGTGTGCCCTCAATATGAGCTTTATCTTCATCGATGGCCTTGGGAGTAAAAAAACGAGTGCGATGGTCCCAGCCGACATAGCGTAATTTATGAATAACTCCACTCTCTGAAAAACTGTGCCACCACTGGCTAAGGGTTTGACCTAACATACTCTAACTCCCTGAATTTATTTAAAACAAAAACTCTTCTCCTTTATTCTAGCGAATATTCGCAAACAGTAAAGTCAAAAATTGTACTTAAGTACTAAAAAAACAAGAGAAAGGAGGATATGAGAAAACCTGAGACCATTAAAGTCATTAAACAATAGCCCATAATATCTTTGGCACTTAAGCCAGCTATAGCAAGGGCCGGTAGCGCCCAGAAGGGTTGGATCATATTAGTCCAAGCATCACCCCAAGCGATGGCCAAAGCCGTCTTACTAAGAGAAATCCCCAATTCATTCGCAGCTGGAAGCATAATGGGTGCTTGCACGGCCCATTGCCCTCCCCCAGAGGGAACAAAGAAATTAACGAGCCCAGCGCTTAAGAAAGTAAAGAGAGGAAAGGTTGTCTCGTTTGAGATATCAACAAAGAATTGAGACATTAAGGCGGCCACACTATAGCCCTCGGAACCTACAGCACTCATCAACCCCATGATTCCCCCATAAAAGGGAAACTGAATAAGAATTCCCGAGGCACCAGCTGTCGCCTTCTTTGTCGCATTCAAAAAACTTTTGATATTGCCATGAAGGACAATCGCCAGGAACAAAAAGATAAAGTTGATGGTGTTAAGATTAAGTTTGAAATCTTTTTGTAACAAGAGAAAAAATAAAGTTAAGCCACCTAAGAAAAAGGCCATCCAAGCGATTAAACTGCTTTGTTCAAGCTTCCCTGCAAAGGTTAAAGACTCTTTATGATTCGTATCGATGGTGAAATCTTCTTCTAAAAGGGATGAATCTATTGAGATGATCCCCTCTTTGGGATGCATAAAATAGTTGAGAATGGGAATGGTCACAAAAAGAGCGAAAACAATAGATAAATTCAAAGGAGAAAAAAGTGTTTGTGAAACTGAAATAACACCAGAAAGAGCTCCTTTTGTCACTTGAGACAGATTACCGGATGTTGCCAAACTCAAGGGCACAGATCCGGAGAGGCCACCATGCCAAATCAAAAACCCACTATAGGCGGAGGCAATAAGCAAACGATAATCAATACCTCTTACTCTCTTCGCTACTTCCTTAGCAAAAATCGCCCCTATAACAAGTCCAAAACCCCAATTCACCCAAGAAGCAAAAAGAGAAATAAAACTGACTACAAGAATTCCTTGGCCAGGTGATTTTATCAAAGAGGCCAGATAAATTAGGAGCCTTGAGATAGGAGGTGAGCACGCCAGGCTATGGCCAAAGACGAGAATCAACGCCATCTGCATTGAAAATGTTAATAAACTCCAAAAGCCTCCATTCCAATTTGTTAAGGCCTGATCTAAGGAGAGATCGGCAATAAAGACGGAGGCGATAAACATAAGAAAAGTAAGGAATAAACAAAAGATAAAGGGATCTGGTAAAAACCTTTGCACCAACTCCACACATAACCGAGTCAGACGATCAATCAAATTATCTTTCTTTTTCTTCATCAATTCCATTATGAGACCACTTTAGCCCTATTAAAAGCTCTAAATACAGCTTAAAAGCCAATAAAATAAACCGAAAAGAAAACTATGAGAGTTTACCTTTCCCTTCTTTTACTTTTCACTTTTTCTTGCTCTCATCATGAGTTTGGAAAGAGAATACCTGCAGGAAAATTTAAAGACGCCAATTGCTTTGGCGCTATGAAATCTCTCATTAAATCCCAAAATTCGATTCGTATCCCTGATTACTTAGAGGAATTGGTAGACCATCCTATTGCAGCCGATTTTTATCGAGAGGTTATACAGAAGCGCTCTAACCAAATACCAAAGGATCTCTTTACTAAAGAAGAGCTCACTAATTTAAAAAAAATCGATGACAAAAGAATAATTCAACTTCTCAAGTCCCCTAGTATCGAAACTCTCGATAAGGTCCATCTTCTCAGTAACCTAGGAATAAGGGCGATAAATAGCGAATTAAAAGCAACTCCTCATGGTCAGATTTTTCAACTCATGCGCTTGATAAAGTCTATAAGGAAAGAGGGAATTAACAAATTAGAGTATGATATCCTTTTTAGAAGAAGAGCCGATCCTAAAACAAAGAGACTTAGTCTTGATGAAATCTATGAGCGCCTCGAAGCCTTTTATGTCTCTCCCCGAGGAGAGGCTAAGACAAGAGCACAAAAGCTCAAAGCTTATCGGGTCGACCTCAATAGAGAAGAATTTCCTATTAATGAAAAGCTTATCCCCCAGCTTATTGCTTGGTATCGCCTAGATCCTGACACTCTCAAAGAAGAAGTAAAGCGCTTAACAATCTCCCAATTGCGAGATTACATCGATACGGCCCGAGCCTTTTCTCATCAGAAAAACTCTCTTTACTTTTTTGATTATAGAGAAAGAGAGGATGCAATAATCCCCACAAATACACTAGGCTACGTCTTTAGTACTCTCGAAAATCAACTAAGAGCAAAAGAAGTTATCACTGCAACAGAGGTTGCTACTCCAACTGCTCCTTTAGAAGAAATTGCCAAAATCACTCCCCTCACGACACGAGAGGACACTTTTAAAATTAACCCTCAATACGCGGACCAGGAAATCCTTCTTAGCTATATGATCTTTCAATCCCGTGGAAACCTTGCCCTCATCGGGGAGCCGATGCAAAAGATCTTTATGGAACTTGCTCAGGTGGAAACCCCTGAGGAACTTCTTGATCCAGTTATCCAGCAAGCCATTCTTAAGAAAATCGGTCAAAAGGTTCAAAAAGAGGACATCAACTACACCCTTGGCAAGAATGTCCAAACAACAAAAAAGGTCATGGAAGAAGTCGAGCCTACCCAAGAGAGTTGGAATCATAAAGGTGACATGCATCGCGGTTGGGGCTGGCGTCTCCTTAGAGAGGATGATCCTATTTGGGAGGATCCTGAATACCTACGCCTCTCAGTTCGCTTCACCAATGCCTTTGGTAGTGGTCTGAGCTCCCTTAATCGAGGCGATTACTCCAATTTAAAGAGGCTCTTTGAAGAACAATGGCATAAGCTCTCTCCCAAATACAGACCTAGCGCCTACACCTCGACAGGAAGTGATGCCAACAATTTGCTCTATCATCTTGCCATAAACAATGTAAGGAGACGGCTTGGTCACAGTGTAAAAGACGCCGAGATTCTCTACTTTGATGGCGTCTATGCAGGTGTTCGTGGAAAAATTTCTGGAGCTGGCTATCATGGAATGGGTAAAGAAGTAGCCCCCAATCTCGAAGCCTACAAAATCACCAATCCTCGTACTTATGATTTCGATCCAACTGATCCTGATGAAGTTGCAAGAGTCGAGGCCCTAGAAGATAAATCCCTTCAAGAGATTAAAGAGAAAGTCTTAAAAGCAGAAAAGTCTGACAAACCTATCGGTGGTATGTTTTTGGAGCCTATTTCAGCTACTAAAAGTGGCGTTAATGTTTATCGCCCCCAATATATTTTAAAGCTTCAAAAACTTTGTAATGAATTGGGAATCGATATCTATGCTGATGAAATTCTCTCTGGCGGTGGCCGCACCGGAAAATTCTTTGCTTTTGAGCACTACCCTGGTTTTGAACCGACGGCCATAACTTTTGGAAAAGGACTTCAGGTATCGGGAGTCGCCACTAAAGGCTTTGGTGGTATTAATAGCCTCGTTACCCAGGAAGTCCCTATTGAATCGTTGCTTAAATCCTATATGACTCTCAAAAGAATCGATTCTGGAAATCTCATTGAAAATGCCAAAGAGCTTGGAAAATATATGCTAGAGAAAATCAGAGAAAAAAGAGGAATCGCACCGACTTTTCAAACAGAGTACCCAAGAGGTCAAGGTTTTATGATTTGGCCAGGAAGTTATTCCTCAGGGCCCGCACGCGGCGCTGAAGGTCGCCTCTTTCCCTTTTTGGATCTGACGAAAGAAGAAATTGACGAGCTTTTCTAAAAAGCCTACCAAGCTGCCTTTTAGACCTCATCATCTGGCATCCCGATTGCAAGTTATCAGGAAAACTGATTTTTTGAGGGGAAAACATGTCAAAACCGTTAAAACTTTTAACAGTTGTGCTTTTTTTATTGAGTACAATGCTTTCAAGTAACGCAAAACACCTCCCCGATTTTGGAATGTTGGAAGGTGAAAGCCAAGAAGGCCTTGTCAAAGTGGACCTTCCCCTGCCTTTGATAGAAATGGAACTTAAAGAGCTTCTTCTCAATCCTGCCTCGCCCATAAAAAATATTCGGACATTTGAGCTAGATCCAATAAACAACACTCTCTTTTTAGCGGGTGATATTGAAATGCCGTCAAGCTTACTTTTGACTCTTGAAGAACAAGCGGAAAGAAAATTAGAGAAAATTCACTCCTTTAATATCACTATAGGATTTCCTTCTCCTAGACTTCTGAGTGCATCACGCTACGCTCTTTTTCGCATCCATAAATTTGAGCTTGATGGGATTGATTATTCTAATGGCTTTCATATTATTTCGCGCGTTCTCACAGCTGTTCTTTCGAATCGAAGTCTTGTGAATTATTTTATGGATGACAAAAAACCACCTACCCAGTACGAGGATTCAGACCTTTCGAGCCAAGTAAAAAACTTTTTAGACACCAAAGCTATTGTCTTTCGTGATAATACAGTTCGTGTTCGTTTTGCCCTCGATGAGTTTGCTGACCTCAAACGCTTTTCTTCATTAAAGGACCTGAGATTATGGCATTTTTCTCCCATACTCCTCAAAGGAACAAAAGAAAGTATTGCCTTTCGTATTGAGGCCGGAATGGGCAAACCCGGACAGGCTTGGGTAGATGCCGCCAAGGAAAGACAAAGTAATGACGAACTCTCGCTAAGGGAAGCAAGAGAGGCCCTCTACCATGAGTATGCTTACTCTCCTGAAGTAGAAAAAGAGATAAAAGATAAAATGAGCCTAACTCTTGAAAGAAGTGAAATCATCAATTGGAGCGCAATTTCTGAAAAAGAAATCGCCTCTCTTGAAAGCTTAGTTCTTTCAAAGGCCCGAAAATACCTTAATAGTGACGACCGCCTTTTTACCGCCGATCCTGTCCACGCCAAAATTGCTTTTATGCGAAAAGTAGAAGATATGATCACTAGCACAGTTCTAAGAATTAAAAAGAAAGAACTTCTGGACCGTGAAAATAGGCATGGTGGTAGACCAGGTCTAAGCCTCCCTTTTGCGACAAAGAGGTTTTCTCAAAAGGCACTCGATCAGTTTACAAATTTCTTTAGGGACTTTGAATTTGATAATGAACCTCTTTTTTCCAAATTAAAAGTCGTTTTAGCGCCTCAATTTCCAGGAGTAGTTGTTAAAGGTGAGGTAAATCTCAATATCAACACCCTCTTTGAACTTGGCCTTGAGGGCAGTGGAATCGATTTTTCAGGACCACCCGTGCGTTTTGATGAAAATACCTATGGACGCTCTCTTCCCTTTGAACTCAGCCTTGAGGTATTTATGAGGGATCAGAGTATTGTTGAACTTGATATAAGAAATGCCACCGTTGGTGAGGGAAATAACCGAGTCGTCCTTACTCCAAAAACTCAAAAAGGAAACTTTCTGTCTGAGTTTACAAAAATGGTTACGGTGAACATCCTCAAAACCTATCTGATCACCGATCCCCTGGGGGCAAGCGAAGAAGGGAAAGATCCAGAGGCAAAAAGACTTGAGTTAAAGAGAAAAATAGAAAAGTTTAAAGAGACTTTTAATCGAGTGAGGACCAGTAATTCTCCTGATCAAGTCCCAGAAGATCTAATCGTATTTTCAGAACTTGATCTTAAAAATCCCTTATTTGAAATCCCTGCTCAATTAGCAGAGGAAGAACTGACCCAATTTTTCAGTGGGCTTCTTGGTTATGATGAAGATACAGGTAGAGTTCAAGTTAACTTAAGCCCTTCTCTATTTAGTGAGAAAATTAGTGATGCCGAGAACACTTTACAGATTTGGAACTTTGAACCTCTCTTTGATAAGGCAGCTAATAAGACCTACTTTGAATTGGCGATTGGTGACCAATTAAGAACAAAAACCTACATTAATCACCTCTACCAACGTCCTGAAAAAAGAGATAGTGAAGAATTCACAGGGACAACTGGGATGATTGGTGATGAGTCGCCGGTCGATTATTCCCTCAAAGTAGACTTTGCCGAATTTAAAAGAACAATTAATACAATATTGACGGCAAGTTTAGAGCCGCAACTAAAGAAAATAAACTCTCAACTGAGTGCTCCCAAGGAAATGAGCTTTAACACATTAGAAGATTTAAGTCTGAGCTCACAAGGTAATGACCTCAATCTTTCTTTCTCCCTCAATTCTATTGAGAAAAAAGAAAGAGGACTAGGAAGCCGTTTTTTTGGTAGCCTCTTTGGGGGCAATTCAGAAAAATATGAAGTCAAAAGTTCTCGTGCGACATTTAAGGCAAAAATCGCTTTAAGTGCCATTCCACTTGAAAATATTAAAAATAGGCTTCTCCGTGTAAACCCGCAAGAAGTTTTCCTTGGAGACACTCTCATTCGCTTGGAGCTTAAAACTCTAGGTAGAACTGTTGATAACCCCAGTTTTGTCAGCAAGATGATCAATTCCATGATTGGAAACGTTAACTTGGAATCTGGACTCATTGGCAAGAACTTAAAAAAGCTCATTTTAAAAATAGCTGGACCTTACCTTAACGCATCAGGCGAAGACAATGGAAAAACTGTTTTAGCAGGAATTCACCTCAATCAATATGCTAAGGTTTTCACGCTTGATGGAGATATTTACTTTCAGATTAATCCTCGTATTGCCGGTCCCATTTGGGATTTCTATCCTCTCAAGGACCAAAGCTTTGGATCAAAGAAAATTGGTCTCTTTGTTGACCCTAAGGCCAAAACTCTTAATCTCGATTTTAAATCTGCCTTTGCCCCCTCAAGCGTTGATAAAATTGAAATTTATCAACTCATAAAAAAAGCAAAGCAAACTGTTCTCTATTTAGAAGAAAACGGTGTTAAAGATGAAGCAGACCTCCTTCGCCTCTATGATGAAATCTTCTATAATAATGACCGGACAAAAAAGAGTCTCTATCATAAACTCCTAAGCATCCTTTCAAATTACCAAGATCTCACTTTTGATCAATATGTTGAAAATGCAGATCAATTCTCATTTACCTCGACAGGAGCAGAATTAATTCACATTGCAAGTGCCTCTTTAAGTCTACGAAATGTCATTCGAAACTTAGAGGAAGCTGGTGCTGCTTATGAGGCCATTCAATACAATGAGCAAATGAAGAGGATTAACTCCGAACTCGAAAATAAATTTATTAATCCAGCATTAAAGATTTACGGCGATAGGTTTCATAAGAATAACGCTAATATTTTGAAGAAGAATATTACGGATTGGAATTTCTATGTTTATCCTGAAGCCTTGTATGCAGAGAACACTTATCGTGTGCTCTTAAACTTAAAATAAGGGCGAAAAACTATGGGTAAAATACTTTCACTTGTTGTTTTTCTTTTTTCTTCTAATATGATTTATGGAGCTTTTGGTTACCTTGTGACATCAGAAGAAGAGGCTTTGTATTCGATAAAAAAAGAGTCTTCTACTTTTTCTAAAGACCAAAATACGCATTCTCTTTTTCTTTGGAATGTCTTTAAGGAGGGAAAAAGACATTTTTCTGCCGAATTTGAAAAATTTCAAAATAAATATCATCCCTCAATTGCTCTCTTTCAAGAGGCAACTATCGATGAAGAATGGAAATCAAGCTCTTGTCTGAAAGATAGTGATTGCTACTTTAGTGAAGCATTTAAATTCAAAGACAAAGGGTTTGGAGTCCTAACCTCGTCTCAGTATCCCATAACCTACGCTGAAGCCATTCATTCTGACTTAACAGAGCCCATTCTCAATACCCCAAAAACAAGCCTTTTAACGGTAATATCCATTAAAGGAATTGAAGTTCTCATCGTTAACACTCATGGAATCAACTTTGTCACTCTTACGGCCTATGAAGAACAATTAAAGGAAATCGTCAAAAAGGCCAAAGACTTTCGTGGCCCTATGATATGGGCAGGTGATTTTAATTCATGGAATCCGGGTCGATACAATCTCTTGGAAACAGCAACTAAAGCTCTAGAGCTTGAAGAGCTAAAAATTAATCATTTAAATCTTGTTAAAAGCTTTTTGGGTTTTAAACTCGATAGAGTCTTCACCAGAGGTCTATCTTCACTTAAGGCTCAGGCCATTGAGTGTGAAAGCTCTGATCATAACCCCATTCTTATCGAATTCTCACTTTATTAGCCTTTCAAAAGTTTAGACTTTTGCCTGGCGCGCCCTTATATGTGAAGAGCGCGGTTTTCAGTGGCGGCAAGACAGGCCTCTTTAAAAGACTCGGTATAAGTGGGGTGAGCATGACAAGTCCTTGCGACATCCTCAGCAGAAGCACGAAACTCCATGGCCAAAACCGCTTCAGCGATCAGGTCAGCACACCGAGGCCCCACCATGTGAACGCCAAGGATCTCATCCGTTTCCTTGTCCGCTAGGACTTTGATGAGACCATCACTTTCATTTGAAGCCCTTGCTCTACCAGAAGCTTTAAAAGGAAAACTTCCCGTCTTATAGGCAATCTTTTGATCTTTTAATTGCTGTTCAGTATGACCCACACTGGCCACCTCAGGCCAAGTGTAAACAACTCCCGGAACCAAAAGGTAATTGATATGAGGTTTTTGGCCATTCATAAGTTCAGCAACAAAGACGCCTTCTTCCTCTGCTTTATGGGCCAGCATAGCGCCTTTGGTCACATCACCGATGGCATAAATATGGGAATGTTTTGTTCTTAAATGATCATCACTTGGAACACGACCTCTTTCATCTAATTCGATGCCAATATTCTCAAGACCAAGACCATCTGTATAAGGCTTACGTCCAACGGCAACAAGAACATAATCCGCTTCTAAATTCACTTCTTTGTCATCTTTTTTCGCCTTTGCCGTCACTTTAGCTTTGGTCTTTAGGCCTTCAACTTTAGTTACACCGTGACCAAGATAAAATTCCATACCCTCTTTTTTAAGAACCTTTTGGAGATTTTTCCCCATATCCTTATCCATCGTGGCAATACAAGAGTCAGCGTATTCAACGACAGAAACTTTCGTTCCAAGTCTCATAAAAACAGAACCCATCTCTAAGCCAATGACTCCCCCACCAATAACAATCATACTTTTTGGTAGACTAGGTAACTTTAATGCTTCAGTGGAGGTGATGACTCTTTCCTTATCAATCTTTAGCCCTGGGATACTGGAAGGCTTTGATCCCGTGGCGATTACGATATTCTTTCCTTTAATACTCTCCTCTTTATCACCTTTGATTTTAATGGTGTGAGCATCAACAAAAGAGCCATGACCACGATAGACATCAATCTTATTTTTTTTCATGAGGTAATCGATTCCACCACAGGTGTCACTGACAACCTTTTGAACTCTTTCACTCATCTTGGGAAAATCTATTTCCACCTTATTAGCGTTGATTCCATGATCTTGAAATTGATGAACAAGCTCATGGTACTTCTCACTACTGTCAAGCCAAGCTTTTGAAGGAATACACCCAACATTAAGGCATGTTCCTCCAAGAGTTTTGTACTTTTCAATTATCGCTGTTTTCATTCCAAGCTGGGCACATCTAATAGCGCAAACATATCCACCAGGACCACTTCCAATAATTACGACATCATATTCTTTACTCATAAATGACTCCTTAAACGTCCAAAAGCATTCTGGCCGGGTCCTCGATCAATTCTTTAATACGATAAAGAAAAGTAACCGATTCTTTCCCATCAACAATTCGGTGGTCATAGCTCAAGGCCGTATACATCACTGGGTGAACAACCACCTGACCATTGATAGCCACTGGTCTTTCAACAATATTGTGCATACCGAGAATTCCTGATTGAGGGATATTAATAATGGGAGTCGAAAGCATAGAGCCAAAAACTCCTCCATTGGTAATAGTAAAAGTTCCTCCACTCATTTCATCGAGAGTGAGTTTCCCGTCACGTCCTTTTAAAGCAAGACGCTTAATTTCTTTTTCAATCTGGGCAAGGCTTAGAGATTCAGCATTTCTCACATTAGGAACAACGAGTCCTTTTGGTGTGGATACAGCAATCCCAATATCCGCGTAGTCATGATAGATAATTTCATCACCATCAATCATGGCATTCACTCCAGGTACTTCACTAAGGGCAATTGCACAAGCCTTAGTAAAGAAACTCATAAAACCAAGACCGATGTCATGCTTTTCTTTAAATTGCTCTTTATATTTTTTTCTAAGATCCATCACCCAATGCATATCAATCTCATTAAAAGTCGTAAGCATAGCCGTTGAATTCTTAGCCTCCGTAAGACGAGAAGCAATTGTCTTTCTTAGGCGAGACATTTTCTCTCTGCGTACACCTCTCTCTCCTCCTTGGGAAGGAACTTGGGCCTCAATTGCTGGCGCAGGTTTAGAAGCTTCCTTAGCTGGGGCTGGGGCCGGAGCTGACTTCTCTGCACTCATGGCATCCGCTTTAGTAATGCGTCCGTCTTTTCCCGTTCCATTAACATCAGAAGCGCTGATGCCTTTTTCATCCATAATCTTTCTTGCAGCGGGGCTTGGATAATTCTTATCTCCACCTGATGGTGCCCCACTTGCTTTAGGCGCAGCGGACTCAGCCTCTTTTGTAGGGGCAGACTCTTCTTTCTTGGCCGGCGCCCCTTCACCTGGAGCTAAGGAACCAATCACAGCTCCAATTTCAAGGTCAGTTCCTTCATCCACTGAACGAGTGAGAACACCACTCTCCTCAGCGGGAAGTTCAACAGTTGCCTTGTCAGATTCAATCTCACAGAGAATGTCACCTTCTTCTACATACTCACCATCTTCTTTGAGCCAGGTGGTAAGAGTCACTTCTGTAATCGATTCACCAATACTTGGGATTTTAATTTCGATACTCATGATTATTTCCTTAGTTTATGAAAACGCTTTATTGATAATTTCATCTTGTTCTCTTTGATGGACTTTGGCGAAGCCAGTTGCGGGAGATGCAGAAGACTTTCTCGCAATACATTCAAAGTCAGCAAAGAGCTCTCTCCATCTGAGAAGATAAGTCCATGCCCCCATGTTGTAAGGCTCCTCTTGAACCCAAATAAAGGAAGCTTTCTTATACTTGTCCTTAATCGCCTTCACTTTGGCATCAACGAGGGGATAGATCTGCTCAAGGCGAACAATGGCCACATCTTTACGGTCATCTTGGCGTTGTTTTTCCATGAGGTGGTAATACATCTTTCCTGTAGTAAAGAGCACTTTCTTTACCTTTTTAGGATCACAAAAATCATCATCAATGATTTCTTGAAACTTTCCATCAGTAAGCTCTTTTACGGAACTCACGCAACGAGGATCACGAAGAAGTGACTTTGGAGTAAAGACAACAAGAGGTTTTCTAAATTCCCAAGCAAGCTGCCTTCTAATCATATGAAAGAAGTTTCCAGGTGTCGTGCAATTGGCAACAACCATATTATATTCAGCAGCTAGCTGAAGATAACGCTCTGGCCGCGCTGAACTGTGCTCAGGTCCCTGGCCTTCATATCCGTGAGGAAGAAGAAGAACAAGACCACTCATGCGGCGCCACTTACTTTCTGCCGCAGAGATGAATTGATCGATCATGATTTGAGCACCATTAGAAAAGTCTCCAAACTGTGCTTCCCACACATTGAGGGCCCAAGGTGATCCTTGGGAGTAGCCGTATTCGAATCCCAGAACCGCATATTCGGAAAGAAAAGAGTTATAGATATCCATCTTTCCTTGATCATCTGTAATATTATCTAGGCCACAATAAGCCTCATTAGTGAATTCATCAAAAACCTTGGCATGACGATGAGAGAAAGTTCCTCTAATGACGTCTTGACCAGAGAAACGGATATTGTATTTTTGAAGAAGAAGCGAGCCATAAGCCAGAAGTTCAGCTGTCGCCCAGTCTAGCTGGTCATTTTCATAGGCTTTTCTTCTCATGTCGAGAAGCTTTTGTGCCTTTCTAAGAGTTTTAAAACCTTCCGGTGTTTTTGTTATGGCATCAAGAATTTTCTCTAGATCTGCTTTCTTAACCGAAGTATCAGGAGACTCATAAAAGTCTTCCGGCTTAGACCATCTTAAATTAAGCCACTCTTTGTGTGGTCCTTTTCGACGCTCGGGAATTTCTTTTTCTTTGACCATATTAAAACGATCACTCAATTCCTTTTTGAATTCATCCTGCATCGTCTTGGCGAGGTCTTTTTCAATAGAGCCGTGCTTAATCAACTTTTCCATATAAAGTTCACGGGGATTTTTATGCTTGGCCACAAGACCATAGAGATGAGGCTGAGTATACTTGGGCTCATCGCCCTCATTGTGTCCATGCTTTCGATAACAAACCATATCCACCCAAACATCTTTTTTAAATTTTTGACGAAAGGCCACGGCCATTTCGGCAGCAAAGCAAACATGCTCAGGCTCATCACCATTAACGTGAAGAATAAGGGTATCAAGCATCTTCGCTACAGATGTAGAATATTGAGAAGAGCGCCCATCGCCAAAATCTGTCGTGAAGCCAATTTGGTTGTTAATAATGAAGTGAATGGTTCCCCCTGTCTGATAGCCTGGAAGTTCAGACATCTGAAGGGACTCATAAACAACTCCCTGACCGGCAACAGCAGCGTCTCCATGAATCACAATCGGAAGAATTTTTTCCTCATCACCTTTATACTCAATATCGACTTGTGAGCGACAATATCCATTAACAACAGGAGCTACAGCTTCTAAATGTGAAGGGTTAGGAAGAATTTTTAAGTAAACCTCTTGTCCACCGGCCGCTTGAGAGATCGAAGTATAACCTAAGTGATACTTTACATCTCCATCACCCTCAGCAGAGGCATCTTCAACCGTGCCTCCTTCAAACTCTTTAAAAATAAACTCATAAGTTTTTCCAATTGTATTGGCCAAAACATTCAGCCGTCCCCTGTGGGCCATACCAATAACAAATTCTCGAGCTCCTTCCTCTGCGCCTTTATTAATAATGGCATCAAGGGCCGGAATGGTTGACTCCCCTCCTTCTAAAGAAAAGCGTTTTTGACCAATGAATTTATTTTGCAGAAAATTCTCAAAGATCTCTGCTTTATTGAGCTTTCGTAGAACTCTTTTTTTGTACTCAATGGGAAAGTTAATATCCTTTCCTTTCGTTTCAAAATAATCGCGACACCATCGACGAATTTCCGTGTTATTGGAGTGCATATACTCAATACCAATTTTGCCACAGTAAATAGTACGCAAGTGATCCATTATGCTTTGTAGAGTTGCCCCTGCTCCAAGACCAACAAAGTCCCCACAAAGAAAGCCTTGATTGAGATCGGCTTCAGTGAGGTCATAGTCCTCCAGGGAAATGCGCGCATGACGATCTCTTCTTGGACGAATTGGATTTGTGTCAGAAAGAAGGTGCCCTCTTGCTCTAAAAGATTGAATAAGGCGAAAGACATTAAACTCCTTTCGCATTTTTTCACTGGAGATATCTCCTTCGCTTAAAGAGCCTCCCATTTGAAACTCAAATCCTTTAAAGAAGCTCACCCAACTTTCGTCGAGCTCGTCGGGATTATTTTTGTAAGTTTCATAAAGACCATCAACATACTGATTGTCTGACGCAGTGAGGTGAGAAAAGTCATCGATGCGTTTCATAGGCGTTCCTTTTCTTGTACTTATGTACAAAATGGTCGGTTTTTCAAATACTCTGATACTAGGGCTAGTTTAACAGCATGAAAAGCTAATAAATATAGGAAAAATGATCAGTTTTTAATATATAAAAATTTTTATTTAACAAAATTAAATAAAGTGCGTTAAAGAGGCATAATTTTCCCTCAAAATACCTTATATAGAGAGAGAGAGGCTGAGCTCGCTGAATTTTGGGCTTTTCCATTTCTGAAAAGAGCTTTAGGAATTACAATCAAATCATGAGTTCAAACAAAGTCCCCTCTTTCCTACTTTTTCTTTTGCTGACCTTGGCGCTATGCTTTCAAAGTTTCGCAAGCACTGAAATAAGTGAAGAGGTCATTTTAGACTTTTTAAAGGTGCCATTACCTGAGAAGTTTAAAAACTCCGACTTCGGTCATGGTGGTGGCAAGTATTGGCTTCATAGCCCCTCGGAGTTCGTGCCCCATCCCAAGATGGGCTACATTCATAGACCTAATAGTGAAATACGTCACATCGAGAGACTAGAAAATGAGATTCTCTACGACGTCACATACAGTTTTGATCAATATTCAAGAAGAGTGATTCCCTATCCCCAAGAAGAAAAAAGAGATAAGTTTCTTATGCTCTTTGGCTGCTCTTTTACTTATGGCAATGGCCTCAATGACCAAGAAACTCTTGGCAATTACCTTGCCGCCTTTGGTAACTACTATGTTTATAATTATGCCATAGGGGGAAGTGGGCCCCACATGCTCCTAAGCCTTTTAAGAGAAAGAAAACTTAATAAAGAAATGGAAGCTGCCAATGGTACTTTGGTCTATGTTTATCACTCACTTCATCCTCGTAGGACTATTGGCACGGCCATGAATATGACATGGCTCAAAGACACTCCTTATTTTGAAAAACAAGATGGGCGCCTGATAAGAAAAGGAACGCTGGCAAGCTCTCGACCATTAAGGACTAAATTTCTGAGTGCAATTAAATACCTCAATGAAGTCGGTGTGCTCAATAGAGACTTTCCCTCTGCGAGTCGTTTTGACCTATCTTATGTGGCCGACATTCTCCAAGAAAGTAAAAAAGAATTTCGTTCTCAATTCCCAGAGGGTAAGTTTATTGTTTATGTTCATCCTCTTTCCTCAATAGATGAAAAACTCAAAGATTATTTAAATAAACGAGAAATTCAAGTTTTAGAGGGAAGAAAGTATGATGATAAAGACCCGCGCTATATTATCTCCCCCCATGATAGACATCCCTCCGCCAAGATGAATGAAGAACTTGCGAAAGAAATCCTCAAAGCCCTAAAGCAATAAAAAAAGAGACCTTTAACTCTCTAAAAAAGAAAGGATCTCTCCCTTCTGCTCTTTGACATCAGAAAGGCCTAAGCGAAAGAGTTCACTGGTATAGGCGCCCTCAAAGAGAATATAGGACACAAGGTCACTTGAATCATTCTTTCCTCCGATACCATTGATAAAAAATTGAATGGTTCTTGGTAACAAAGAGAATTTATCCGCGACATGCTCACTTAAAATACTTGAGGGGGTGATGACCAAAGTCTCCACCTTCTTTAAAGAAACATTATGAGAGAGATTATGCTTTTCTAATTCGCTTATCGTTTTATTAATTCTTGTGAGCCTTTCAATATCCGTATCAAGTCCATCGAGAAGGATGCCATTAAGGATGGTACCTAAAATCTTTGCAGGTGTCGGATTACTGCTTGAACGAGCATGCTGCTCTCGCTTTCTCACTCCTATGACAAGAAGCTTATCCGCCCCCATTTTAATAGCAGGACTCAAGGGAGTGTAGTCACGCAAACTTCCGTCACCATACCAAGAGTCTCCAATTTTCACTGGTGGAAAAACAAGAGGAATTGCACTACTGGCCATGATGTGATCATGAGTGAGACTGTCTATGCGCCTTCCTTCCCTCTTCACTCGATTCCAGCCATCAATACTATCGCATCCTTGAAAGAATGTTCTCGAAAGACCCTCAGAATAAGAAGTCATACTCATTGAAATCGACTTGAGGTGACCACTGTCCATCGATTTTTTAATCCCCTCCATTTCAATGGTGCTTATTAAGAACTCTTTGAGAGGACTATTATCGAGAAGAAAAAGGGACTCCTTGGTATCTCGAATCCCTCCTAAGGACAAACTTCTCATCCATTTAAGACCATTAAGAGTAAGACTCAAGCGGCTCGTATTGATGATATTATCTGTTTTTAAATTGCACCAAAGATACTCTAGATTTTGAGCAAGCTCGAGAAGATTATTTCTATAGAGAAGACTACTAAGATAAGCACTGTTAATAGAGCCAGCACTGATGCCATGAATGTATTGGAAAGGAAAATCTATTCCCTGCTCATGGCAAAGTTTTAAAATTCCACTAAGAACGCCTCCTTGATAAGCACCCCTCGCTCCACCACCTGTAAGAACTAATCCTTTTTTTAAGCTCATCCCATCATTATATAGGATTAAGAGGATGAAAAAGGAAAAGAGTGACCACCATCAATAATTTCAATGACTTAAGCAAGGACTTACCCAATCGCTCTCTTTTACCGAATAGAAACTGATGAGAAGTCGCTTAATTTCAACATTCCTAATACTCTTTCTCAACCTACCCATTCAGGGCGATGAATGTCTTAGAGCTAGTCTTGCAGTTAGCACTACGGCCAACCCCCAGGATTCGCTTTCCCAATTGATCAATTTTCAATACGAGAAACTAAGCTTTGCAAAAAATCAACTTGAAGATCCAGAACATTTGATTCACCTCATCAAGTCCCCCGGAGTAAAAGAACTCTATGAACTTGCAGGAGAAGATTTTCTTTATCATGTTAAAACCTCTGTAAAAGACACAAGTCTAAAAACTATAGAGCTGCCTAACACTCAAGCGACAACAAGAGGAAATATCACTTTAGAGGACTTTAAAGAAAATCCCCAAGACTTCGTCGTTCTCTATCATGGAACGGATATGGATAGCTCAAAAATAATTCTAGACTCTGGACCAGACCTCGAAAGGGGAAATGGTGAATTTGGAAAAGGACTATACTTCACTACCAACTATGACCAAGCTAAGGAATGGTCATTAAAGGGAAATAGAACCTCAAGTAGCGTCTTACAACTCATCATTCCTAAAGCAAAGTTCAAAGAAATCATCGATCAAGGAAACTCCATAACCTTTCCACGAAATCTCAACCCTACCTCCCATCCTGAACGATCTGTTCTCTTCACCAATTTTACAAATGCCAATAGGGTACTTAGAGAAAAGCCCTTACCACCAGAGAGAATAGATCCACTATATGATGTAGATATCATCGCAGGCCCAACCGTTTCGGCAAAGAAAAATGTTTCAGATCAAATAAAGTTTGGAAATACAGATATAACCAGAGAGCTTTTTTTTAGTGATGAACAAATGTATTTGATAAGAGCCGTTGAATAAGAATGAAATGAATGAGACTAATCTACGAGATTCTTCAGTTGAACGAGACCTGATTTCTCATCGATTTCAAGAGGAGCTTTCATGGCAGCATCCCTTTTCTTTTCTTCTTCACACTCTTCTTTTTTATCGCAGAACAAGCAGTCTTCTCCCATGATAGCCCCAAGACCACCACAAGAACCCTGTAATTTACGGTTGCTAAGAATCACACCAATGGCCATGCCAAAAATGGCCAGACCAACAATGAGAAGAGAAAGAAGGAGAATTTTCGTCATTTTATGACCTCTTTTGATTTCTCAGCACCAAAAAGCTTTTGAAAAGCACTCGTCTCTTTAGTTACAAAGCTATTTTCAACTTGTCCATCTTCCCTGAAAACAAAATAGGCAGCAATCCCCTGTTCCTCGGCAAAGGCCAGACCATTTTTTGTTCCCATGGCCATCAGAGCTGTTGCCGTGGCATCTGCCTGCATACAAGAGTCTGGATGTGCCACAGAAACACTCGCCAGAGTATGGGCCACTGGCCGCCCCGTTTTGGCATTAATCGTGTGTGAATACTTTCTTCCATCTTCCATAAAGAAATTTCGATAACTTCCACTTGTCGCTAGACTCATTTTTCTGAGGTCTAAGACTCTCTGATAGCGTTCCCCTCGATTAGAAGGATGGGGCGCTTCAATGGCAATTCTCCAAGGACTTTTATCCTCTTTTTGGCCGAGTGTTCTCACTTCACCACCAATTTCAACCATATAACTTTTGACACCCTTCTCTTCTAAAAAATCAGAGACCTTATCAACTCCAAAACCTTTTGCGAGAGAAGAGAGATCCAAATAAACACCTGGAACCTTTTTCTTAATTTCACTGGTTTCGCTATTGAGAAGTATCTTATCAAAGCCAACTCGTTTTTTTGCCGCTTCGATTTCCTCTGTTTCAGGAATCTTCTTTTCTCCACCAGGTCCAAAACCCCAAAGATTAACTAAAGGTCCAATTGTCGGATCAAAAGCTCCATCAGATTTTTTGGCCAAATCCAAGGCAAAGGCCGTTACTTTATAAAAATCTTCACTAATTTTTAGCCAACCCAAGCGATCGGTTTGATTAAAATAGGAAATCTCACTCTCTTTAAGATAAGTGGACATTTCTTCGTTTACTTTTTTAAGCAAAGCATCGACTTCCTCTTGAGCACTAGAAGGATCACTAATATCTTTGGTTGAATAAAACTTCACATTATATTGGGTGCCCATAGTGCGCCCTTTAAGATGAAGAAGTTCTCCCCCTGAATTAAGGCACCCTGAAAAAAGCAAAGGCCCAAGCAGTGCTAGGGCCATTGTATTAAGTGAAAAATAAAGTTTTCGAATCATTTATCCACCAAAGTCATCAAGCATGATATCTTCGCGCTCAACTCCAAGTCCAACAAGCATATCAATCACACACTTGTTCATAATCGGAGGCCCACAGAGATAGTATTCACAATCCTCTGGGTTAGGATGTTTGCTAAGGTACTCATCATGCAAAACCTGATGAATAAAGCCAGTATATCCATCCCAGTCATCCTCAGGAAGAGCGTCCGATAAGGCCACATGCCAAGTAAAGTTATCATTCTCTTTTTGAATCATATCAAAATCTTCAACGTAGAACATCTCTCTCTTTGATCTTGCTCCATACCAGAAAGTCACCTTTCGATCTGTTTTAATACGACGGAACTGATCAAAGATATGAGAGCGCATAGGCGCCATTCCGGCTCCACCGCCAACAAAGACCATTTCTTTATCGGTATCCTTAGCGAAAAATTCTCCGAAGGGACCAGAAATTGTCGTTTTATCACCTGGCTTAAGATTAAAAATATAAGAAGACATCTTCCCTGGAGGAACATTAGGATTTCTCGGCGGAGGAGAGGCAATACGGACATTAAGCATAATAATGCCCTTTTCTTCGGGATAATTTGCCATAGAATAAGCACGAATCGTCGGTTCTTCTACATAAGACTTATATTGCCACAAGTTAAAGGTATCCCAATCTTCGCGATACTCATCCTCAATATCAAAGTCCTTGTAATCAATGTTAAGACCACCAGGTCTTTCAATTTGAATAAAACCGCCAGCACGAAAAGGAACTTCCTCTCCTTCAGGTAGCTCAAGAACTAATTCTTTGATAAAAGTAGCGACATTCTCATTTGAGCGAACTTTACATTCCCATTTTTTAACACCGAAGACCTCTTCTGGTACCTCAACTTTCATGTCTTGCTTGACCGTAACCTGACAAGAAAGTCGAACACCTTCTCTGGCTTCTCTTTTAGAAATATGGGACATCTCTGTTTGAAGGATCTCTCCCCCACCTTCTAGGACTTTAACAGTACACTGACCACAGGTACCACCGCCACCACAGGCTGAACTGACGAAAAGCTTTTGATCAGCGAGGATATTGAGAAGCTTCCCTCCAGCGGCTACTTGAACATCTTTTTCACCGTTAATGTTGAGAGTCACGGGTCCTGAAGCAACGAGCTTTGATTTCGCTAATAGGATAATGAGAACCAGGGCCAAGATGACCACGGTAAACATTCCAACGCCCAAGATAATTTCATTC
>JASBRV010000031.1 GCA_030149295.1 Bacteriovoracales bacterium | reverse complement strand
ATGAAAATAATAAGAATCAATCTCATACAGAAAGGAAGGAATTATGAGTACGGTTGCTAATGTACCGGAAAAAGACCTCGAGTCTTTCTCCTACAATGACAAGCTGACGAAGATGTTTGTCATTGCTACTTTGATTTGGGGGGTTGTCGCCCTCTTCTTAGGTGTTTGGATTGCTTTTCAGCTAGCTGAATGGCGTCTCAATTTAGACCTCCCTTGGTTTACTTTTGGTCGTCTACGCCCCCTCCATACCAATGCCGCGATTTTCGCTTTTGTTGGTAATGCTATTTTTGCTGGAGTCTACTATTCAACAGAAAGACTTCTCAAAACGAGGATGGCCAGCGACCTCCTTGGAAAGATTCATTTTTGGGGATGGCAAATTATTATCGTTGGTGCTGCCATTACTCTCCCTCTGGGAATTTCTTCTGCCAAAGAATATGCCGAACTTGAATGGCCGTTAGATATTTTAGTGGCTGTCGTTTGGGTTACTTTTGGTGTGAACTTCTTTTTAACGCTAAAAAATCGCCGTGAAAGACATATCTATGTCGCCATTTGGTTTTATATTGCAACGATTGTGACCGTTGCCCTACTTTACGTTGTCAACAACCTCGCCATTCCAGTAGGTTTCATGAAATCTTACTCTGTGTTTGCTGGTGTTCAAGACGCTCTCGTTCAATGGTGGTATGGGCACAATGCTGTTGCTTTCTTTTTGACAACGCCTTTTCTTGGTCTCATGTATTACTACATTCCTAAGGCCATTAATCGTCCCGTTTATTCCTATCGCCTATCAATCATTCACTTTTGGTCTTTGATTTTCGTTTATATCTGGGCCGGCCCTCACCACCTCCTTTACTCAACTCTTCCAGAGTGGGTTCAGACCTTGGGAATGGCCTTCTCAGTTGCCCTTTGGGCCCCTTCTTGGGGTGGGATGATCAATGGTCTTCTTACTCTTAGAGGAGCTTGGGACCGTGTGAGAAAAGAGCCCGTTCTTAAATTTCTCGCGACCGCTGTTACTTTTTATGGAATGTCGACATTTGAAGGTCCCTTACTTTCTATTAAGTCAGTAAACTCTTTAGCTCACTTTACAGACTGGATTGTAGGACACGTTCATTCTGGTACGATTGGTTGGAACTACATGCTTACTTCAGGCATGCTTTATTTCCTTGTACCTAAACTGTGGAAAACAAAACTTTACTCTGATCGTCTCGCCAATATTCAGTTTTGGTCAGCAACCATTGGACTTCTTCTTTACATCATGTCTATGTGGACTGCTGGTATCACCCAAGGTCTTATGTGGCGTGCCATTGATGAGACTGGAAAACTTGTTTATCCCAACTTTGTTGAAACCGTAGTTAAGATTCTTCCCATGTATTGGGTAAGAGCCTGTGGTGGAACTCTTGTCCTCTTTGGTTTTATTCTTCTTGTTTATAATGTATTTAAAACTATTCAAGCAGCACCTAAAGAAGCTAGTGAAGAAGATGTTTTTAAAGCGGCTCCCCTTAGTGCCTCACCTCTTGATGAGCACGGAGGTTCCCATAGAAAACTCGAAGGGCTTCCACTTGTGTTTTCAGTTTTAGCCTTTGTCGCCATTTTAGTAGGTACTATTATAGAACTTGTTCCCTCCTTGGTTTCAAACCAATTCATCGTCAAAAACGCCAAGGTTAGACCTTACTCACCTCTCGAAGTAGTCGGTCGAGATGTTTACGTGCGTGAAGGCTGTTATGTATGTCATAGTCAACTTGTTCGTCCTATGGCCGCTGAGCAACTTCGTTATGGTCGCGTCAGTGAAGCGAGTGAATATGTTTATGACCGTCCCTTTCAATGGGGTTCAAGAAGAATTGGTCCCGATATCCATCGAGTAGGCGGTAAGTACAATCACATGTGGCACTATCGTCATATGTTAAACCCAAGGGACGTTACTCCTGGGTCGATTATGCCGAACTACCCATGGCTATATAAAAAGAAGATTAAGTACAGCACCATTGAGAAGAAGATGAGTGTACTAGCAGCTCTTGGCGCTCCTTATAGCGATTCTGAGATTGAAAACTCAACCCGTACAGCAAAAGCTCAGGCAGAAAAAATTATGCAAGAACTCGTTGCTGATGGAGTTGATCCAAAAATGGTTGATAAAGAGATCATTGCCTTAATTGCCTATCTTCAAAGATTAGGAACTGACTTAGGAGGGGAAGATGAAGTCGCAAGTACTAAGTAATTTTGCCTGGACCGACTTAACAGTCGTTGCCTTTGTTATGTTCCTAAGTATTTTCGTTTTTGTTCTTTTTTGGACATTTCGAAAAGATAGCAAACAATTCTATGAAGATGCTGGCTCCTTGCCTCTTAGCGAGGGGCATCCGGTTTCAAAGAGAGCAGGAGTAAAGAGATGAATAGAAAAGAAACGAAAGCCAATAATATCCTTATAAACGAAGAGGAGGAAAAACTCCTCCTCGATCATAACTATGATGGAATCGAAGAGTTCGATTATCCCCTACCCGCTTGGTGGGTTTGGACTTTTATCGGTGGCATCGTCTTCGCTGCAGGTTATATTTATTTCTATAACTATGCTGGAGCCCCCAGTTTAAAAGATGAATTTAAGCAAGAAATGGCCGCTATTGAAAAAGTTCGCGAGGAGCAAAGAAAGCTCACAGGAAACTTTGACGAGGCAGACTTTAAAACGTGGCAACAAGGAGAGAATGTAGACCAGCTTGCCGCAAGTGTTTATGAGGAAAACTGTCTCTCTTGCCACGAAGAAAAGGGCAAAGGCGATATTGGTCCCAACCTGACCGATGCTTACTGGATTAACGTTCAAGACACAAACCCAGGCACTCTTTATGGCTTCATTCTAAGAGGTAATGAAGACAACGGTATGCCCGCTTGGGAAGATATGCTTTCTAAAGAGGAGCTTTACGCTGCCGTTCACTTTGTTCTTTCCGTCAAAGGCACCAACATTCCTGGCAAAGAACCTCAAGGGGAAAAGCTCCCTTAAGGAATTATTTATATGAGTAAAAATCGATTTGATCTCCATGAAGAAAGACTAAGCACCACAGATGAGCATGGTCATCGAGTTTACCTTCATCCTGAAGATGTTAAAGGTCCTTGGAGAAACCGAAGGAAACTTTTTTATTGGTTTCTTATCGGTCTTTATCTCATTTTGCCTTGGATTCATTACAAAGGTAAACAAATCATTCTTCTTGATATCCCCCACAGGGAGTTTACCTTTTTTGGAATGACCTTTTATGCCCATGATGCTCCCCTCTTCCTTCTCGTTTTATTGGCCTTTGTCTTCACAATGGGCTTTATCACAAGTATCTGGGGAAGAGTGTGGTGCGGATGGGCATGCCCCCAAACTGTCTTTATCGACACTATTTATAGACAAATTGAAAAATGGGTTGAGGGTAAATCCCGTCAACGACAAAAACTAGATGCCTCACCCCTCAGTTTTGAAAAAGTTTGGAAAAAAAGTCTAAAATGGACTCTCTTTCTTATTGCCTCTCTTCATATCGCCCATTCCTTTCTTGGGTACTTTGTTGGGGCGCGAAGACTTTTCTGGATTACGATGTCTCCGCCAGCAGAGCATATGACTCTCTTTTTCATCATGCTCTTTATTACGGGAGTTTTTCTTTTTGACTTTGGCTGGTTTAGAGAACAGTTTTGTATCATCGCTTGTCCCTATGGACGTCTTCAATCAGTGATGATGGATGAGGACTCTCTTGTGGTTGGTTATGATGTCAAAAGAGGTGAACCAAGAAGAGGCCAAGTGGAGCGCTCACAAGAGGGTGACTGTATCAATTGTTACCATTGTGTAAAAGCGTGTCCTACAGGAATTGATATCCGTCGAGGCACTCAACTTGAATGCATTGCCTGTACCCAATGCATCGATGCTTGCGATGAAATTATGCTTAAAGTGGGCAAAGAAACAGGCCTTATTCGCTACGACAGTGAAAATGGTTTTGAAGGCAAAGAGAAAAAAACGATTAAAATTCGCTCTCTCATCTACCTTGCCGCCATTACAGCGGTTGTCTCCATTTTAATCTATAGTATTTCCCAATCAGGAAATCTCAAGGCAACTTTTATCAGAGGTACAGGGGTTCCCTATCGTGAGACCACTCTCTCCGATGGACAAAAAGAAGTGCTAAACCTTTATCGAGTAAGAACAGACTTTAAAAATAAAAAAGAAATTGAAGTTTTCATGAAAATAAAGGACAACCCAGGGGTAGAGCTTGTGACGCCAAAGAATCCCTTCACGATTAATGGCGGGCGCTCAAAAAATAGTATCATTCACTTTAAGTTTTCCCCTGAAATTTTAAAGGCTGGTTCTAGGTCGATCACCATTCAATTTATGGATGAGAGTAAAACTGTTTTATTAGAAAAGGAGGTAAAGCTTGTCGGACCTCTTAATTAATCTTTCTCAAGCATCATTATGGGGCATCATTGGCATCGGTTTTAGTGCAGGTCTTGCTGGTAGTCTCCACTGTGTTGGTATGTGTGGTGCCTTCGCAACCAGCTGTGGTCAAACTCAAAAAGGGCTTATCTCCTATCACTTGGGAAAGTTAACTAGCTATGGCCTTCTTGGCCTAATTGCCGGCATTTTTGGAGCTAGCTTTAGCCTTATCAGTGATAATCCTTATCTCAAGATTATCCCTAGTGTTCTTATGGGCATCGTTTTCATTTACCTTGGAGTCAAAAGCCTTGGAAGCTCTCACCTGTCTCTTTCACTTCCCAAAGCTTTTGAAAAAGTAAGTAAAAAATGGCTCATTTATTCTTTTAATCTTAAAGAAGGCACGAGAAGAAGTTTTTTGACAGGTTTTCTTTCAGCGTTACTTCCTTGTGGACTCCTTTATGGTGTTCTCTTAAGTTTCGCCATTTTACAAAACCCTTACTACGGTGCACTTGGCATGATGGCCTTTGGACTAGGAACAATTCCTGCCCTAACTATTGCCCCCAGTATCCTCTCAAAACTCATTAAACCAATAAGAGAGGCTTGGCCAAAAATGGCAAGTCTCTCCCTTATTACATTAGGTCTCATAACAATTTCATATCGAATGGTGGTAGCTTATGAACAAGCCAGTTGTCACTGATAGTGAGGGCAAAGAAAAGCTCGATCTTGAAGGTGCTCTCTTTTACTTTCTCCTTATCAGCGTTATCGCACTCCTTCCTATTGGAAGTGTTATTCTGTTATTTAGCGTTGTTTAGAATTTTCTTAAGGCGAGCAAGTTCCGCCTGTTCTTCGTCAGGGATATTAGTGCCCGCTGTTCCGGTATAACCAAATTCAACTTGATCTTTATACTTTTGAAAGCACTTTTTCGCATAAGAAGACTTTGGGAATCTTGTAATGCATCTTTTAAGATAAATTTCCGATAATGAATAAAAATAGCTGTGATTCAGAACTTCATCAATTGAACCTAGAAAAAGAAGGACCTTCGGTTCAGCCGGTGTGTTGGGGTATTTATTTAAAAAGCGATAAAGAAAACCAGAAATAACGAGAAGGTCTACATGAGAAGAAATTTGATTAATTTCTCCTTCAACATATTGAGAAAGAAACTTATTTAAGTCTTTCTCACTTTTAAATTCAGAAATTTTTCTTTTTTCCCACTTTTCAAGATCTTCTTTCCAATCATCAAGCTTTTTAACAAGATTCCTTGGCATTCCTTCTACTGATTTTTGGGCTAAAACTTCTTTTAAAGCTTTTTCTGGTTTGTAAAAAACCTTGGTGTAGATGGTGACCAGCCTTTCCAGAGACTTTTCAATAGTAAAATCAATGAAGACGGCCGTATTCGACTTTTGAATTTTTCTAAGTTCTGTATTTTTCTTTATACGCCCTAAAATTTCTTGACGATAATATTGAGCTGCTTGCGTGTAATTTCGAATTAAAAATAAGTAATCAGCATACTCATAGTCGTTATCAAAGGTGGAGCGACTCACTTTTGATAGAGAACGAAAAGTATTTGATGTTCCTTTGGGAAGTTGGGTATGGCATGAAATACACATCTCTGCCGTTGCCTTAAGTCGATTTCTCGCAAAAGACTTTTGGCTCATACTAAAGCCTTCATAAGTTTGGTCGAGGTGTTGGCTTATGGTTTCATAGCTTGGGCTAAAGCCCGGCGTATTGATTTTTTTTAGGTGTTTCGCATTTTGAAAAGCTGTCTTTAATTTTAAGAGGCGATCTTTAATGTACTCTTCAGATTTAGGATCTTTAAATTTCATCTCGTTCCCAGCATAGGGAACGAGATCAACAAAGGCCTTGAAGATTTCATTCATGGCCTCTTTTGTATTTTTATAATCTTTGGCAATGGCTCCTGTTGTTAGAATTAAACAACAAAGAGTGAGAATGTGCTTGGTCATAGAAATCCTTTTCAATGGCCTGGGTGATGCCCCTTATTTTCAAGTTGGGAGCCTAGCTTTTCCATGGCCTGATCAATAGTCTTATACATATTATCCGAAGATGCCTTAACGTGAAAGTCATGTCCTCTATCCATGATATGCACTTTTGACTCGTGAGCTCCATGCTCAACCATGCAAGTCCATTGCACTCTTGCCTCTTGAGAAAGGTGTTTTTTAGCAAAGTTATCAACTTTATCTCTAATTCTTTCATCAATGCTTTCTGTGTGATCCATGTGGCGAAAAGAAATCTCTAAATTCATGAAACTCTCCTTTTTAAGGGTTCGAAAGTGGCTGAAACCAACAACGGGGTCTTTCCCCATCACCGGCAAGGTCTTTAAAAGAATAACAAGCCCCTACACTTGGGTCTTTATTGTCAAAGGGGGCCATCGGTGAAACCGAACAAAGAATCCCTGCCTTCATGGTATCCAGTCGACATTGAGGCTGAGGATGACCAAGCTCAGTTTCCCAAACATTGAAACTGTCCTGAAGATCGAGACTAGGGAGATCATAATAATTTTTTAAACTTGCGAAAACCCTTGCCATCGAAAGGCTGGCCAATCCCATGCGAATACAATCGGTATCGCCCTGACAAATTTCAAAAGCCAAATCCACTTCCTTTTTCTCGGCAACATCATTGGGGTTTATACTTTTGAGCGGCTTTTTGAAAATAAGGGGAAGGCATTTAGAAGTTGCATAATAATCCGCTTGTCCCTCGGCACTTGACCAAGAAAGCTTATCAGAGCGACCTCTTTTCTTTTTAGGAGCCCCCCCTAAATAATGTCCTAGCTCGTGGCAAAGGATGCCATAAAGACCATCGTAAGTTAGTTGTGGATGACGCGCCATACCTCCAAGGAGGATCAAAACCGGGTTGTTTTCATCATCGCGGGTGGCGCTTGCGTTGACGCGAGGATTACCCCAATCCAACTGAACTTTAAGGTCCTTTCCAGTAAGCCTTTTCACTTCTGGCTTCATAACTTTAGTAAAGTGCTGAATTTGTTGCTCAACGCGCATTTCGGTTGCACTATCAATTCCCTTTTGAAAACTCAGGGGAAATTGTAAATCACTCTCAGGAAGGCAGTAATTAATGCGCTCAGCGTGTACAGACAATAAGGTCATCAATAATAAGAACTTCACAAGTTCCTCCTCGTCCCACCATTTTTATAAAATTGAAACAAAATTTATATGAGCCATATCATCTTTTCTTATGTTCAAAAAGATAAATAAAAGAGTTATGAATCAAGTGCAAATTGTTTAGTTTTCCCTATCCTGAGTACGAACTTAAGAAACGGAATTCATTCCAATAACAGGAGAAAAGACATGAAAGTTAGAAGTATTATTATGAGAGTGTTCATAGCCCTTATGGCCATTGGACTTGTCGCAGAAGCCTCAGTTCCAGTAGAAGTCATGGTGCCTATTGAAGACGTTTATTCACCAAAAGGATTTGACTCCAATGACAACTCCCAAGTTGTCATTGCCGGTTATCTCCCCAACCTTTGCCACAAACGTCCAAAATCCATAGTAAAGATGATGGATCGTAAAGTGGACATTAAAATTGTTTCTCTCAAGTACGACGCCTCAAATCCTTACTGCCCAGAGATGATCGTTCCTTTTGTAGAAGCTATCGACCTCGGAGTTCTCGACAAAGGTGTTTATGACATCGTTGTGAACGGTAAATCAATCTATGAAAATAGAGCACAACTGAGTGTGGCAGAGGCTTCCTCAGATGCCGTTGACGATCATGTTTATGCAGCAGTTGAGTACATCGACAGAAATCCAGGCAGTAGAGATGTTGTTTTAAAAGGGTACAACCCAAGTGACTGTTTCGTTCTCGACGAAATCGAAATCCTCGACAACGAAAAAAATGTTTACAGTATCCTTCCTAAAATGAAGCAAATCTCTGATCACTGCCCAATGAAGATGGTGCCCTTTGAATATGAAGTTCGTGTTCCAAGCAAGCTCCAGTCTGACAAGGTTCTCCTTCACGTAAGAAGTATTGAAGGTAGATCAGTGAACAGCATCTTCAACAACGCCGGTTCAATGTAATAATTGGGTTGAAAGACTAGGTGTTAAAAAAAGAAAGGCCGCAATCGCGGCCTTTTTTTATTTCTGTCCCATGTGGGGAAGTTTTGAAATATAAGTCGAAAGATTAGCTACATCTTCTGGGGAAAGACGAGAAATATAAGGCATCATAACCTTATTAACACGTTCGCCAGTTTGCATAGCAGTGATTTGCTTGTTGATATACCAGTCAAATTGACCACCAATAGCAGGAGCTTTTTGACCTTTCTTTCCTTCTCCCCTCTTTCCATGACAAGCAATACATTTCTTATAAAGATCATGCCCTGCTTGAAGTTGAGGTGTTGTCAGTTCAACAAGAGGTCCTTCTTTAACAACGACAACTTCTTGCTTCTCTTCAACCTTGGGTTTCAAAAGCTCTTCAATTTCTTTTTTCTTTTTCAGGTTAGCTTCTGCGACCTTTTTGAAATCAAATTTCTCATTAGAAACTTCTTGTTTTTGGTATTTTGAAATATTCATGACAAGAACAAGTCCAATTACAAAGGCAAGAAAATAGATCAGCCTGGCCATACAGAGCTCTCCTAGGAACTTCGAAAAATCAAAGAGTTAGATACTTTTTTGATTTGCAGTATAAGACATAGGGGTAAATCTGGCAATTTCTCCACCTAAGAATTTAGCGTTGTAGAAAATCCTTCAAGGCTTCATCCACTGAGGAGCACTCAATAAAAATCTCCATATGCTTGTCACTGACAAAACCTTCTTTATTGGCATGCTTAAAATGCTGCAACAGGTAATCAAAAAAGCCATTTTCGTTAATAATGTAACAAGGCTTATTATGATAACCGAGCTGATTCCATGTCATGATCTCACAGAGTTCATCCAAAGTGCCAAATCCCCCCGGCAATGCGAAGAAGGCATCAGAGAGCTCATACATTCTTGCCTTTCTCGTATGCATGTCCTCCACAACTTCAAGTCCGGTTAAGTTTTGGTGACCTACTTCAAGATCAATAATGGATTGAGGAATCACTCCCCAAACTTTTCCACCCTTTTCCAGGCAGCCATCGGCAATAGCACCCATCACACCAATAGAGGCTCCCCCATAAACAAGACCAATCTTATTTTTTGCCATCTCTTGGCCTAGCTGCCATGCGCTACTGATATATGAGTCCTCTCTTCCTGCGCTTGATCCACAGAACACACAGATTTTTTTCATGGTTCCCTCTTTTCTTTTTTACCGTAGAAAAAATATTCTTGGTTTCCCGCCTTATTGCCTTTAACCCGACAAGGGGCTTTTTTCAACAAAGGAGCTTCTTTTTCTAAAAGAAGCTTTTCTATTTCAATAAGAACTTTATCTATTGCTTCACTATTTTTAACGAGTCCTTTTTTACCTAGGGCCTCTTTTCCTACTTCAAATTGGGGTTTTACTAAGAATAAATATTCTCCACCATTTTTTAAAACGGCTAAGATTGGATCCAAAACAAGTTTTAAAGAGATAAAGCTTAAGTCCACAACAACCAAGTCACAAGGTTCCTCAAGATCAAGGCCTTCTTTGATATTTGTGCCCTCAAGATTGACGACCCTTGGGTCCTCTTTGAGTTTGGGTGCCAATTGATCATGGCCGACATCGACGGCAAAAACTCTCTTAGCCCCATGGAAAAGAGAATACTCAACAAAGCCTCCTGTCGAAGCTCCCATATCACCGACCACTTTATCTTCAAAAGAGAGATTAAAGTCTTCATGGGCTCCAGCTAGTTTTTCTGCGCCTCTTCCAACCCACAGATTATCTTTACTCACGACTAAAATATCGCTTTCCTTTATTTTGAGACTCGCCTTTTGAATAACTTCCCCATTAACTTTTATCTGACCATCTTTGATCAGTTGCTGGGCCTGGGAGCGAGTGGCAACCAAGCCTTTTTCAACGAGCGCTTGATCAAGTCTCATCACTTAAGGTGAGGCCGCAAGGAAACTTCTACTAACTGAGAATCTTTAGAATGAACAACCTTTGAGGATTCTTCCAAAGGGATAAAAAGGGGGGATTCAGAAAAGTCTTTCATAACATTTCCCTGAGCATTAAGAATCTTTCCCGTAATTCTTACTTTTGAACTAGGTCCGTAGCTTATCTCTTCTTGAGAAAGCTCTTCAAGTTCTGCAAATTTAGCCTGAAGAATGACTTGAATACCAGATCTCATTTTCAGGACGATATTTTCTCTATTATTCACTTCTTCAATAGAGTGAAGTTCACTACCTAAGGTGAGACCTTTATCAATCCCTTTCTTATTAATAATGGAGACATCCATAAAAAGACGCGCCTTTGATTGAAGACAAAAAAGGCTTAATAAAATGAGCAAGCTAGGCTTAAAATAAGTCATGTTCAAATTATCCCCGATCTATGCATGGATTGCCAACACCTTCGCCCTAATCGCTTTCTTAGCTCCTATTAAGAGTGATATCGAACTTATCGAGAACTCGGGTCATGCCGAAATTCACGCGCTTATCTACTTGTTTCTTTATAGTGCTTTTCGCCTAACAGGATTTTCCTCTCTTAAGGTTTTAGTAGGTCTCATTCTTCAAGGTATTTTGGTCGAGATAATCCAGCCTTATTTTGGACGTGGTTTTTCCTACGGCGATATGCTGGGTAATTCCTTGGGCGCATTTTTAGGGCTCGCGCTTTTTTATGCTAAAGAGCTTCTTTCTAACAAATCGACAGGTCCTTCCAAATAGACTTTTTCAAAATCACAATCAAAAGAAATAGAAAGCTCTCCTCCAGGTACGTGAACTTTAATAGGAGAATCCCAGCCCCTCTCCTTTGCTAGAGAGAGAGCAACCGCAGTTGCACCAGTTCCGCAACTAAGTGTTTCCCCCTCAACTCCCCTTTCATAGGTACGCATGGAGACTTCATTTGGTTTTATTACTTTAAAGAAATTCACATTGACGCCCTTTTCAAAGCGGGGGTTATATCGAATTTCAGAGCCTATCTTTTGAAGATCAACTTCTTTAAGGAAATCAACTTCAAAAATAGTATGAGGCACACCTGTATTGAGATAGTAAGAAAATGAGGACGAAAAAAGGTCGGAGACATTAAATTTATTCCAATCATAAATTTCCGTCATTTGAACGGGAAAATTTTCACTTCCTTTGCCCCAATAAACTCCCTTTTGAGTACTGAATTGATAAGAGTCTTTTCTGGGGATGACTTTTAATTCACGGGAAACAAAGTGAAGAATCGCTCGTGCTCCGTTACCACACATCTCCACCTCTCCACCATCAGCATTCAGATAGCGCATGTGAAAATCAAAATCTTCTCCCCGCGGAGGCTCCACAAAAAGTAGGCCATCCACTTGGTGATCCTTACACCAAGAGGCATAGGTCTCTCTCGGAAGGTCTGATAACTCACCGCTTCGGTTATCAAAAATGAGAAATGTATTTCCAGTTGCTGAATAGCGACAAAAATTTTTCGACATATTGAGATCTTAGCACGCGAAAGCTCCTTTCGACACTTTACCAACCGAGGACAGTTAAGTTATTTTAGTTCCCTATCAATTGAGGGTCATTAGCTCAGTTGGTTAGAGCCTCCGGCTCATAACCGGATGGTCGCTGGTTCAAATCCAGCATGACCCACCAGAAAAACCTCTTAGGATATGAACGTAAGTGAATATTCTGAGAGGTTTTTTTTTGGGGATTGTTGGATTTGAAGTAAAGGAGCGCGCCGCTAGGCGAAGAGTGAGCGTGAAGCGAATGGAAGCGACTGAGCCGGGTCGAAAAGGGAGGCACGATGCCGACCGCATGAAACCAAATCCAGCATGACCCACAAAAAAGAAAAGCCGTCTTTCTAAGATGGCTTTTTTATGGCCTCTTCTCCCTTAATGGTGGACTGCACCGCACTCAACCCTTCAAGTACAAGCATATAGAACTTTCAACCGTTAGTTTTTAAACGACTTATATCCGTAAGCTCGGTTCAGGCATTTGTAATACGACTTCCTAGCACATATTCAAGCTAGTGAGCGATTAATATCGCAGATTGTTTCTTCCTAATTTTACTAATTAAGTTTTGAGCACGACAGAGATTAGGCTCACCAGAGGTAATTTTAAACCCTAAGGATTCCAAAGCACTTACTCTAGGATACAGGGCGATATAATCTATAGAACTTTCATCACCCTCATAGCCCTTTTGGGGCTCCTGTGTCTTATCAAAAAATGATTGAGGAATAGAATGGTAAGAAAAGTATTTTTTCTCTTTTTCCATAACTTCAATATTTTCACTTTTGATGCGAGTAAGAATTTTTTCGACTTCTTGTTTATTTAATTTCTCATCGCTTGTTTTTACTTTTTTAAAGTTTTTCTTAATAGTATCGAGAAATTTATCAATACCCCCTGCTTCTTTGACCGCGGCCGTATGATTACCATGAAATCCGACATAGCCATCTTTTAAAAAAACTCTATTCTTGGAAAATCCAAAAAGGTAATTGGCACAAGAAGATAAGCAAGGGCCAGCGACTGCAACGATATAGTTTTGATTATAAATATATTCTCCAATTAGGCTGGCATCAATGGTAACCCCCCCAAATGAAATTACATTCAATTTTCGTAAATCATTGGCTTCTGAGTTCACTAGCTTAAGGAAGTATTTATAATCTCCCTTTTTTATAGGCCCCCTAAGAAAGACAACCCCATCACGAATAAACCACCTCTCCCTAACAGTAAGAGCCTCAGCAATAGGTGCAGAGAGGTAAGGTCGCCACTTTTTTAGAATCAACTCAAACTCACTATCCTCACAATTATTAAGTGTTTGAATAGAGTATGATGTATGACCAGTTGCTCGTTGAGAAGAACAGCTATTCATCAGAAGAACGGCGAGAATAAGTAATATAGTTTTCATTTACTAAGAATATCCTGAATAAGGGCTAAGAAGGCACCTAAAATCGTCAATAAAGATAATATGTGAATAAAAATTTTTTTAATGATATCTGTTTTTTTACCTATGTGACCCTCAAACCGTTTAGTATGAACCCTACATTCCTTAGCATATCGAAATAGAATTTCGCAAAACCAATCCCTTCCAAACCTTTCTATTTCCGATAGGTTACAAGTTTAACTAGCGACATCAATGACCCACCAAAAAGAAAAAGCCGTCTTTTCTAAGATGGCTTTTTTATGCCGAAGAATCACTGGACGCCTGTTTCAACTTCACTACACTAAATCTATATTGAATACATATCGCAACAATGTTCTTAAAACTCCCAAAAGGAGAATTTATGAACGACTTCAGAATCGATAAACCATTTGAAACAAGACCACCTAGACTTAAAGATCTCGTCAACGAACATATCATGAGTGATGTATGGATAAGAGATACTCCCTTTGGACCAGTAACGGACTCACTCAAGATTTCTCAGCATTTTGAAGTTCAACATAAACATATTTTGAGGGCCATAGATAAGTGCATTGATGAACTTTCTATTGAGCCCAAACTTGGGCTCAATAAAAACTTCATAGAAAACAAGTACTTAGGAGGTGCAAAAGGAAAGGAGAGGAAACTGCGAAAAGTCGATATCACCGAATTTGGACTTAGCCTCCTCCTTCTCTACATAAATACACCCAAAGCAAGAAGAATTTCAGCAGAGATACTTTATCGTTTTTTCATCCTTAAAACTTATGTTGAAGGCTTAACAGACAATCAGGTTGGAGCCCTAAAGGGATATTACCGCACAAGAATGAAAGAAAACGTCTAACAGATAAGTTTACGAATGAGTTCAACTAGTGACATCAATGCCCTTCCCAAATTGGCAAAAGCCAAAATTAAACCGGCCCCTTTTGATGAAAAATTTTCCTTATATATACTCTGACAAAAAATAGTAAAATATTCTTATTTAACTATGCGCTAGCTAATTGGAGAAATTTATGAAGGCCTTTGGTTTACTTTTTTCACTAGTCACAATTCTTTTTTTCATAAATGTAGGGGGACCTATTTATGCCTTTATTGATATTCCCTCTTTATTAATGGTTCTTTTCATTACAACCGGCTTAAGCATGGCAAAATATAAAAGTGAAGGCCTACTCTTTTGGAAACTATCCGATGAAAGTAAAAAATCTGAAATTGCATCATGGATTGGTAAAACCTGCATTCAAGTTGGATTTTTTTCCTCTATTCTAGGTTTTATTCTTCTTGCAACCAACTATAACAACCTACCCTCCTCCGAAATTCCAGCAGGGATGATAGTTGCCATACTTCCAATCTTCTACAGTATGATCATTTACTTTTTTATAACAAAACCGTTAGTAAATATTCGAGATTTTAGCAATACAGTTAATTAAGAGTTCAACTAGTGACGTCAATGACCCACCAGAAAAATTCGTGACTCTATAGGGACCTTTTCCGTTACAATGGTAGGAAAAGTGCTTACTTGTCTTATCCGAACGTCGGAGGAGCTTCAATGAATTTTAAAAGAATATTAATAATACTTTGTTCGTTTTTTTCCTATAACCCATTTGCAAATTTGACAGAGATTAAACAGAGTTACAAAAATAATCCAATCGAAGCAAGCACAAGACTAAAGAAGGAAAGTAACTCAGATGAAAAATATATCTTACTTTATAAAATAGACCAAATCATTGGTGAAAAAGCACATTCTTCATCGCAAGCCAAAGATAAAGATCGCAAAAAGTATCTAAGCTTCATAAAGCAATTTGAAAATCTAGAAGATGGCAGTAACTATCGCTTTCTATATTATGAACCAAGCGGTCTTTATTACCCCAGTAGATACTGGCTAAGTAAATTAAAAAATAAGCAGCATGACCTTTTAGGTGATTTTGACTTAGAACAAATTAGAGGGATTCCAGATGGATGCCCAGATATTACTCAAGATGATGTAAATAGATGGACCATAAAATACAAAAAATGGCTAAAGAACTACCCAAATCATCCTAAGACCAAAAAAGTTAAAGAAAAAATTAAATATCTTAAACCCAGTAAAGGTTGTTAAAGTTGAGAAGAGCTCATAAAAGCTTCCATTCCGGAGGCTTTTTTATTTCAATAATACCCAATTTTACATTGAGAAACACTTGTTTAGACAGAATGTTACTTCTTATTTAAAGACTTTTCTAAGATAGACTATTCCCTTATCGCTTGGCCCATGAACATCAGGGAGTGTTGCAACTAACGAGTAACCATTTGTTTCATAAAAACCAATGGCCTTTGGATCTCCTTCATATGTTGAAATGTAAAGACAATACCTATTTTCTTTTTTAACAATATTTTCGATATACTTGAGAAGTTTTCCTCCAAGTCCTTTTCCCCTATGCTCTGGGAAGATAGCTATATCATATAGCTCCGCCTTTTGATTAAAGTAAGAAATATCACTTGGTCCTTTCTCTATTAATAAAGAAGCGAAACCTACCGGCTTCTCATTTTCATCATAGAGGGCATAAAAAGACATTCCTCGTTGGTAATGTGATTCAATTTTTCTCTTAAGCCAGGATCTATGGTTCTCGTTAGTGGAATTGAATTCACTTCCTAATTCAACTTCTCCCATTAAATCAAAAAATGGTTCAAAATCTAATTTTTCTATCTCTTTAATATTATAATTCATTCGCATATCTTATTGAAAATAACGTGTTTTTGAAAATAAAATCAGTGAGGAAACTCACCTCATTCCTTGCCTTAGGAGAGCTAAACTTAATGACTTCAGAGATTACGATATTGAGGAAAAACAGTTCATTTAAGTTTCTGGATAGACCATCATTAGTGCAACTACTTGAACTATTCATCCCAGTACTTAACAAAAGCCCCGAAAGAGGGGCTTTTTGAACACCGTTACATAGAATAGAGGCACTTGTTACAATCCCCTTAAGATTATCTTTTGATTGGATTTGTTCGATGAAAACTATGTTTTTATTATCAATAGCTTTTAATTTCTTTCTCAGTTTCAGCACATTTGGATCTAGTTCTAGTCACGACAGCCTTTATTACAACGTTAAAAATATCAAAACTGGAAAAGTAGAAAAAGTATTCAGTTCCAAATTAAGAATCCATGACAGCAGCTCTGATTTTTTTGGTATTAAAATAAATCTAAAATATGAAGTCCCTGTCATAAAAGCAGACAAAACTACAAAAAATGATATCTTGAAAAATCAGGAGCCCGCTTTCTTAGTTTATAAAATCTTCTAAAAAGCAAAAACTATTTGATATTCAAAGTCTATATAGACCTTTTATTCACGACTTTGGATCAACAAGACCAAAAGGAGATCGTCGAAAATGAAATTCTCTTTTTTTGGAACTAAAAAGTTCTTAAGTAAAATGCTTAGTTCCCTTCAAACATTAGAGGAAAAAGTCTTATAAAATTTTCCTGACCCACTATCTAAAAGAAAAAATTGATTTTCTTTTAGTTTTTGTATCTTTATTGATGGGTTTTCTCCAATAAAGCAACTCACTCCAGCATTTTTAGCGACGATAGGAATCTTACAACCTCTTTCGCGAAGAAACCTAGTCGCAGTAAGGCCGTCCATTACCGGCATCTGGATATCCATCAAAATAAAATGATGACTTAAGTACTTCATCAATTTGCAGTATACTAATTCAATGAGATTTTTGACGATATTTTGTGTTTTTCATACCATCCAGACCTATGCAACAACTTCAATCATTGTTGCCAAAGAAACCCTTGAAATTAGCCACGAGAGCCTCATTGTTGATGGTAAAAAGCTGGAGCTCAAATGTCCTAACGAAAGTAAATTTAAAAATTTTTTGACTATTAAGTTTGATAACACAACCCTGAACTTTCAGTGTCACAACGACTATTTAGGCGGTGTAATCATAGAGGGATATCCAAACCTACGGCTTGGTGGGCTAAGTGGAGATGCCGGAACAACTTGGGGAGAAATTTCTAAATTTGAAATTAAAAATAAGAAACTTAAACTCTATAGGATGCTTTTTTCCAAAAAAGATCCGTCAGTGGATTGTGAGTATATTCCACCAGAGTCCTCCAAAAAGTTTAAAACTTACTGTAAAAAGGCAAAAGTTGAATGCAAAACGTCCTACCAAGAGCTCTTTTACAACGGGAGTAAGTTTATTAAATTAAAAGAAAAATTATCTAAAGCACCAATAGCCTTTTCTTTAAAATTCCCTGAAGACCTTAACAAGAGATGCGGCAAATTATGGAGTGATTAAAAACTCAAAGGTTTGTTAAAATAAAGCTCATCTCTCAGTCCAAAAGCAGTTTTAAGCAGCTTTCATATAAAAGAGCTACTTGTTCTTTATTCATTTTGGGGGCAAAAGAATCAGCGCTATCGTAGTTATCCAATAATACTTGAGCCGTATCTGAAAGATTCAGATTATTCTTGCTGAACCATTTTATAGCATCTCTTTTTGAGCTTAAGACTCCGGTATCTTCCAACGTTTTAATTCTAGCAGCCCCACTCGTAATCCAAATGGCCGCTGTTAAATCACATTTAACGCTACTGGATTCAACCTCTAGTGCTTTTAATTGTTCCCTTATTGTAGGAATCCAGTAGCTAGCTTTATTAGCCCTAGCCCATTCTTTTAAATCATTAATTTTTTGGTCTGGAAGAAAATCTTTGACCCTAGAAGAGCCAAAAATGTATTTTCCCCTATTTTTGATCTGCCATATATCTGGGGGGAGAACATTTTCCATTAACGACTTGGGGTCATTAGAAAAATTATAAAATCTTTTTGTTAAATAATCAGTTTGGTCTTTAAATAATAAAAATCCGTCTAAAAGATCTTTTCCAAACCTTTTCTGCCATTCAGTGAGAATCGCCTCAAAAGACTCTATGCAAGAACTTGAATCAAGAAAAATGGCAACATCAATGTCGCTTCTTTCCCTTGTCCAATCTCCACATACGGCAGAGCCATAAAGGACAGCAGTACTTTTTCCATCAAGTCGATTATAAAAGAAATTTTTTAACTCATGAGTATAGTCATCTAAATTCATATTATTATCAATATTTGATTAAAGCCCCTTCTCCTCGTTAAAATAAACACATCGACAAGGAGATCACTATCAAAACAGTCATCACACTATTAAGCGTACTTTCAACATTAACACCATTATTCGCTGAAGTAAGTGAAAATATATCCTCCGGCCGTCCGGGCGTCTCTATTGAATCCCGCACCCTTGGAAAAGGAGTCCTCCAATTTGAATCCGGCTTTCAAGCCGATGAGACCAATGATGAAGGTAATCTCTTTCTCAATAATTTCATTCGTTATGGAATCAATGACTATATTGAGCTCGATGCTAATCTCAACTATAACGGACTTGATGAAGCTGACAGTGAAATCGGGGACATCCAAGTCGGTGGGCGAATTAACTTTATTGAAAGCGCCAACGGGTTTATTCCTCAACTTTCTTTTCAATCCCTTTTTCAAATCACCGACTCTACAGGAGATAGTCCTAATAAACTTCGCATGGCCTCCATTCTTTCTTCCGGTCATGACCTTGGAGAACTGGGCTCACTTACCATGAACCTTAACTTTGATAACCTTTCTCAAGATAGCATTGAGTATTCTGGCTTTATTGTTTCATGGGGAAGATCATTTGGTCGATGGAGTCCCTTTCTAGAAGCCTATACCCTCGACAGAGTTAGCGGAGCTCAGTTTTTCTGGGACACCGGTTTTGCTTTTTTAATTAACCGAAACCTTTCTTTAGACTTCTCTTTTGGCACGGACCTAGAGAGTGATTTAGAAAATCAATTTGTTTCTCTAGGTCTTTCTTGGAGAATGCTCAACTTATAATCTTTCTTAGTCTCTATGACGAAGATAAAGAAAGTTATGAACCTCAACACTACCCTGATTTTTATAGACCTCGTGAACGTCGTCAGTGTTTTTCTTTCTATCATCAATAAAGACAATCGCAGAATATGTATCACCTAGTTCTTCAAGAAGTCTTTTCAGTGCTAAACCTTTATGTGTTCCATTGGCATACATAACACCTTCGAGAAATTTTGGCTTATCAGAATCTTCGCCTTTAAGGCATGGTGGAATCTCATCTGCTTTACATCTTCTGGTTCGAGGTACAGAGACAGAATTAAATTCTTTAAGATGAGGTTTGCCCTTGAAGATCAAAGTCTTTTTGCGAAAATGCCTACGGGCCAATTCTCTTTTCGTCGGTTTTATTAAACTTGCCCCACGAGCAGTGAGGGCAATCGTTGAATAGCCGCTCTCTTGAATTCTTCTTAGTTCATTGGCAAGAATGTCTTCTGTATGTTCCGAAGGACAATGAAAGAGCTTGCCAATTCCTCTTGTCCAAGAGCCATCTGGTCTTTGACAATGCTCAATGACGAGAAGAGTATCATCGATATCAAAAACCACTAGAGTATTTTGTTGGCCATATTTTTCTCCCAGCATATCCACAGTTTTAAAAACATCACTCATTTCTAAGGTTGTCGTAACTTGACTTTGCCCAAGGCTCGTAAAACTTAAAACAAGAAGAAGTGAAGACAACAGTTTTTTCATAGATCTATCCTTAATAGTGCTTTTTAACATTATTTTTGACTAACCTCCCTTGATATCGCCCTCCCTGCAAGTCCTGCGGGTAATTTTTATCATTTTCTTATTTAGAAAACCTACCTGAAAACCAAGTAAATACTGGCACTTACGGCAAAAAATGATTCATGGACAGAAATCCGATTGAACTTTAAAATTTATTTATGGAAAAGAAACCCAGATCCTTAGTCACCGGAGCAGCCGGATTCCTTGGTAGTCATCTCGTTGACCAACTCATCAAAGCTGATCATGAAGTGATTGGACTAGATAATGAGACTAACGGATCATGGGATAATCTTATCCAATGGGAAAAACACCCTCGCTTCACGAAAGTCCATCAAGATATTTTAGAAATTTCTCCTTTGGATATTCATTTTCAAAATCTAGATTATGTTTTTCATTTGGCAGGACTTGAATGCCCAGTCACTAGCATCAAAAACCCAGAGGTTTTCTACACGACAAATGTTCATGGAACAATTAAAGTCCTCCAAGCGGCAAGGCAATCAAAACTTAAGAAATTCGTTTTTGCCTGTAGCTCTTCTGTATATGGACAAGCAAGTACACCTACTCTAGAAACTGACGCTACCATTCCCTTGACCCCCTCAGGTTTAACTAAGCTCCAAGCAGAGGAAGCCGTCTTTCACTGGGGTGATCTCTTTGAAATGCCGGCAACTAGCTTGAGAATTTTTAATGCCTATGGACCTCGTTCTGTTTCACGCCTTTATCCAGGATCAGTCTTTAGTTTGTGGATGAAACAAAAGGCTGAAGAAATGCCTTTCACTTTATTAGGAAATGGATCTCATTCTCGTGATTTTATCTATTGCACTGATGTCGCCAACGCTTTTTATGTCGCGGCTTTAGAAGGTAAAGATGGAGAATCCTATAATGTTGGAAGTGGTAAACCGCTTGAACTTCAAGAATTAGCGAGGCTTCTAAAGGGAAAAACAACAGCGCTTAAAGATCGAAAAGATGAGCCAAATAAAGTTTGGGCCGATATTTCTAAATTTCAATTCGATTGCAATTGGCAACCAAGAGTACCCATTGAAAATGGAATAGAGTTTTCTTTGGATGTTCTTCAAGAGTGGAATCGAGCACCCTTATGGAGCCCAGAAAAACTCGACTCTTTCTTTTCCACTTGGTTTGAAGTCTACTCCTAACAAAACTCTAAAAAAGAAAATCAATTTTCCTAGTTGACAATGGTTTTTTTTCGGCTATTTTGGTAATACGAACATCACTAATTGGATTAGTGAGAACTTCCCCACGGAGGAAACTATGAATAACAACATTCAAAAAATGTACATCGAGACTGCCCTTATTAATGCAGGCAAAGATGCATCATTTGTTGTTGGCGTAGTGACCTCACCACTCACGACGCTTCTGGATCCGCGCTAAAGCCACTCCAGACCGCAACGTACCCCATTTAATTTTTTACATTTACTTGGTGATTTAACCAAAAGGCGTTTTCGCGTGCTTTTTTGGCAAAAGGCTCATCACAGTCTTTTGTCATCACTGCATTCGCTCGTCTTTTCAACACTTTAACTTAAAAACACAATTCCCCGTAATGATGCTGGGAAAAAGGGAGAAGCTATATGCTTAGTAATAACTTGGAAATTTTTGAATTAGAAAAAGAATTTAGAGAATTGGCGCTAGGTTTGAAGAAAAGCTTTAAACCAGCAAGAAGAATCTCGTCATTTATCGTGCGAGCGAGCTTCAAAAAAGCCAATCAAATCCTTTGGTGGGTAATGGAGCCGGCTAAGATCTGGGAAAAAATAGGACCTGACCGCTTTAGACAAGTAGATCATCTTGAAAAGCGGCCACTGATCCAGGCTTCAATGCATCCACCAAGTCATCATTTACTAAGGTAACTTACGAAAGAAGGAATTATGAATATTGAATTAGAACAGAACAAAAAATTTATTAATCGCTATCTCGGTCAAAAGGAAGCTCTCCCTCTTGAAGCAAGAGAACTTCTTGCAAGTGAAGATAAGGGCTCGATCCTACTCTACTCACTTATTGACCTAGACGACCAACTCAAGTTTTGCGAGCACTGGCTTATTATTACTGATGGTTTTATCACTATTATGGCCGAAAGAAATGAGCAGTTTTTGATCCTTAAGCGTTTTGAATTATCAAAAATCGCACAGGTTAAAGAACTTCGCTCCCTCTCTTGTTCAAGCCTTATTTTTATCGAGGCTCACGACAAAGAGGCGTTAGCCAAAGTGCAATTTACCCACAGACAAAAAGTCATTATGGGCCATATTAAGTTTCTTTGTGAAAATGCTACTGATCAGCGTTTCACAGAGATGACCCACACCCTCCTTGGAGGAAATGACAATGCTGATGCTATTTACCAAGAGTCAGTAATGAAGCCAATCGTGGAGGCGCAAAACAGCGTAACGAGTGAAAATGCCAAGACCCTTTGGCGTCTTCTTAGTTACCTTCGACCCTACAAGAGAGAACTTCTTCTGGGCTCGAGCGGTGCTGTGGCCACAACTTTAGTAAGCCTTGTTCCCGCCTATATTTCAGGTCGTCTTATCGATGAGGTAGTTCGTCCCTTTCAAGATGAGTCTCTCAGCATGAATGAAGCCAGCACATTAGGCTGGATCATGGTGGGAACTCTGGGGATTACTTATCTTCTTCGCGAATTTTTTATCTATATTCGCTTAAATAAGATGAGTATCTTGGGTGAAAAAGTTGCCTACGATCTTCGAAGAGAGCTTTACGCTCACCTTCAAACGTTGAGTATGGACTTCTTCTCACGTAAACAAACTGGCTCAATTATTAGTCGAGTGAGTTCGGATACGGATAGAATTTGGGACTTTGTCGCCTTTGGAGTAGTGGAAACGGGAATTGCCGTTATCACTCTTCTTGGTTTATCAGCAGTTCTCATCGCCCTTGATTGGAGACTTGGACTTGTGATGGCACTCCCTGTGCCTTTGCTTTTATATAGCATTTATAACCACGGGGAGAAAATGAAGAAACTTTTCCTAAAAGCTTGGAGGAAATGGTCCAACGTTACAGCGGTCCTTTCGGATACTATTCCTGGGATCCAAGTTGTTAAGGCCTTTAACCAAGAAGAAAAAGAAAAGAGACGCTTCGACCAGCGTAACGAAGAAGTTACTGATGAGTTTAATAACATCCATGGTGAATGGACCAAGTTCTGGCCACTTTTGATGTTAACTTTCCAAGGAGTTTTGTTTGCAGTTTGGTGTTTTGCTATGCCGAGGCTTATTAGCGAAGAGAATCACTTGAGTGCCGGAACGTTTGTGTCATTTCTTTTGTATATGACCATGTTTTCAGCACCAATTGAAATTCTCGGACAAGTGGCCAGGATGGTGAATCGCGCACTTTCCTCTGCGTATCGAATTTTTGAAATTCTCGATACAAGAGCGACAGTGACAAACGTAGCAAATCCAACTCACCTTAAAGAGGTGTGTGGAAATGTGGAGTTTAAAAATGTTTTCTTTAGCTACGATGGTGTTCGCCCTATTCTTCAAGACCTTAGCTTTCAAGTTAAGGCAGGAGAAATGATTGGGCTCGTAGGCTCAAGTGGTGGTGGGAAATCCACTATTACGAAGTTGATCGCAAGATTTTACGACGCTCAAGCAGGGAAGATCCTCATTGACGGAAAAGAGCTTCGAGAACTTGATCTCGGTAAATTTCGAAGACAAGTAGGGATGGTTCTTCAAGAGCCCTACCTCTTTCACGGAAGTATTATCGAAAATATCGCCTATGGTGTACCAGAAGCGACAAGGGCTGAGATTATCGAAGCGGCAAAGATTGCGAATGCTCATAATTTTATCGGAAAGCTTCCGTTAGGTTATGACACAGTTATTGGAGAAAGAGGCCACACCCTAAGTGGTGGGGAAAGACAAAGAGTGAGTATTGCACGGGCAGTTTTGGCCAATCCACGCATACTTATACTCGATGAAGCGACCTCGGCCGTTGACACGGAAACCGAGCGCAAAATTCAGGATGCTCTCGATCGATTGATAGAAGGTCGAACTGTTTTTGCGGTTGCTCACCGATTGTCTACTCTTCGTAAAGCTGATCGCATTTTCGTCATCGGTAAAGGAAATATCGAGGAGCAAGGAACTCATAGTGAGCTACTTGAAAAAGAAGATGGTGCCTATGCAAAGCTGCATAGAATGCAATCTGAAATGAATAAGGAGTTCGCTTTATAGAAATCCATAGATTTCTATAAAGTGTCCCCGAGAGTACAAAAAGTACAAAGACGGGAGGGTCCGCATCCATGGATGCGCATCCTCCCCACCTTAGACCGAGCGGGAGAAGTAGGATCGAACTAAGGCAAATTAATTAAAAACGGAGAATAAAATGTTAACAAAAACAAAAATAGAAACATTAAAACTTTGGCGTCAATCTAATGGAATTCTTTGTCTCAAGTACGGAGAAAGAGAAGTTGAAGTTTTTTTAAAGCAATGCTTTCCATGGTCAAATCCGGGGGAGTTTCTCTCTTTGAGAGATAAGGACGACAATGAAGTTTGCTTAATTGAAAACTTAAACGATTTGGATCAAGAATCCAGACTTCTCATTGAAGAGGAGCTCGCCTTCTCTCAATTTGTTCTCCATATTGAAAAAATTGAGAAAATTGATGAAGATGTAGAGCTTCGAAGTTTCCGGGTGCACACCTCTCAAGGACTAAGAGTTTTTCAAACGAAGCTTGAAGATTGGCCTGTCCCCTTGGCCAATGGAACTATCCTTATTGAGGATTTAGCAGGAGATCTTTTTCGTATCGACAACTGGAAGAATCTAGATAGTCACAGCCAAAAAGAACTCTCGCCCTATGTTAGCTAAGACATAACTTCAAAAAAATTAGCAAAAGATTTTTTCACGTGGTGGGCATTATCAAGGATGTGCCCACCGCCTAAAATTCTCTGATAAAGATATGTCACCATCACCATGCGATGATCGGCAACAGGATCGAAGTCAAATCCGCTAAGTTCCTCAATCTCTCCAGGCAATCCTTTACCTACGATCTCGAGGCTATAATCATTTCGATTTACAGTATGTTCTATTCCTGCTGTTTGGAGGAGTCGTACCATTTCCTCAAAACGATCACACTCTTTATGAGATAAAACTTCAAGATGAGTAAGCTTTGACTTACCCATCGCAAAACTACAAACAAAGATCAGAGTTGGAATAACATCTGGACATTGTGACCCATTAAACTCTATTCCTTGGAGCTCACCTTTTTCGACCAATAATCCTTCATTAGTAAATTCAACTCTCGCTCCCATTTCCTCTAGGATTTTGAGAAACTGAGAATCCGCTTGGTTTGAATCAACGGCAAAGCAGTTTTTGACCTTCACTTTTCCAATCAAGGCAGCAAGAGCTATCGGATAAGAAAGAGAACTAAAATCAACGGGGTTTTCATAAAAGTCAGGTTCACTTTCAGCCTTTTTCAAAAGGGCTTTGGTTAAATTCCAATAAGGAAGTGAGACCGAAAGATTCTTCGGTATGACATTAATACCGATTTTAGAAAAGGCCAATGCCAGGCCTGTTAAAAACTGGGTAGTCTGTGAACTCTCTATCTCCAGTGAGTCTTTTACGGAGGTAGAAATAGGACCTTGAATAGTAATCCAAGCTTCATTGTCATTCTCAGTGGGGTTATACTTTACCTGAGCGCCACAATCCCTTAAGGCCTCTACCAAATCTTTCATTGGTCTCTTTCTCATATGGCCTTTCGCTCTCACCTCATATTCTCTCTTTCCGAGAGAGAGAAGTGGAATCAAAAAGCGATTGGTTGTTCCCCCATCACCTGTATGAAGCACAATCTTCAATTCATCGTATTCACACTCAGGAAATTGATTATGAACAATGACTTCATTATTAACCTCCTCGCAATGAAGCCCAATTTTCTTAAGACACTCAATCATTGTAAGAACATCTGTGGAGAGAGGAAGATTAATCACTCGGACGGGTTTAGGACTTAAGGCCGCTAAAATTAGCAACCTATTGGCATAAGATTTAGATGAAGGAATATCAATTTCTTTTTGAAACGGTGAGACAACCGTATTAAAAGTTGAAGGTTCTGAGGTCATCTTTATTTTTCTCCAAAACTTCTTCGACTTTTTCGATGCTAGTAGGAACCTTTTCAAAAGTGCCAACGTCTTTGATTGTCACCAAATCGACAATACCGTTATTTCTCACCTTTTTGTCTTTTTCTACATACTCGATGATTTTATCAACTGGAAAAGTTTTATTTAGCCAAGGAGGATTCCCAAAATCGGCGCCTATGCCTTTTTCAAAATCCCTTAAAAGCTCTAAGTGATCACTATTTCCCCATAATTTAAAAATTAAGGCCATCCCCCAGAAAACACTTGTGCCATGGGGAAGATCATAGATTTTTTCAAGCGCATGACCAAAAGTATGTCCAAGATTGAGAGAAACTCTCTCACCCCTTTCTCTAAAGTCCTTAGCAACAATCTCTTCTTTTTTTCGAGCACAGGCTTCTATCACTTGAGAAAGCTTCGCCTTTTTTTTAAATAAATCACTTATTTCTTGGGAAAGAAATCCATATTTAATGACTTCTCCACGACCACTTGCCAACTCCTCTGGCGGAAGAGTTTCAAGAAAAGCTTCATTTATCCAAACATTCACTGGCATATGATAGGAGCCTATGAGGTTCTTCCCATGCTTAGAATTAAGGCCCGTTTTACCACCAATACTTGCATCAACCATGGCAAGTAGAGTGGTAGGGATGACCGACCAAGAAATTCCCCTGAGCAATGAGGAGGCGAGATATCCAGCAAAATCACTGGTTGCACCACCGCCGATGGCGACCAGATGACATTGGCGATGAATTCCTTTTTCTAAAAAAAATTCTAAACCTTTTTCAAACTCTAATAAGGTTTTGGTTGTTTCCCCTTCTAACGTTTTATAGAGGTGAACTTTTTTATTCTTTAAGTTTAGCAAATTGAGAGGCTCTTTTTGAAAAGATTCACCATAGTGTTGCCATACCCTACTATCGACTACTACTAAAACTGTGTCCGTATCAAGAGAGTTTAAGTCTTCAGCAATTTCCTCAAAGGTCGCTTTTTTTATTTTAGAATTCATATGCATTTTGCCTTAAATAATGATCGGCTAAGACAAGCTTAACCATGGCCTCAACCACTGGGATGGCCCTCGGGATAATACAGGGATCGTGCCTTCCCTCTTTTGCTTTATCCCCTACCGTACTCGTTGGTTTGAAGGTCACATTGAGAGTAATATCATCTCCATTTGAGATGCCTCCTTCAATCCCCCCAAAATTTTCCCTCTTTTCAGAGACAACGCTTCCGTCGAGGTCAGCCATTTTCTCCCCTAAACCAAAACTAAAAGAGACAACTGCGCCAATCGATAAAAGTCCCTTGGCTAGGTCTGCTTTTAATTTATCAAAAGCTGGTTCTCCCCATCCGGCCGGCACTCCCCTAGCGATGATCGTAGCCTTTCCTCCTCGACTTTCTCCCTCTTTTTTAAGATTTAAGAGATAGTCTCTAATTTCTTTTTCTTTTCCCTTAATGGGAAAGTGATAAGGAGAACAATCCTCGTCTATATTGGCGGGAACTTCAGCTTCAAAAGGTCCCATCTTTGTCATAAAACCTTTCACTTTTATTTTAGGAATAATAAGTGAAGCGAAATACCCACCGATAACTCTGGCAATCGTTTCACGCCCTGAGGAACGCCCCCCACCGCGATGATCTCTGATGCCAAACTTTTTCATCGTTGTTTCATCTGCGTGACCAGGTCGATAATTATCTTTTAACTTATCGTAATCACCACTTCTTTGATTTGTGTTTCTTATTAAAACAGCTATGGGTGTGCCCAAAGTTTTATTTTCAAAAACTCCTGATAAAACTTCAGGAAGGTCTGACTCCTTTCTAGCTGTGGTTCCAGCAACTTGCCCAGGAGCCCTTCTTTTTAATTCAGCTGCAAGATCCTCAAGAGAGAAGTCTAGTCCTGGTGGGACTCCATCAACGACCACACCAATTCCTACTCCATGGGACTCGCCAAATGAAGTAATCGAAATCATTTTTCCAAAGGAATTCCCGCGCATTTACTCACTCCTAATTCTTCTGCTAATGTGAGGGACCTCTATAATATCAAATGCAGAGAGTGGAAGCTATGAACATCGAGGCCTTTTCCCATCTAAAAGAGATTCAATCACTCGATAATTTTATTAAGAAACATCTTGATGCCATCAAAGAAGAGGAAGGGCGCCTCAAAGACATTCTAGCTCTCAGGGAGCGACGCAGCCAAGAATTACAGAGTCTGACTGATTTACTTGAGCAGTACAAAAAAGACACAGCCCATCAAGAAAAAGAACTCTTCGATTGGGAAAAGAAATATCAAAAGGCAGGTGAACAATTAGTTTTGGCCACTAATGAAAAAGAGATCTCTGCCTTGGAAAAGGAAGAAAAACTTTCCTCAGAAAAAATTGAAGAAATTCAAGACGAGATACTCGACCTATTAGAAAAATGTGAGGAGCTTGAAGAAAAAATCGCAGAAGCTCAAGAATTTCTTAAAGGCTCACTTGAAACAGTTGAGGAAGTCAAAGCTGAGATCCTTGACGAAACCAAACAAGAACGTGACGCCATTGAAAAATACGAGAAGCGAATCGATGCTCTCAAGAGTGAAATCCCCAATGCTCTATGGGAAGGTTTTTCACGAGCGAGAGAAAAGCATCGTTTCAACTCAAGCCTTGCGCGAATTCTCAATCGTGCATGTGAGAAGTGTCGCTTTCAAATAGACTCTTTAACAGCAAATAGAGTTGAAACTGCTACTGGTGTTGAGCAGTGCTCTCAGTGTGAGAGACTGTTAATTCCTCTTGAAGCTTAAATTTCTTACTCACCCATCCCTTTATTCTTTCAAACACTAGGTAATTACAAGGAATAAAAAAGAGTGTCACCAATGAAGCAAAGAATAACCCCCAAGCAAAACTTAAGGCCATTGGCTGGATAAAAGGATCACTGTCGGTATTCACTCCAAAAGAAAGGATTCTTGAAACTGTTGGGTGAGCGATAGGGATAAGACCAGCCACAGTTGTCACTGTCGTTAGTATAACTGCACGAAAGCGCCCTTTAGATGCCTCAAGCACTGCACGTCCCAAGTTTTCTTCTCCGTACTCCTCTCGCTTTTCGTTAATAAAAGTAACAAGTACGATGGAGTCGTTTACCACTACCCCCGCAAGGGCAACAACGCCCATAAAGGCCATAAAACCAAGGGCCTGACCTGCAATAAAGAATGTCCAAATGACACCTATAAGTCCCAAAGGAATCGCCATCATGATAATTACAGGATGCATGAGCGAATTAAACATCACCACGAGAATAATAAAAATCAAACTCACCGCAATAATCATCGCCTTGGCCAAGCCCTGCATCGATTCCTTGGTGTCTTCATTTTCGCCACCAAAGTAATAGCTCACCCCAGGATAATCCTTTAAAAGGTCTTTAAGTTTAGGGCCGAAGGTTTGAGCAACTTTAGTAGGCGTTGAAATTTTCTTATCTAAATCTGAAGTTACAGAAATAATTCTCTTTCGGTTGAGTCTTCTAATAATGAAAGCCCCTGGTTGCTTCTTGAGAGCAATCACTCGGCTAAGGGGAATTCTTCTTCCTTGATTATTCAAAATATAAAGTTTCGTTATGGTCTCCACCTGTGAACGCGCTTTTTCTTCGAAAAAAAGTTTTATCTCAATATCTTCTTCAGACTCTCTAATTTCTGTCACGCTATCACCAGAGAGAATTCTTCTCATTTCAAAGGCAATTTGCTGAGTCGTAAGTCCTAGCCGCCTCGCTTCAGCATCATTGACATCAATAACAACTTGTTCTTTTCCTTCTTCGAAATCAATCTCAGGAGCAAGAACACCGGGCTCTTTCGCCAAGGCCTTGTGGACCACCTTACTTACCTCTTGAAGTTCTGAAAGTGAATCGCTCGTTAACTGAATATCAACTGCTTTTCCCTTGGGTGGGCCACCTTGAATTTTTGTGGTAGTCACAACGTAATCAGGAATGAGCTTTTCCGATTTGTTAGTCATCACATTAAGAAGTTCATCAGTAGAGCGCTCTCTTTCGCCAGGAGGAGTCAGATAAATAATGACCGATCCATAATGGCTGCCCGTCTTATTACCATTATCTCCTCTTAATACACCCACCTGTGCTTTAATCTGATCAAGTTCTTCTTTCTTTAACTCGCCAAGAATCATCTCTTCTAGCTTCATGACTGCCTTATCAGTTTCCTCTAAAGGCGTACCCACTTTTCCTTTGATTTGGAGAAAAACAGTTCTAACGTCGTCTCCAGGAAATAATTCAAAATCCATTTTCGTCGCCATGAACATAGAGCCACAAAAAAGAAAGAAGAAAGTGATTAAAATGGCCCAAGGGCGATTTAAAAATTTAGCCAGAAATTTTCCATACCAATCTGTTAGGCCATCATACCAGCGTCTGCCTTTTTCTTTTTCACTCAAACGACAAAAGTCTGCAAGGTGAGAAGGGAGAATAAAAAAGCACTCAAATAAAGAGGCAAGTAAGCAAATGATGACCACTGCAGGAACCGGCCATAGAAACTTCCCCATGATTCCCCCCATAAAAAAGAGAGAACCAAAGGCAACCATTGTCGTCGCGATAGTTGCCGTGACCGGTTTTATCGTATTCCATGCCGCTTTTCGTGCCGCTTCGTGAGGAGGTAATCCCGCTTCGAGCTGTTGATAATAATATTCGGCAACAATAATGGAATCATCCACGAGCATGCCCAATACCAGAATCAAAGCAAACATAGAAATGAGGTTTACACTAACCCCAATCATATCCATCAAAAGAAAAGCCACCATAAAGGCAATCGGTGCCCCCATTGAGGTAATAAAAGAGGTTCTTCCATTTAAGAAAAGAAGAAGAGTGATAAACACTAAGGCCATCCCCATAAGACCATTATCTTTTAGGATATTAAGTCTTCTTTTCACATAATAAGAAAAGTCATCGGTATATTTAAAGGTAACTCCGGGAAATTCGTTTGCCTTGAAGAAGTCTTCCGTTTCTTTTTTTAGCTTCTCTGTTGTATCGAGGATATCGGCAGACTCGCGCGCTTTAACATCAAGGAAGATAGCCTGTTCACCGTTACTTCTCTGTAAAATCCCATCCTCCTTTGGTCCCCTTGTTACAGAGGCTACATCCTTCACCAAAACTTTTCGACCAGTGTTATTTGATACAATAACAACATCCTCAATGTCCGAAAGAGATTCAAATTCCGCTAATGTTCGAATAATGATATCTCCCTCTGGCGACTCAATACTACCACCAGAAAGGTTAAGGTTTCTCTGCTGAACCGCTTGATAAACCTCACCGACAGTAACCTCATAGCGATTCATAAGTTCCGGATTAAGCTCTATTCTTATCTCATCAATACGATAGCCATCCAGATTTACGATAGCGATACCCGGTACTCTCTCTAATCTATCCCTTAGTTTTTTCGAAACTCGCTTAAGCTCTGAATACTCACTTCCCGTTAAAGTTACTTTGAGGATGCCTCTTTGTTTATTATCAAGAGAGGTTACAATAGGAACCGTTGCATCTTCTGGAAGATCATCTACAGCATCAATAGCATTTTTGGTATCTTCTAAAACCTTATCAAGTTCTGCATCCGGTTCAACCTCAAGATAAATAATAGAAGAACCTTCAGCAGAGAGAGCATTGAGTTGTTTAATCCCATCAACGGTTTTTATCTCACGCTCTAGAGGAATTGTGACAAGCTTTTCCACATCTTCTGATGAAGAGCCTGGATAACCGGTTCTTACCAAAATCACATCAAATTCAACGGCAGGAAATGTTTCCTTTTGTAATCCATAAAGGGAGATGGCTCCCAAAATTAAAATCATTACGGTTAGGAGATTCACCAACAAAGAGCGTTCAAGAAAAAATTCAATAATTTTTTTCATTTTTCTCTTTCCTAATTGGCCGCTAGCAAAAAGCCGCGAAGATCACCATAGAGAAAGGCAAGACTATGGATGAGACGCTCTCTTTGTGCAAGATACTGAATATGACTAATTTCCGTATCAATTAGAGTTTCTTCGGCTTGAATGAGACGATCAAGGTCAGCGCGCCCACGCTCATACAGCTTATTATATTCTTTTAAAGCCTTGCGAGCGAGCTGCAGACGTTTTTTAGAACTCTTTAAGTTTGCGGACAATAAGTTAATCTGATCTTTTATGGATTTCTCTGTTTGAATAACATTTTTTTGTAAACGTTCTAGTTGAAGTTTTGAAGTCTTTAAATTGACGAGAGATCTTGTTTTTTCCACTTTTTCAGGTTCACTTCCTAGTTCCCACGAAACATTGAGGCTAGCCCTTAAATCTCTGTTTGGCTTTCCTAATAAACCTCCTGAAATAGCATCACTAGAATTCACATTAAAATCATTATTGGTTGCTGCGAGTGATAGGTTAATATCTGGAATAAGAGCTTTTTCTGTTCGACTTAAATTTAACTCTCTCGATTTGACCAACTCCTTTAATGCCATGACATTTTTATTTTGATCAGCTTCACCAGAAGGAATATCGGTCATTTTAAAGACGTCATCATTGAGACTCAAGACCTCCTCAGCAGGCACCCCCCGATGAACGGCAGTGCTTAAAGACTCTAAGGCCGATGTAAAATTTTGTTGAGCTGTTTTCACCGCTTCCTCAGCTTGAAAAAGAGAAATTTCAGCTTGAATGCGATCGACTTTTTCTCGAAGCCCATCTCGCACTCTTCTTTTGATTAGAGAAAGCCTTCTTTTCGCCCTTTGTTTGGCTTCACTTTGAAGTTTCACCAAAGCCTTATTAAGAGCGGCGTTGTAGTAATTATTAACCAAGTTTAGAAGGGAGTTTTGAATAGTATTTTCGCTATCTGCCTTAGTAAAACCAAGATTAAAAGCAAACTCGTCCCTTTGAAGATAAAATGTTCGTCCAAAAAGGTTTTCACCTAGATTTTGATTATAAGTAATGGCTTGCTCAAAACCCGTCACCCCACTTAGACCAGGGATCTTTATCGACTGATAAGTATTTGAGAAACTGAGACTTCCTCCCCAGTTAAAATCTTTGCCCACAGTAAGGGCATGACTACTGGTAACAATTGGTTGAACGAAGGCGCCACCTGTTAATCGAACAGCAAAGGCAGAAAAGTTCGCGGACTGGCTGTCTGAGTAATTCGACTCCAAAGAAAGATTCGTGTTTCTTGTTAGTTCAAAGGAGCGAAGATCCAATTCCGCGAGAGAGACTTCGGCCTCAGCCACTTTCACTTGTGAATTATTTTCTAAGAAATCCTGAGCAATTTTTTTTAGGCCCGCATGAGTAGAAGCCCCCCAAATAAATAGTGAAAAAAAGACAATCAATTTGGTCATGAAAACCCCAAGAAAGAGTAGAAAAACTGAGCAATTTGTATATCAGAACTGATCTTTATTGACTAACTTAGATGCCCCGTGCCATAAGAGTCTTGCCGAGAGTGGGAAAGTGTCGCCGGCCGAGTAATCGGCGGGAGGAAAGTCCGGGCACCATATGGCAGCGTAGCGGGTAACGCCCGTCCACCGCGAGGTGAGGACAAGTGCAACAGAAAGCAAGTACAGTTCGGCTGTAGTGAAATCAGGTAAACTCTACGTGGTGCAAGCCCAAATAGGTCTGTGTTTTAAGGCGGCCAGTCCGAGCAGACGGGTAGGGTGCTTGAGGCGATGGGTAACCCTCGTCCTAGACGAATGGCACTTCATGACAGGACCCGGCTTATACCCGCTCTCGGTCCTTTGTCTAAATAGTTGTTGTGAATAATTTTTAGAAAAATGGGGCGAGAGTCTCAAGGCAGGAAATTCGGCAAATCCAAGGGACATGTTGGGAGAAGGTTTGGAGACATGAAAACCTTGAGACTCTCCTGTTGACCCAAAGTTAGTATGCCCTATTCCCAGGTCAAGTTCATGAGCTCAATGTCAATTTTAAGCAAGCTTTCAAAATAAATGAATTTTTTCGAATCCTTCAGTTGCACGACAGACTTGTTCGTGTGGCGGATATAGGTCTTTAATCTTGATCCAAAAAATAGGTCAATTTCTCCCCAAAAACACAAAATTTGTTCTATAGTAAAGCCATGATAGCAACTATCGGCATTTCTGCATTCGTTTTATTTTCGCTTGCCTCCATGACTTATGTATACGCGTATCGCGGAAGCGAGCGCTATGCTGGATTCACTGAGTACGTAAGAAAAGGCTGGCCGATTGCCACTCCTATTAATTGCCTTCTTTATCTCTTCACCAAAAAAAGAGTCGCGCGTCCCATTATCCCCACAGAAGAATTTCCTGAACTCAAAAAAGTAAGAGAAAACTGGGAAGTTATTCGAGATGAAGTCTTAGCGATCAAAGAGCAAGGTTACTTCGATCAAATAACAGATCAGAAAAATGATTCCTATTACGATATAGGCTTTCGAACCTTTTACAAGTACGGATGGAGTAAGTTTTATATCAACTGGTATGGCTCTACTCATAAGTCAGCTCAAAGGCTTTGCCCAAAAACAGTAGAGATTTTAAAAGATATTAAATGTGTCAATGGAGCCATGTTTTCGGTGCTACCAGTTGGTTCTAAGCTTACTCGCCACCTAGACCCTGTAGCCTGCTCCTTTCGTTATCATCTTGGTCTCCACACTCCCAATGATGATCGTTGCTTTATCAATGTTGATGGTACTCCCTACTCTTGGCGAGATGGTGATGACTTTATTTTTGATGAAACCTACCTCCACTTTGCCAATAACAATTCAGAGAAAGATCGCATTATTTTGATGTGTGATATCGATAGACCATTGAGCCCTATTGGCTCTTTTTTCAACTGGATCTTTAAAAGTATTCTCTCTTTAAGTGTGGTTCCTAATACACCTGAAGACGACAAGGGGCTTTTTAACCGTATCTTCTCTTTTGTCACGCCTACCATTGCAAAAGTCAGAACGTTAAAAGAGACCAACCTCTTTCTCTACAAGGTAGTTAAACATACGACGAATTTCATTTTGTTGATTATTCTTTTGAGTCTTATTTATGGAGTGCTTTCGCTTTTTTAGGACTTAAGGGTAAATATTTATCTTTGTGCCCTGATCAACTAATTCAAATATCTCATTCATGTCTTCATCACTCACAGCAATGCAACCATTAGTCCAATCAAAGTTCGGGTAAAAATAATCTCTCGCCCATTGGTCAAGAGTCGCCTCATTAATTCCAAGCTTCTCAGCAAAGGCTCTTACACTAGGAGATGGACGATAAGGGTTGCCATGAATAAGAATCATTCCGCCAATCTCATTTTCAGGAATACCCAAAGCTCTCGCATTATGACGGTCTTTCCAATTGGGATAACTAATCAAAAGACTTTTTGGATAATTCGTTCTCTCTCTTTTTTTAGAGATATTGTAAAAGCCTACTGGAGTTTGCATATCTCCTTCCCTTCTTTTTGGTCCGGGTATGAAGATAGGATTATTATAAGAAAGGCTTAATTTTATTGGATAGGTTTTAAAAATTTTTTTCCCGCTCCAAAGTTGTAATTCTCTCTTGTCTTTAAAAACGACAATTCTTGTGATTTCTGTTGCGAAAACACTGGAGGAAAAAAACAAGAAAAGGGCTAAGCTTAGGGTCTTTAACATGTACTAATTTTAACTCAAAATACAGATAAGTCGCCGTTTAGTTGAAAATATTACAGATAAGTGTCGTAAATAGGATGAGGAAAATCTAGCGTAAAGCGCCGTAATCTAAAGAAGGGTCAAAGTTTTCTTTGTCCTTTTTCCCATTGAGAGCACTCCAATCGAGCTCAGGATCTAACTTTGGATTAGTAATAATTTCGTCATCTTCCTCTAAAAGAGAGTAGTCAATACTATCAAATTGAGAGGTTACCCTCTGACTTTTAAGTATACTCTTAGCTACTTCCTTTTGCTTCTTTTGCGATTTAGGATCTTTAGGTATTGGCTCTGTTTTCTTATCTACTCGTTCCGCCAGAGAACCTAAGGCCTTTGATTCATCAGTCGTCAGTCTGACAGGTGAACTTATTTTAAAAGTTGCGACCGTTTGGGGCTTTAAACTTTCCTTTTTAAAGAAACGATACACAGACCAAACAGAACGAGAAGGAGAGAGCTTCACGACAACGGCACGCGCGAGAATTCCCGTTGGAAGGGAGATCTTTACGTGCTGATCCATTCCCAAACCGTGCTCCTTTCCCTTATTCACCAGAAGCGTTCTTTTGGTGTCTGAAACACCAAGAATGCGAGCAATAAATTTCGTATCTTGCTTAAGCATTGCACGAGCTGAAAAGCTCCAAAAGATAATGGCGAGAAAAACTATTTTAACCATTAGAGTTTATTCTTAATGCTAATGACTTTTCCTGGATAACCAGTGACTTTTACTTTTATGAGTTTATAAAACGGATTCCAATTTCCCTCTTCAATAACATATTGAGGGCTAATAAGAACGTCAGCATCAGAGGTACGAATAGCATTGTATGCCGCAGCAGCTTTTACCTCTTCTATTTTAGAAAAGGTTTTTAAAGTGCTGGCTAAAAATCCTTGCTCTCCTGAAGAATTAAAATTAATCCCATCCGCAAATTTATTATCACCACTTACTTTAAGGAGGTGAAAAAGGTATCCACCAGAAGCGTAGCCTACTAGCTTTTTTGTCATATCCACATCAATCTTGGCATCCATTGGACTGGTAATCCCAATTTGGATGGCCGCATTCATATGAGATTTGTTAATACTCGAGCAGCCCATAATCATGATTAGACAGGTTATAAAAACCAAAAAGCGTAGCATGTATACCTCCGTGTACACTCTCAAAGATGACTATTTAAGTGTCTGAAACTAGGAATAAAGTGTCAAATTTTAAGGAAACTCAAATTCAACTTCATAACCATAGTGGTCTGAGAGATTTGACTTCACCAAACCTGTCTCAGTTTGAAGGAGTAAAGGAGCCTTGAAAATCACTTCATCTCTCACAGGAGTGAGATATTTTAGAAAAATATGATCAATGGCGACGTTAGTATCATCTTCATCATTCAAAAAGTTATCGCGACAAAAAGTACATTCCCTTGCGCTTGTAGAAAGTGGGTCGGAAAAGCCAGCGTCTAAGGCTTGCTGACAGCTAAAATTCAATTCAGGGGCGATCCCCGCCAAAACATCTTCAAATCCACAGTTAAAATCCCCAAGAAGAACTTGTGGTAAGACTGAATGGCGAGAGTAATCTAGAAGTTTTTTAAATTGAGCCGCATTCTCTGCGCCCCAATTTTCATAAGGCCCAGTATAAGGAGCAGTTTCTGTCAGATCTGCAGAAATATGAGTGCACATGACATCAAGAGATTTCCCCTTCACTTCAACCCGTGCTTGCAAAGCCCCTCTCCTATTAAGAGTAGAAATCTCTTTAAGATCTATGTACTCAGTTTTTGAAAAAGGGTGCTTGGAAAAAAGCATTAAACCATTTGAACCTTTATAAGCAAAAAGACCGGCTCTCCAGAGTGGATTTAATAACGTAAGAATACTTGCAACAGGACTTTTTCCTACTTGGGCCATGAGTGCGCTGGCACAATTTCTATTGCTCTCCTTGAGATCTTCAAGAGCATTTCCGCATCGATCGATAATACAATCGGTGAAATCATCACCATCGACACCACCACATTGCTTTTGCATACAGCTTACAAATTTTCCTTCTCCAAAAATCTCTTTGATTCGGCAAGTTGGTCTCTGGCCTTGACGGTAGTTTTTTATCTTTGTAGAAAAAGAGTAGGGGTAGCGCTTCTTAAGAACTTTTTTAAGCGCTTTTTGATCCTTCTTACGCCAAACTTCCTGAAGACAAAGAATGTCTGAGTCATATTGAGAAAGCTCTTTTTGAAGTGGCACTATTCTCTCTTTCGCAAGAGGAACGAAGGTGTGAGCAAGGCCTACGTTATAGGTCGTCGCTTTTAGAGTTTGAGCCATTAAAGCCGAGGATAAAAGAGGGCCAAGAATCAAAAGGAACTTTTTCATAGATCACACCTAGATAGAGATTTTCTTAAAGCACTTGAGGGTTGTAGTAGAAAAGTGATGCTTTTGGCCATCTCTAAGGTAGTATTTATAGCGAGATGCAACATCGGATTCGCTCATAAGTTCTTGAAATTCTTTTTTATTAAGAACAATGATTTCATTTTCAATCTTATATTTGGTGATGGCACTTTTAAGGACTTCTCCTTTCAAGCTAACTTTGCCCTTTAACTTTGGGTACTGTTTGAATGATTTATCCGTACAGGAAAGAACAAATGTGGGAATTTCAATTTGGCCACTCAACCATTCACTTTCGCTTTTTTCATAGGCCAACACTTTATTGCCGTGTTGTACGATCACCCTAAGAAGTTTCAGTTCATGACTCTCTTTTTTCTTTTCCTGAGTCACAACTGGGATATCAGTAGGAACAATGCTTGAGGCATAGACCTGGCAGGACTTCTTCAAAGGGCAAAGAAGGCAATCTGCTTTTCTCGCCTGACAATAAACTCTCCCTAAATCCATGAGTGCTTCATTGACGTCTCGAGGAGAAAATTTTTTAAAAGGGATTTTTATTTCTCCCGAGGAATAGAGACTTTGGATTTTCTTTTGAAGCTTAGGGCCTTTTTCTTCTTTGATAAGAAAGAGGCGAGAGAGAACTCGCTCTAAATTGGCATCCACGGCTAAGGCGGGCTTATTCATCCCAATCGCCAAGAGAGCTGAAGCCGTATAAACACCAATACCTGGGATTTCTTTGAGCTCATCTAGGCTCCTAGGAAATTTCCCTCCATGCTTTTCAACAATGGTGACCGCGGCTTTACGTAAATTTCGAGCCCGACGATAATATCCAAGTCCTTGCCAATGAGAACAAACCTCTTCCTCACTCGCACGAGCGAGAGAAAAAATATCAGGATAAACATTCAAAAAGCGATCGAAATGATTGAGAACAGTTCCAACAGTTGTTTGTTGCAACATGATTTCACTGACCAAGGTGCCATAAAGGCTTCGCCTCTTGCGCCATGGGAGATGGCCATATTCTTTCGAGCTCCATTCAATTAAGTGTTTGTTCATGGTAAGGATTTACCATTAAAGACAAATCTTTTTCAACTCACCTGTCATTGTGAAAAGCTCATCAGCATAAACCGGCTTGACCCCGATTCCTACCACTTCAGCCCCTGTGGTCTCAAGATACTCCTGAAACTCTCCAACGTATTCATCAACATCTGTAATAATAAGAACACTTTTTGCCTCTGTGTTTTTTAACCATTGCACCATGCGCGAACCATCATTTGTTCCCCTGTTGATACATAAGGTTTCCAAACCTCCCATGGTCTGCCGTCCAGTATTGAAAGTGTAGATATCGAGCTTGTCACCACACTCCTTCCTTATTTGACCAACAAACCTTCTTCTCTCACAAAATGATGGATCATTAGAATAATCCACGACCCTCATACTGCTGCTGATATCAATCCAAACTTGATAGGGAGAACCAACGTTTTCCTTAGCCTTTTTAGCTTTTGCCTTTCCGCAAAAAAGATCAAAGTGATAATCTTTATCACAATTGACCAGATTCACTTCTTCAGAGTTAATTGTTTTTAATTCAAGGCTACCTTCATCAAGGTTTTTTTTCACATTTGCCTTTTGCACCTTTTCAGGATCTTCTATAAACCCTAGTTGTGGATGAAAACATCCATCACCAAAGGGTTCACATTCCACCCCTGCTTGAGCAATAGATCGACTCACCCATTGAAAGGGCAAGGGAAGTTGGTAAAAGGCCGATTTAGGACGTGATAAGAAAATAACTTTTACATTATCCGCAGACCAAGCAAAAGACTGGCAGAGAATGAGAAGAAAAGTAATAAAAAGTTTTCTTATCAAAAATCGATTCCTTTTTGTTTGAGATAAGTAATGATCTTTTCCCCAACATCAGCAACAAGATCGCGTCCATCGCTATCTAAATTTAAAAATCCATTCAGAAAGCCTTTTTGCTTAAGAGAAAGTCTTTTTAACTTGTCTCTTAGCTGGCTATCTCCTTCAGCTACATAGTTAAGACGAGTATTCTTATTACCCACACGCACACTTGCCGAAGTATTCACCCTGCTTCCACCACTTTCTAGGGCTTCTGCAATTTGATCTTCTTCACCCTCCACTTCTTCAGCAGGTAAAGGAGAGGGAGCCCCGACACTTGTTTGCGTTGCTCCAGCATCTTCGCCTTTATAGAAACGCACGAGCCTTAAAAACTCAGGGCTATAGTCCTCTTCGACAAAATCAATGATTTCCATAGGGGGGATATTAAGAGTTGCCGTTATTTTGGCTATCAGATTGGGATTAAGCTCTTGAGTCTGCTGGTTTAAAAAGCGGCTCATTGTAGAAACACCAGTATCTGTGTCCTCTGCAAGCTCTCTTTGAGTCATTGGTCCTCGTATTTCCATATACTTGCGAACTGCACCGAGAAAGAGTGAGACTTTATCTTTATGAAATTGCGCCATTTCTTAGTCCTTAGTACGAGGTTTTAATGACTTATAAGGCTTATCGGTTATCTATTTCATAATGTTAATCCTCATTGCAACAAATTGCGTCATGCAACCCCCTAATATCTCAGCAAATTGCAATTTTACCTTGCACTATGCAATCAAATTGCTTGACGCAAACAGTCAGGCATATTAATATGCAATACAAGCTGGGTAACGCAACACACAAACCCAGCGGAAGCACAAGACTCGGGGGAAACACATGAACACACTAACCCAATTTATCGATTCTCAACTTTCTCTAACCCACCATCTCACCGCTGAGAAAGGTAGTGGAATCGATGAGGCCAAGGCTTCTGGACAATATGAGATCATTGAAAATGAGACCATCGAGTCCAGAGATTTCAAAGACTTGGCCATTTCTGGCTCTCTGTTTTCTCTCACCACTTTCACCAATGTGACCTTCGAGTCTTGTGTCTTTTACGCTAGTAAGATGGAAAATTGCACTTTCATCAATTGCACATTCAAAGATTGCAAATTCGAATTCACCCAGATGCAACACTGTCTCTTTAACCGTTGCACTATGGAAGAGACCCTGTGGACTAAAAGTCCAATGAAGAAATGCACACTCTCATTTTGTGATTATGACCACAAGTTCTCTTATTTCTTTAACGAAGAAGAAAACCGCCTCTTCGAATGCAAAGAACTTGAGCCTCTTACTTGGGAAGATGTGCTTGAAACACCAACTGCAGCATAAAGCTTTGGCTTAAAGATAATAGTCTTCGCGACTCATGGATTTATCCGCCAAAAACATTTCTTAAACTCGAATCGCGAACCTTTCCTCTCTAGATCAAGGATAAGGAAATCCTCTAGACCTCTCCCACATCACACCGACAAGGCCCCTCTTCGGAGGGGCTCACTTCTTTTCTTCTTCTAGCACTTTTTTCTTTTTTCCATTAATCTTATTAAGGTGAAACAAGAAACTTTTTATCGCGGTATATATGAATTTGAGGATCCTTCGGGTGGTCTGATCGCGGCCAAAGTTCCCGCATCTGGATCTGTTGATCTTTATGATGGGACAGCGGTCGTCGTTCGTCCCAACCAAAGGGCGATTCTCGTTTACAAGGGTAAGATTGCTGAGATCTTAACTCCTGGCACTCATGAGATTAAGACCGAAAACGTACCCGTTCTCACCCAACTTGCTAATTGGAAGTTCGGTTTTAAAAGTCCCCTTCGCTGTGAACTTTGGTTTTTCATGGGAAATGTTCACACCTCCAGAAAGTGGGGCACAAAAAATCCAGTTTTAAGTCAGTTTGATGAAGTAGGCACTATTCCAATTAGAGCTTTTGGCACCTACAACGTTAAGGCCATGAGCCCCAAAAAAATATTTAATGGCCTCGTTGGCTCGCGTACGGCTTTAGACATTTCTGAAGTAGAAGAATTTGTTCAATCACAACTTATTGAAAATCTCTCTCAAGCTCTCCAAAAAATTAAAGAAGTAAAAGACCTAAGTCGCAATCAAGATGATGTTTCTAAAGATCTTGAAAGAATCGTCAATAAAGTGCTTAAGCCCTACGGTATTAAAGTGAAGGACATTCAAATTCAATCCCTTCTTCCCCCCAAAGAAGTTATGGAAGCTATCGATACCAAAGTCGCTATGGATATTATAGGCGACCCCAAAAAGTTTCTTCTCTATAAGGCGGCCAATAGTCTCGACGAGCTCAGGGATGGCTCAAGCAATGATTCCATGCAAATGATGATGGGATTAATGATGGGCAAAGGCTTAATGGACTTGGAAAGCGAGGAAGCTCCAGTACTCGTCAAGCCAAAGCAAATTGCTGCCTCTAAAAAGAAATTCTGTACTCAGTGTGGTCAAGGCCTTTCGGTCGGACATAAGTTTTGTTTTAACTGCGGGGCTAAGGCATGAGCTTTGATATCTTTTGTCCAAATTGTGGTGCCCCTAGTAATACCTCAGTTGGAGTCTGTCCTTATTGCAAAACTTCAATTGATCATCCCAATAAGAAAGACAAAGATGGTCACCTGTTAAGCCATTTAAAAAAGAAATATAAAGAGGGTGATTATGCTTTCGTTTTACGAAATGCCGATCAACTTTTTCATAATAAGCCAAAACTCAAAGAGAACGTGAATTTCCTTATGGTTTATATTGAGGCCCTAATTGAATCAGATGGCCCTCCCTCAAAAATTAAAACACTCCTTTCCCACCTATTTTTAAAAGATCCTAATAATGCTAAAGCTTTGGCTATCAATGAGATCATGGATGCTAAAGCTTACCTAAGTAAACAAAGAAATGATGCTGGTGAAAAACAAATCCAAGCAGCATTAAAAGTATATCCAAATCTGGCTTACGGCCATTTTCTCTTAGGAAGTCACATTTACCACATTGATGGTGAACCTCAGAGTGCCATGATCCATCTTGAAAAAGCGATAAAAATTCATCCTTGCTTTACTCGTGCTTGGGCTTGCCTTGGAAGTCTCTATAAAGACTTAGGAAATGCTACCCTCGCGAAGAGGGCTCTTGGTACAGCTGCGAAACTGGAAAAAAATAAAGAAATGAAGCAGTTCCTAAAAGAGCTCGCTCAATCTCTCTAAATCCAAAGGAAATCAAATTGAGTGAAAGATTAACTGATATGAAAGAGGTATCGCACGTTGCGAGAAGCTTTATGCGAAACTGGGACACTGGAGTTCTTTCAACCCAGTTCACTAAGAGTGAATCAGACTATCCCCTAGGTAGCGTGTGTCCCTTTGTACTGACGGAAGAAGGAGATGTAATTATCCTCATAAGTGACATCGCCATTCATACCAAGAACATAAAAGCTAACCCAAAAGTAGGCTTTACTGTTTTTGATATGACCTCTTCTCATAAGCAAGCCTCTTCTAGGGTTATGCTCATCGGTGATGCCTCAGTTGTGAAAGAAGGTGACGATAATTACAAATCAGTTTCAGAGAAATATTTTACTTTCTTTCCCATGGCCCGCAATTATTTCAAAGCCCATGGCTTTGATTTTTGGAGGATCCGCCCCAACCATATTCACTTTATCCAAGGTTTTGGGAAAATTTATACCTATGAAGCAAGCGAAGGATGGAAAACAGAAGCTCCTGAATGGCACGGTGAAGAACAAGGAGCCATTGATCACATGAATGAAGATCATGCCGACACTCTAATTTCTTTTGGCGAAAAACTTCTCGATAAAACGGCCAAAGAGGTGAGCCTTATCTCTGTTGATAGAGAAGGCTTTCACATGAAGATAGATGATAACATCCATTATCTCAATTTCTTAGCCGATGCTGGTGATGCCAAAGGGCTTCATCGTGAATTTGTCAAACTCGCCAAGTCAGTAAAATAGTTTTTATATAAAGGATGTGCTTATGAAATCTCTTTCTTATTTGATTCTTCTTTTCTCATTATCGACCTCTGCTTCGAATATAACCCCCATAGATGTCAAGGCTGGTGAATGGAAAATCATTGAAAGCCCCCTCACTAAAAACAAAGAAATGATGAAACAGCTCAAAGTTCAACAAGAGAAAATGAAAAAGATGTTTGCAGATATGCCACCCGAACAAGCGGCTATGCTTAAAGAAAAAATGAAGGCCTTCGGAGGTGGCGGAGCTAATCCCATGGCCACAGGACTTGATGGCCTTACTGATATGCGTGTCTGCATTAAAGAAGAAGATTTAAAAAAAGAAAATTACAACTTTGGTCAAAATAAAAATGAAAAATGTAAGGTAAAGGTCATCAAGTCCACAAAAAAGGAATATACCTATAAGCATTTATGTCCTGGTGAGAAACCGAGAATTATCAATGTTATGGCAAACAACAACTCTGAGTTAACTGTTAAACACGCCAATGAAGGTGAATCGAATTCAAGCAAAGTCGTTTTACGTATGAAGTGGTTTGCGAGTAAATGCAGTGAAAAATCTTTAAAAAATCGCTAGTCAGACTTTTTCCTAGTGAGCTCTTCTACCCGCCAGTCTAGATAAAAACGATTAAGGTCCTGCTCCAAATCAGCGATATGAAGATTTTGAGCAGGAAGTTTAACCAAGACTAATATATCGTAGTTATCTTCACCTACTAGGATTTTCGTTCTTGGCCCAATTCCTGGAATAACGATTCCTTCTTTGTCACAAAATTTACTAATCTCCTTTTTGGCTTCCTCTAGGTAGGGCGCAGAAATTTCTATTGCTTTATTTAATAGTTTCTCTTCAAAATCTTTAGCAAGGGTTGGATCAAATACTTTGAACGTGAAATTCTTAATAAAGTAGCCTCTAAAATAACTTTCTTTCTTTATTGAATGCGATAGCATAAGGCTATTGGGAAGGGTAACAATATTCCCTGTTGTTTGCTGAGAATTCATCTCTGGTCCAATCTCTAGGATCTTTGTTGAAAGGAGAGACCTTTCAATAACAAACCCTCTTTTTTCATCGACCTCAATACGGTCCCCTTCTTTAAAAATTGGTCATCTAAATTCTCTAGGTTGGCGAAATAAAAAGGAAATTACCCCTTTGTCTAAAAGGATTCAATTATTAGATTCACTAAAAATTACAGGGTGTATAGATAATAGACTGCAGTGTGTTAAAAACCACGTCTACTTTTACCCAAACCACCAAAAGAGAATGACATGAAACTTGCTTTGATTCTTGCGACCTTCATAAATACAGTAAGTTATGCCGGCCCCACTTGGGACAGGCTCATAAAGGCTTCAGGTCTCAATCCTGCCCATAATAACTACTGCTACTTTGATGACTCTGGGGAAATTCAAGGGGCTAATGTTCATAAGAAGGCCTATCTTGCCTCCGTAAGTAAGCTTGTCACCACATTTGCGGTGGCAAAGAAAATGGGGGTCGCTTTCAAGCACCAAACAACCTTCTTTTATGATCCTGAAAGTAAAAGTATGCACATCCAAGGGGGAATGGATCCTCTTTTTACGTTTGAAAAAACTTTTTTCCTCGTTAATCAATTTAATCATTACGGAATTACGGAGATTAAAAATCTAACCTATGATGATAAGACCCTTTTCTGGCCTAAATCCCACTGGGACCGCCAAAATTCACCTGTAATAACTCATGCGCAAAAATCAAAATTCTTTTATGACTACCTTCACACACCAGAATGGAATGTCCTTCTGACTCGGTATAAAGAATTTTACAAGAGATATCAAAAGGACACGCTGGATTTCCTTAGAATTAATGAAAGACCAGAGGAGCTAAACCTTGCCATTGGCAAAGTAAATCACTCTGCCAGCGCGCCTTTTGATATTGAAAAAGATGATATTTTAAAACTCGTTCACCTCTCTCCAGAAATAGAGAATTTTCTTAAGTACATGAATGTCTTGTCTCACAACTACTACGCTGACGAGTATCTTAATGTGGTAGGTAATGAAGAGTTTCAAAAAATACTCACTGACTTTATGGAAGAGCACTTCCCAAATTATAAAAATGAGAGAGAAGGTTTTAAGGCAGACGAACCAACAATTGGTATTTTTAATGGTTCTGGTCTTCCCGATTATCGAACAGGATCAAGAAAAGATAATTTCGCAACCTGTGCAGTGATCATCACTATGATTCGTGAAATGGATAAAGAAATCCAAGCAATGGAAAGAAAAATAGAAGAATCAATAGCTGTAACAGGTATTGACCTAGGAACCATCAAAAATAGATTACGTGGTGAAAGGATTAAAGACAAAGCCGTAGTAAAAACAGGAACAACAAATCCCGTCTCCGCCCTTGCTGGTATGATGAATACAAGAACGGGAAGAAGGTATTTCGGTATCTTTAATCATCGTCAAATGGGTGGTGGACGCTTAAGTGCTGGACCTCTTCGTGCCCTTCAAAATGAAATTGCTTATAAACTCATGAGCGACTTTGAAGGTGGCGAAGATTTTGGTTATCGCCGTAAATACCTTAATGTCCTAGATAGTAATCTTATCCAAGAATAAAGCTTCCATGAAAAAGAAGATTGGTTTAATTTTTTTGCTCATAGTGATCCTAACAGGATTAACCCTCTTTAAAAATAAGAATTTATCAACAAGTGATTCTCAAGAAGGGCTGAAAGCTTCCTCAAGGGCAGAAAGTAACTTAAAAGATGAAAAACCTAGACTTAGGGAAAAAGCTGAAGAAAATATTTCTCAAGAAATGGCTACTCAAAGATCTCAGCTACCTCTCTCTGATATATTCGAAAGTGGTGACTTGGAGTCCTTGAAAGCCAAAATTAAAAAATATCCTAATTTACTCAATCAAAGAGACGAAATGGGAAATACGCCCCTTCTTTTAGCGCTCGATAGTGAAGATCCCAAACTCGCACTTTTTCTCTTAGAGCAGGGTGCAAACCCTAATGTTCAAAACAAAGAAGGTCTAAGTGCAACCGCTTTAGCGGTTCTAAGTGGTAATGAAAATCTCTTTTTAGAAGTTTCAAAACTTTCAAAAGAAAGCAATCCAGATTTATTTGCAGGTAAGAAAGCCCTCAATCACGCTGCTCTTAATGGAAGCTTAAAAATGGTGAAAACAATTCTTGGAAAAGTCACTTCACAGCAAGTTAACCATCAAGATGACTTAGGCCAAAGCCCACTTTATCTCGCCACTCTCGCAGGTCACTTTGAAGTGGCTTCTCTTCTTGTTGAGGCAGGGGCTGACCCTAATCTAAAAAATCACGAAGGCCTTAGTGCAAAAGATATTGCCATTAAGGAAAAAGACCAAAAGCTAGTAGAGATCTTTAATAAATAAGTTGCCTGCGTTAGAAACAAGCCAATCAAGTCAATCCTAAGGGCAGTATCTCTCTTAACCTGACACTCAAGTGCTAATCCTTTAATTTGAAAGAGTTGTACAGCTGTAAAAATAGTTTACACAAGCTTTTGAAGAGTCTTTCCTAATCTCAATAAATTATCTTACTTTTTTTTGGCACTGACATTGCAAATAAATCGGGGAATTTAAACAAAAACCCAGGAGACCCTTCATGTATAAGTTATTTTTGGTATTTTTAATGTTTTTCAGTACACATGCTTTTACAGCAGATCAACCAAAGCTAAAGATCAAGTCGATAGAAAAGCTCGGTAACTTCACCGCCCGCTTTAACTTTATACTTGAAAATGCAGAAAACATTAAATGTATTCATTTAAAAGAACCCCATAAAGAACTTCAAAAAAACTGTAATTCTAATGAAGATTTTTTATTTCCAATTGTTAGACGATATCGGCACCAAGATACATCTAATAACAACCTCATATTCTTTGAAGACATTATTTTAGAAGATCGAAATGGTAATCTGCAAAGCTTAGGAAAGTATGCTAGAGGTCATCAACCTTGGATAAAAATGCATGAAATGAAGAAGGTAGGTAGCATTGACTCAAGTACAGTACTTTTAGAAAAGTATGAGCTTGATCAAAGATTAGTCCCCTATGACAAGATAGTAAAGGCCACTATGGAAAAATATGAATTAAACTTCAACATCTCCGCCCAGGCTCTTGAAAACATTCGTTGTGTTTATATTCCCAAATTAGAAAATATAAGTAATCAAGACTACCTCAATATTCCCTGGCCGAAAGATAACACTCATCAAGAGTTCTGCAGTGATAATGCAGATGAACTTGCAAACAATATAAATGAAACAAAGTTTATAAAAGAAATAATTATGATGCCGAAATATACAGTCAAACATATGGGCTGTTTTGGGTCGGATTGCTTATTCACAAAAATAAACTTAACAGGTGACCATTCACCAAAAAATGGATGGAAGTCGATAACAATAATAATGCTAAATAAATCTAATGACAGGATTGATGTAAGAATACCAATTAAGGACTAGGCCTTAATTAATATTCTTCATAATTAAGAGGATAATTAAAAAAGTCAGGCACTGGTATCAACAAATTATAATTGAGTTAGTATGCAAAATTGTAAAATGTAGATTTCCATGCCTGATTAAAAGGTATCACGCACCTTCTTACTAATCACTCATTTTCGATAGAAACAACCCACACTTTTTCGGTTTCGACTTGAAGCCCCTAAGACCTGGGAAGCCACTTCTACTCCATTTCTCAGTCCAATGAGTTCATCCTTAAGAGCAGCGTCTCTGTAGAATCTTTGGATCTCATCATACAACTCCTTAAACATAGCTTCCGCTCTTTTAAGACGATTCGTAGTTCTCGTTAAACCAACATAATTCCACATGGTTTGTTTTAATGTTAACCAATCTTGCTGAATAAGGGCAGGATCAGTGGGAAGGGTACCATCTTGCCAGTCCTTAAGATGTTCTGAATTATAAACCTCGTATTGGCGTATTTTTTGGGCAATGTCTTTAGCTGCAAGATATCCCCAAGTGACTCCCTCAGCGAGACTCGTTGAGGCCAAACGATTAGCACCATGAAGGCCAGTACAGGCAACCTCTCCAACGGCATATAGGGCATCAAGTGTTGTGCGGCCTTTTAAATCGGTTTTTACTCCGCCACAAGTATAATGAGCTGCTGGAACAACGGGAATAGGCTCTTTCGTCATATCCACACCTTTTTTCAAGCAATGCTCATAAATAGTAGGAAAGCGATCTTTTATCCAATAAGGATCTTTAAAACTTATATCTAAGTAACAGCAATCGTGACGAGTGTTAATCATCTCTTCATCAATAGAGCGAGAAACGACATCTCTAGGAGCGAGTTCTTTATCGAAATGATAACGCCCCATAAAAGCTTCACCTTCACTATTAATAAGAATACCACCTTCACCCCTAACAGCTTCACTAAGGAGAAAGCGTCGATGACTTGAGCGATCTAAAAAAGTTGTGGGGTGAAATTGAATAAATTCCATATTGGTAAGAATAGCCCCCGCTCTTCTTGCCATAGCATGTCCATCTCCACGCGCTCCTTCAGAGTTTGAATGGTGAAGATAAAGGGAACCCACTCCTCCTGTGGCCAAGACAGTATTTCTGGCAATAGCTTTGATTACATTTTCTGATTGACGATCAAAGAGATAAGCGCCAACAACTTTATTGGCCTCATAGCGCTGCTGGATGTCCTTACCATGATGCATAGGAGTAAGGAGATCAATTGCCGTATGACCTTGTAAAAAGGTAACTCGTGGAAATCGATTTTTATCTTTTATGTAGTTAAGAAGAGAAATCTGAATTTCGCGGCCAGTATAATCTCCTTTAAAGAGAATGCGAGGAAAAGCATGAGCGGCTTCCTTTGTGAACAATAATCTTCCCTCATTATCTTTTTCAAAAGAGGTACCAACCTTTTCAAGTAAAACCTTTCTTAAGATTGGTCCCGACTCCTCTTCTAAAATTTTAGCTGCTTCAATATTTGAAGTATGAGAAGA
>JASBRV010000029.1 GCA_030149295.1 Bacteriovoracales bacterium | reverse complement strand
CCGACACATTTGCCGCAACACTTACTGCCTTTTGTACTTTTGGATCTCTTCCAAATAGCTCAACATTTACCGTTTCCATTTGACCTCCTGTCAATTTTGAACCCAATCCTGGGCCGGTTCTTATATCGTTCGCTCTTTTATAGCCATCAATGATAGCTCTGATCTCACTAACTCTTTAATTGATCCGGGAACGTCCTGGTCCTGAAGGATCTTCTCAAAAAGCACCTTCGCCTCTGCAGGCTTGTTATTCCTTGCAAGAGACATGCCTAAGAGGTAGTTAATCCTACCTCTATAATCAGTATTCTTATATTTATCGAGAAAGCTTTTCGCTTTCGGCTCTAATAAAACCCATGACTTAGAACTTCCTTTTCCTGCTAATATCTCAAGACTGAGGTACTCAAGCCTTTCTCTCATTGATTTCATGAAAGGGTTCTCAGGTGCATAGTTCTTGGTGTCGGACAAAATGGCCTCAGTGACATTTTGGAACTTTTCAAATTTTCCCAATTGATAAAGAGAATCCGTATATTTGTTGATCATGCCTGCTAGTTGGAGGGGATCGAAAATTGATCTCTCTTTTTGCCCAGAGAGAAATCTCTCAAAATAAGTGGCTGACTCTCGATAGTTATTTTCGGCATAAGCAATTATGCCTGAGTAATAATTGACTTGATTAGCGTCTCCACTAATTTTTTTGATTTTGTTGACACCGCGTTTGGCAAGTTTCCAATTCTTTAAAGAAATATTTTTGGCGACATCGAGCTCTGCAAGCATTACAGCAGAGTTCTCATTACTTTTTCTTTTTATCCAAATAGGAAAGCTTCTTATTGGACTTTGAGAAAGTCTCTTAAATCCTCCATAAACTTCATCAAAGCCGTCATAGAGTCCTAATTTTAAATAACTCTGACCGACAATAAAGTTCATCATAGGATCATTAGCGACTTTTCTTACATAGCGAGATTTGTACTTATTCCAAGCTTTCACTACTTTTGCGTATTCGCTTGTCTGAAAGTCTCGCATAAGAATTCCATAAACTATTTCTGCTCCGTCAGCTTCGAAGACTCTACGTTCAACCTTTTTCAAAGAATTTAGTGGGAGAGCTGCTAAATAGGTCATTCCTTTTTCATAATTTTTATCCACAATGAAACTACGTAACCTCACAAGCCAAAGAAGTTTTTTATGATTTGGAGTAAGACGGATATTTTCATCTATATCGAGAAATACTCGGTTCTCAATATCCCTTTCACCTAACTTATATTTACGGACACTTCTTAAAGCTGCATAACGAATACGAGCCTCAGCACTTACTAATTGATTTTGAGAGCGATTGATAGCATTTTTATAAAGCACAATCGTTTGTTTAATATCTTTTTCCATGATCTCAAAGGCCATCGCAATTCGAAGGCGAGCATGGCTAGCATTACTATGATAGGAATGCTGTGAAATAAAGTCGTCAAATAATGTGATGGCTTTATCGTATTGAGCCTTTCTAAAATAGGCTTCAGCCGTATTGTAAAGAATAGAGGCTGCAATAGGCTTTGCAAGTCCTTTTACATTAGATTCAAAAAGACTAATGACCTTCTTAATATCCCCAAGTTTGTGATTAACGAAAAGCTCATAGGCAAGAAGCTTACTTCTTGGGATGATTTTTCTAATTGTTTTCTCTTTGATGACTTCAGAAACCTTATCAACCTGATTAAGTGCCGACAGGTTAAATAGAATTGCTTCTGCAGCCAGAGAACTTTCTTCATAATCAAAATTCTCTTTAGAATTTACATAGAAAACTTTAGCAATAGAAAGGGCCTCAACATACTCTTTGTTATTTTTGTAATATGTTAGCAAATACTTATAAATTGCCTTTTGAAGGTCGTAGTTAGTAGTTCTGCTGGCAATACTTGAAAGCATATTTATCGCCATTTTAACCGGCTCTAAGTTACCTCCCGCAATATTATCTCTTAAGATGGCATTCGCTTTTAGATACTCTATAAAGTCCACTTCAGTATCAGCACCATACTTATCACGAAAGAGCTTTAATGATTTATACATAAGACCATACTTCTTCTTTCTGTATAAATTCACGGCCAATTGGAGATGCGCCTCTTTGTCATCCTTTTCATACTTTCTATTAGCAATTGGATAAAAATGCTCAGGAGTCTTAGTTCGTATATCAAATGTTTCAGGAAGGTCTGGTCCAAAAGGTTCATAGTCCCAGATAAAAGATGCTCCATAACGAAAATCCCGATATTCAGGATTCTTTATAACAGTTTTCTTTTTGACGACCTTTGTAGCTTTGGGAGTTTCTTTTTCAGGTTTCTTTAAAATAGGAGGAAGCTTTTTCTGTTTTTCCTCTTTTTTCGTAGGCTTTAAGACTGAAATCTTTTGCTCTTTTAGCGCCTTTTCATCTTCACCCTCACGCCAAAAATCAAACACATGTTTTTGGTCTCGATCACGATAGAAATTGAACATCTCAACACTATCATTGGCCAATTCAACTTCTACTACGGATACATTTGTTTTAGGATTTGGTCCTTTAAAGTCAATTCTCTTTATATAGCGAGAAAGTTTTCGAATAGAGCCCAAATCTTTTCTCAGTTCTTCATACAACGAGGCATTAAGAGTTTTAAAAAGAACTCTCGCCCCCCTCTTTTCAATAATGAGGTTAGGCTTTTCAGTAAAGACATTCCATCTCAAATGAGTTTTAGCAACTTCCTGCTTAAGAATAGCGGCAAACGCTTCTGTTGCGGAAAAACATGCAACCAAAAACACGATGAGTGTCAAAACTTTGGTCTTATGAATGGCCATTACGTTTGTCATAGAGATGAAACTTCCTGTTTCACGAGGTCTTGAACCCCTTTTATTTCGCTTGCGGTAAAACTCTTCCTAAGTCTTCCGTCATCTCCTATTCTACATCGTCTCGCATAAAAAAAAAGGAAATATTTGCTCGCTGGAAGAAATTTCCGCGTCAGATGATTGACGTGAGGCCAAGTCATGAAAAGTTTATAAGATTTTCATAAGAAACCAACTTTAACGATCAGACTTAGACAAGTAAAGATGGGAACATTAGTAAGCCAAAAACTACTGAAGTTCCATTAAACCTTTCTTCTTCATTTTTTCGATAAGAGTCGTTCTATTCATATGAAGAAGTTTAGAAGCCTGGTTCTTGTTACCACTAGTTTGCTCAAGGGCTTGCATAATAAGTGAATTTTCAATCTCAGAGAGAGTCTTCTTTAGATTAAGCCCAGACTCGGGAAGAGATATCAAACCATTATAGGCTTGTTGCTTATCAGGTCTATGATGAAGAAACTTAGCAGGCAGATCTGATACCTTCACAGTGTTACCACCGCGAAGAATAACTAATCTCTCAATGAGGTTCTCAAGCTCTCTCACATTTCCAGGCCAATCATAGGTAAGGAGGATTTCTAAGACATCATCAGCAAAATCAATATTGTTTCGGCCATCGGCTGAAACAAAGCGAGAAAGGAAATAACTAATAAGAAGAGGAATATCCTCTCTTCTCTCTGCAAGAGCTGGTAACTGAACAGGAATTACATTAAGACGATAAAAGAGATCCTCTCTAAAGTTATTTTCAGAAACAGCTTTTTCTAAATCTCTATGGGTTGCTGTAATAATTCGAACATCAATTGATGTTGGTGCCCCGCCACCCACTCTTTCAATTTCACGATTTTGAAGGACGCGAAGAAGCTTCACTTGTAAAAGAAGTGGCATATCACCGATTTCATCAAGAAAGATCGTACCTTTGTTAGCTGTTTCAAATCGACCCTTACGATCACTAATAGCTCCAGTAAAAGCCCCTTTTACGTGACCAAAAAGCTCTGATTCAAGGAGTTCACCAGGAATAGCTCCACAGTTAACACTCACAAGATCATTTTTTGTTCTTGGGCTTAAAAGGTGAATGGCACGGGCGACCAACTCTTTACCTGTACCTGAGGGACCATTGATAAGAACGGTAGAGTCACTAGCAGCGACCTTAGAGATACGCTCAAAAACCATTTTCATGGAAGCAGAGCGACCAATCATCCCACAGAAAATATCTTCTTCTTGTGGAGACTCTAAAGTTACTTTGGTGTTGTAAGCACCCATAGGTGCTTTTGAAACTTCTTTTGTTTCCTGATTTTTCTTTGCTTGTTGAAGACGCTCTTTTTGAATACCAAGTTTTAAAGTTAAGGCCTTTACAACAAGGTCACTAAGAACTTCCAACTCAAAGGGCTTCGTCAGGTAGTGAAAGACACCCTTCTTAGTCGCCATAATCGCCGTTTCAATGGAAGCAAAGCCTGTCATCACAATGGAGACAAACTCTAAACCTTTTTCTTTAAGGAGATCGATCAATAAAAGACCATCTGTCCCACCCTCATTAAAACTAATGTCGGAAACCAAACAGAAGGGTTGCATATCTGGATTAGAAAGTTTTTCTTTTTGAAGATATTCAATACAGTTATTTGGGTTATCAAAGAAAACAACCTCAAGGCCTAAAGATTTTTTCAAATATCGTTGAATGGCCCTGCCAAGGATCTGATCGTCTTCTACAAGATAAATGATTGGTAGTGGTTTTGGATTCTCTTCGCTCTCATCACTTTCAAAAGTGGCGTGTAAAAAATCAAATTCTTTCACTGTTGTCCCTTGTTGTGCAGCCCTGTCTCCGTTGGGCTTATAAAATCGTAGCCAATCACTCAGACAGTGTCAATTTATCGACACCCGGAAAACGTTACCAATACATAAATATAATAATTTAAATGACTTACTGAATGCCACGCACGGCATCATCAAGCCACTGTGCCGAACGCTCAGGACTACCCGCGATGACATAATAGACGAGAAAAAGGAAGGCGACACCTGCCCCAGAAAAGAAAACCTTGGCCACCCAACGCACTTCTTTGCTCCAAAAGATGTAACCAAATTGCATACAGATAATCATTATGGGAATTGACCAGAAGGGTATGTAGCGAAAAGTAAAATAGAGGAAGTCTAAAACAACTGTCATATTGTCATTAAAGTGCGTGATACCTTTTACGGCGCCAAGCGCCGTAAAAGGTATCACGCACTTTTTATTAAAAGCGAGATTTAAGTTCGTCTAGTTTATCGAGTTTTTCCCATGGGAAAATATCACGACCAAAATGGCCATAAGCTGAACTCTTACCATAAATAGGCTTAAGCAGATCAAGCCTTTCGATAATCGCCTTAGGTCTCATATCAAAAATTTCATTAACTGCTTGGGTAAGCTTAGCATGGTCAACTTTTTCTGTTCCATAAGTATCCACAAGAAAACTCATCGGCTGAGCAACACCAATTGCATAAGCCACCTGAACAAGAGCACGATCAGCGAAACCGGCAGCTACAATATGCTTGGCCACATGGCGAGCAGCATAGGCTGCTGAACGGTCAACCTTCGTAGGATCTTTGCCAGAGAAGGCACCACCACCGTGAGCTCCATGGCCTCCGTAAGTGTCTACGATAATCTTACGACCAGTAAGTCCACAATCACCCATGGGACCACCAATCACAAATTTACCAGTAGGATTTAGCCACATCTCAGTATTGTTATCAATGAACTCTGTTGGAATCACTTTATTGATCACTTCTTCTCTTAAAACTTCTTTAATTTGGGCTTGAGTCATGCTTTCAGCATGCTGAGTGGAAATCACTATATTCTTAATACGTGAAATTTTACCATCAACATATTCCGCAGAGACTTGAGTTTTACCATCAGCACGTAGAAGAGGAGCTGTTCCATTTTTTCTGATCTCACTAAGTCTCATAGCGAGCTTATGAGAAAGATCGATTGTATAAGGCATAAAGTTGTCTGCTTCATTAACAGCGTAACCAAACATCAGACCCTGATCCCCGGCACCTTGATCCTTGTGATCACCTTCACCTTCATTAACACCTTGAGCGATATCTGGACTCTGCTTATCAAGAGCAACCAAAACACTACAAGTGTCACAATCAAAACCTTTATCAGAATGGTCGTAACCAATATCGCGAATTTTTTCTCTTACAATATTTTGAAAATCAATTTGAGCCTTAGTTGTAATCTCACCGGCAATCACAGCCATACCTGTTGTGATCATTGTCTCACAAGCAACACGGGATTTAGGATCTTGCTCTAACATAGCATCAAGGATCGCATCAGAAATACCATCGGCCATCTTATCAGGATGTCCTTCGGTTACGGACTCAGAGGTAAAAACATAATCTTTTAGCATGGGGACTCCCTAAATAAATTTTGCTAAATAAATAATACACTAATGGCTGATATTACCTTCTAGGTCACAAAGGGACAACTTTCTTTTTATTGAACCGGCTCGAAATACCTGAAATAGTGGGGATTTCGGTAGGTATAGATCGTTGTTGTTTTCGGATCAATGACAAAAACCTCATCATCAACTTCAAAAACTTTCATGCGCCGCCCCTCAATATCTGTGAAGTGGTATCGATACTTATATTCCCCTGCTTTGTATTTCTCCAAAACCCTTTTTCGATTATTGATGACGGTCACTCCGACCCTTTCGGGAACCGCACGATAATCTGACCAAATTTGATCCATTGAAATTCGACCAAGCATACTGGCACGAGAAAAATAGCGTAATCCATTGAAGGAGGACTTTCCTTCCTTAATTCCTTCAATCGATAGTTGGAGATTCTTCTTTCTCAACCGTTTTCCAATTCTCGTCTGGTCGGGACAAAAGACACGAACTGCCCCATGAATAAAGTAATAGGTAAAAGAAAACTCCCCTTCTTTAAACATAACATTCAACCAAGGGTTAGACTTAATATCTTTTGCTTCTTTTTCTTTGTTCAAATAAGAGTGGAGCCAATCAGTTGTCGGAATAAAGTTGTACTTAGGATTATCTACCCTATTGATAACTACTTGAATAACATCTTTACGATCAAGGGCAAAAGGTCCATCAACACTTCCCACTTCATTATACAAAGTCGTAATGAGAGTATAGAGGGCTTGATGGACCTCCCCCTTATTAGCCCAAAAGTCATAAGTCTCTTTGTGTTTAGTTAAGACAAAATCTTTAAGCTCAGCACGGGCCTTCGATTGAGTTTTGATCAATTGATCCCCAGTCTCGTAATGATCCCCTACTTTAACTTTATTTTTTTTCATAGACTCATAAAATTCAATCATCTTTGTGACACGCTCTTCCCACTCTTCAAAACGTCGCGCCTGCCTACGTGGGCCTCGTCGCAATTGCTTATCGAGTCCATAAAATGCGGAATTGAGATCATAACGAACATCTTCTGGAATAAAGTCTGGATTATCTTTCATTTTAAGGGTCAACGTATCAAGCATTGCCCTTAAAAATCGATCACTATGAGAACGGTTAGGGTTTTGCGCTCCATCCTGAACTATTTTTCTATAAAAATAGACCTCATTCGCTCTCAACTTCTTTTCAGGGTTTTCACTTCCTTTGACTTCATCGTAGTTCTCTCTCAATTCGAAATGATCAACTGGATAACGATAACTCGTGAGAAATGGTACTTTTTTTAGGAAATCTAAAAACTTCTTCTTAAAAGTTAAAAAGAGATACTTTGATTTATTTTTTATCGAAATCTTATCTGAGTCATTATCACTTTCTTCATATTGTTCTTTATATTTTATAAGTGTCTCGACATCACTCTCAAGTGACTTAAGCTCTTCTTTAAGATCTTTAAATGACTTTATTTTCAGAAGTTTTTCTTTTTGCTCGCGAATCCATTCTTTCTTTTTAAGTATTTCCGGAAAAAAACGGTTGAGAGTCTTACGATCTAATTCATCTTTTACAGTACGTGGTAGATAATAGCCACTTCCTTGAAAAGCCCTAAATAAATCCCAAAATTTTTCTTCTGTACCAGGTTTGCAAAGAGAGCGAGTAAACTCCTTATGATATCGATTAAATCGCTTCACTATCTTTTCTTCGTTCTTCTTTAAAAGAATCTTTAAAGAGTTTACATCAGCTTGCGAAGAACACATAAGAGTAAAAGATAAGACTAAAAGAAGGATCCGCATCATTACTTTAATTCATCAACAAACGAAGATTTCCAAAGGCCCAAGCAGGTACCATTACTTAAGACCAAAAAGAGTTGGTCCTTATCGACAAAGGAATCTATTGCTGCTCTTAGATCTTCTAAATTTGTACTCATACCGGCTTTGATATTTTTGCCTATTAAATAATCAACTACCTCTTCATAATCGAGGTTCTCTGCTGATTTCACGGTTGTATCACGCTCAGGTCGCGCAAAATGCACACGATCTGCATGAGCTAACGCTTCAGAAAATTCATCTTGAAAAATATTACTTCTCGCAGTCGCCGAGTTGGGCTCAAAGATAACAGTAATTATTTTATCGGGGAATTTCGTTTTGATGGCCTTAATCGTCGTTTCAACACTGCGTGGATGATGGGCAAAATCATCAATGACTGGAACACCTTTGTAATGTCCACGAAGTTCTTGTCTTCTTTTCACAAACTTAAGATCTTTTATCGCTTGGAAAATTTCTTCACTGCTATGCCCCTCACAGAAAGCAAAGATCACGCAAGTCGCAAGATTTAATATATTATGTTCTCCGACCACATTCGTATTGAAATGATACCAGTCACTCCCATATCTAACCTCAAATTCAGTACCATTTTCAGACTCCTTAACGATCCGCGGACCAAAGTCGGAGTTCTTGCCATAGAAAAGCCAATGTCTGTCGTTAAATGAGTTTTTTAGATCTTCAACAGCAGGATAATCAGAATTGGCAATAATAGCTCCCTTGAGATCTTTTACCACAGGAGCAAATTCATCTTTAATGTCCTCTATAGAATCAAAGATATCCGCATGATCAAACTCAAGAGACGTTAAAATCATATGGTTGAGGGTGTAACTTCTAAACTTTGAAATCTTTTCAAAATAAGCTGAGTCGTATTCATCGGATTCGATGAACAAATAGGGTGAGCGTCCCAACTTTGAAGAAGGTCTCCCCTCAATCACACCACCAATAAAATAGCCTGGGTCGTAACCTAAAGCCTCAAAGACTTGAGTCATAAAATAAGTAGTAGTTGTTTTTCCATGAGTGCCTGCAATACCAACAACATTCTTATCATGAAGTACAAAGGCTCCAAGAGCAGCGGGAAAGGAACAAAAAGGTACTCCTACCTCTTCAATCTTTCTAGCATCCTCACCTGCACGAGGCACAACATTTCCAACTACTACGAGGTCAAAGTCCTTGAGTTTATCAAAATTAAATTCCTTAAGATCATGAAGAGGAATTCCTGTATTCTCTAAATAAGTAGACATAGGAGGAAAGTAATTGAGATCCCCCCCCTCAACATTGAATCCACACTCTCTTAATAGACAAGCCGCTGCCCCCATACCCGTGCCACATATCCGGTAAAAGAAAATCTTTTTGATGGTATTTTTTTTACTTAAGAGACCATCTAGGTCTAGTTTATTCGCCAAGTTCACAATAGTCCTTTATTGCTGATTCAATTTATTTTAGGCGAACTACCTATTTAATTCCAGCATAGTTCACCTAAAGAACGCCTTAGGTCATTAAGCTCTTCACGATGAAACCAATACTTTTTAGTGGCATTAGTCAGAAGAATCCATCCCTTACCACTTTTGGCGTCAATCCAAATACTTGTCCCAGTAAATCCCAAATGACCAAAAGTCTCAGGTGGACAACTGAGACCCGCGAGGGAGTTCTTGGGACTTTCAACAGTGTCCCATCCATAAAGAAATCGTCTCCTCTCTTCTTTAAAGGCTTTTTCCATTCTCTTTAAAAGCTCTGTTTGTTTGTCCAGATTCCTTAAGGAGTAGTAAAGACCCTTTAGAGTGGAGAAGAGTCCGGCATGAGAGCAAAATCGTCCAATTTTAAAACAATTATCATCATTCACTTCCCCTTGAATCACTTCGCCTTGGCGAAAACCAGTCTCTGGGCAAAAAGCTTCTTCAGGAAGATTTTTCCAAAAGCACAGCTCAGGATCCCAATAGAAGGAACTTAATTCTTGTAAGTCTTTACCAGTCTTTTTTTCAAGCTCTAGCATTAGGCGAAGGTAAGAGAGATCGGAGTATTCAACTTCACTCTCTTTAATATCAAATTGCTGGACAGTATTCATCCAAGACTTTTTACCCAAAATCGCCCAGCGGGGCAGTCCACCCCGATGCTCTAGAAGAAGGAGGTCTTGTAAGGAAAAAGACTGAGGCTCTTTGGCGTAATAAGCTCCAAGAGTAAGAGGCTTGGTTAAAGAGGCTAAATCAAAAAAAAAGTGGGGAATAACTTTCGATTCTCCTTCGTGTACCTCGAGAAAACTAACGATATCATTTTTTAAATCAAAGTAAGCAAGACCAAGATGATCAAAGTCTTGATCTTGCCAAGAATTTTCAATGATATTTTTCGCGATCGACGTTTTCTCTTTCATGAAACTGTCACATTAATTTCTCAACGCTGCTTGAGCAGCCGCTAGCCGAGCAATGGGCACACGAAAAGGAGAACAACTCACATAGTCGAGACCATTTCGATGACAAAAATCAATCGACTTAGCTTCTCCACCATGTTCACCACAAATTCCCATGTGCATTGAGGAATTATTTTTTCTGCCTTCTTTTACTGCATGAGCAACTAGAAAGCCGACCCCCTCTTGATCAAGAGAAACAAAGGGATCCACTGCGATCAGTTCTTTCTTTTGATATTCTGGTAAAAACTTTCCAGCATCATCACGAGAGAGACCAAAAGTAGTTTGTGTAAGGTCATTTGTACCAAATGAAAAGAAGTCTGCATGCTCTGAAATATCTCTCGCTGTTATGGCCGCACGAGGAAGCTCAATCATTGTTCCAATTTTTGTTGCAACCTCTTCTCCTTTTTCAGAAAAAACTTTTTTAAGAATCGATTCAGTTTCAGCTCTTAGTAACCTTAGCTCACTGGCCATACCAATAAGTGGAATCATAATTTCAGGAAGAACTTTAATGCCTTCTTGTTGTGATTCAACCGCAGCTTCTGCAATGGCCTTCACTTGCATGCGATAAATCTCTGGATAGGTAACTGCCAAACGACAACCTCTGTGGCCTAGCATTGGATTAAATTCGTGCAATTTTTCGGAGCGCAACTCAACTTCTTCAAAAGAGATTCCTAAATGCTCGGCAAGTTCTTTTTTCTCATGCTCTTGGTTTGGTAGGAATTCATGAAGAGGAGGATCAAGAAGACGAATATTTACCGGTTTGCCACTCATTGCCTTAAAAATTCCTTTGAAATCCTCTTTCTGAAAAGGGAGTAACTTATCCAAAGCTTTTTCACGATCAACTTGATTTTGAGAAAAAATCATTTCTCTAACGGCGAGAATTCTTTCAGGTTCAAAGAACATGTGCTCAGTGCGACAAAGGCCTATTCCTTCTGCACCAAACTTAAGAGCAACTTCAGAGTCTTCTGGATTATCTGCATTGGTGCGTACACCTAATTTTCTAAACTCATCGGCCCATCTCATAAAACTCGCAAATTCGTCGCTAATTTTGGCAGCGATAGTAGGAACAATTCCCTCCATCACTTCACCAGTGCCACCATCAAGAGTAAGGGGGTCACCATCATTATAGACTTTGTTTCCAATGCTCAGAGTTTGAGAACCATAATTAATATGAAGTTCACTACAGCCAGCAACACAAGGTTTGCCCATTCCTCTAGCAACTACCGCCGCATGAGAAGTCATTCCTCCTCTAGCAGTAAGAATCCCATTAGCGGCAATCATCCCAGAGATATCTTCAGGAGAAGTTTCCTGACGAACAAGAATCACCTTTTGTCCTTCACCTGCCCTTTGAGTCGCAGCCTCACTAGTAAAACAAATATTTCCCGAGGCAGCACCAGGTGATGCAGGTAAGCCTGTAGCAAGAACATTTTTAGCTGCCTTAGGATCAAGTGTAGGATGAAGAAGCTGATTAAGTGCTTCAGGATCAACTCTTAAAATGGCTTCTCTTTTGGATAGAAGACCCTCATTCACAAGATCCGCCGCAATTTTAACGGCAGCTGCTGCCGTTCTTTTTCCATTTCTAGTTTGTAGGATGTAAAGCTCACCCTTTTCAATGGTAAACTCTATATCTTGCATATCTTTATAATGAGCTTCTAGTCTTTGATAAATCTCTACTAATTGATCATAGGTTCCCCTTTGAACTTCTTCTAAAGTAGGAAGGTTTCTATTAGACTCATTCTTTGAATATTCATTGATGGGTGCAGGTGTTCTTATCCCTGCAACGACGTCTTCCCCTTGAGCATTCATAAGATACTCTCCAAAGAAGACCTTCTCACCAGTACTAGGGTCTCGGGTAAAACATACTCCAGTTCCTGAATCTTCTCCCATGTTACCGAAAACCATCGACTGAACATTAACAGCTGTTCCCCAATTATGAGAAAAACCATTGATCTCGCGATACTTAATGGCCCTGGGATTATTCCATGATCCAAAGACAGCAGCTATAGCCTGCCACAATTGATCCAAGGGATTCTCGGGAAAAGATTTGCCTGTTTCCTCAAGAATAATTTTCTTATAAACGCCAACTAACTCTTCCCAGTCACCTGCTTGAAGTTCAGTGTCTTCTTGAACCCCACGAGCCTCTTTTAAATCTTCAAGAGTTGACTCAAGAAGTGAAACATTAAAGCCCATCACAACGTTGGCATACATCTGAATAAAACGGCGATAACTATCCCAGGCAAAACGAGGATTCCCCGTAAGCTCAGCTAGTCCTCGTACAGAGTCGTCATTCATTCCTAGATTAAGAACAGTATCCATCATGCCAGGCATAGAAACTTTAGCACCAGACCTTACGGAAAAAAGAAGAGGGTTTTTATGATCGCCAAACTTCTTTCCTGTAGCCTCTTCTATTTTAGCAAGAGCCGCTTGCACTTGTTCTTTGATTTCAGAAGAAATTTGCTTGTCATTTTTTTCGTAATCAAGACACGCTTCGGTAGTTACTGTGAAACCGGGAGGAACAGGTAATCCTAGGGAGCTCATCTCCGCTAGATTAGCACCCTTTCCCCCGAGGAGGTCTTTCATTTCGCGCTTACCTTCCGTGTCCGTCGCACTAAAACCATAAACCCATTTGGTCATTTTAAAGATCCTTTTTTAGAAGTTGAGTTTGTCTTTGAGGTAATCCTTAACCTTTTCCATCGGAACGCGCTCTTGAGTCATGGCATCGCGATCACGAATGGTCACGGTACCGTCATCCTTGGTTTCGTAGTCAATAGTGACACAATAAGGGGTCCCAATTTCATCTTGGCGGCGATACCTCTTGCCAATAGATCCCGCCATATCAAACTCTGCCATATAATCTTGTTGAAGCTCCGAGAAAAGAGCTCTCGCCTTTTCTTCGAGCCCATCTTTTTTCATCAAAGGAAGAACAGCAACCTTGATGGGTGCTACCTTTGCATCAAATTTAAGAACAACACGCTCTTTTTCCTTGTCCCCTTCAAATTCCTTACGATAAGCATCGCACATAACTGCAAGAGTACAACGATCCAGACCTACAGATGTCTCTACCACATAGGGCACATACTTCTTATTTCCATCCAATTGATCCACATATTTTAGCGATTTGCCTGAAAACTCTTCATGGCGACCAAGATCGAAATCCGTTCGAGAGTGAATCCCCTCCATCTCATCCCAACCTTGAGGAAATTCGTATTCGATATCAAAAGCTCTGTCAGCATAGTGGGCCAACTCATTACCCACATGTTCATGCCAACGCAATTTTGTGGCCCGAACGCCATTAGAGAGGTGCCACTGATAGCGTACCTCTTGCCACTTCTCAAAGGCTTCTCCTTGAGTACCTGGCTTAACGAAGTATTGCATTTCCATTTGCTCAAATTCACGCATTCGAAAAATAAAATTCCCTGGCGTGATTTCATTTCGAAAAGCTTTACCCACTTGAGCAATGCCAAAAGGGAGCTTCATCCTCATTGAGGATTGAACGTTCATAAAGTTGGTAAAAATTCCTTGAGCGGTCTCAGGACGCAAATAAACTGTTGAAGAAGAATCCTCAACCGGTCCCATCTGCGTTTTAAACATTAAGTTAAAATCTCTTGGTTCAGTAAATTCATCCTTAGCCCCACAATTAGGACAAGGCTTTGAAACATCTATCTTGTCTTCACGAAAACGATTTTTACAGGCCTTACAATCTACCATGGGATCTGAAAAACCATCTACGTGACCGGAGGCTTTCCAGACCATAGGGTTCATCAAGATTGAAGCATCGATGCCTACCACGTCTTCTCTGTAAGTCATGGCCTTCCACCAACGATTTTGAAGATTCTTTTTTAACTCAATCCCCAAAGGGCCGTAATCATAGCAACCGCCAGTTCCTCCGTAGATTTCAGAACTTTGAAATAAAAAACCACGACGCTTACAAAGGCTCGATAGATCGGCCATGGACTTGAGATTAGATTCTGACACAACGCACTCCTAAAGGATTTAATATAGGAGCTTTTTATACCTTAAAGGCAAGAGAGAGAAAAGAATTCTAAAGGCCCGAGAGCTCGTAAAGCTTTTGATATTCACCACCCAAAGAGATTAAGTCGCGGTGAGTCCCTTGTTCCACTAAAGTTCCCTCATGGAGAACATAAATGCGATCAAAGTCCTGAATGGTAGAGAGCCTATGAGCAACAGCTATCACAGTTTTATCCCCTGCAATATTTTCTAACGCCTTTTGTACGACCTTTTCTGATTCATTGTCCAAAGCTGAGGTTGCTTCATCAAAGAGAAGCACTGGACTCTCTTGAAGATAGGCCCTAGCAATGGTGATTCTTTGCTGCTGACCGCCAGAAAGCCTTGTTCCTCGATCGCCAACAACCGTATCCAGTCCCGCTGGGAGCTTATCAATAAATTCATGACAATAGGCTACTTCAAGGGCCTCATGAATTTGTTTTTCTGAAAAATCTTTTCCTAAGCAAAGATTGTTACGAATGCTGTCATTAAAAAGAAAAATATCCTGGCTGACGAGACCAAAAAGAGAGCGCAGAGCAAAGAGGTTATATTCTTGAATATCGCGTCCATCAATCGTGATCTCATTGGCCTGTACAGGGTAAAGACCAAGCAAGAGATTGATAAGTGTCGACTTTCCAGAACCTGAGAGACCTACGAGTGCGACCTTTTCTCCTTTTTTAACCTTCATAGAAAAATCTTTTAAAACAATTCCCTCCCCATAAGAGAAGCTAAGATTATTGACGAGGATTTGATCAGCAAAGGAGGCTTCTTCAAGTTTACCTTCATCCTTTTCTTCAGGCGTATTCATGAGTTTTTCAATTCTTTCGCTAGCGGCCCTAGCCTGTGAAAGGATCACGTTGGCTTGAGAAAATTTACGAATAGGATCCATAAAAAGAGCCAGTGCTGCGATGAAAGAGACAAACTCACCAACTGTAGTAGCCCCTGATTGAATGCGATAATGAGCAAAGACGATAACTCCAGAAAAGGCCATCGCGCCGACAACTTCCACAAAGGGATGGGCCATCTCCTCGACAAAAGTCGTTTTCATCTGAGCGTGGAAATAGTCATCTTGAGTTTTTTGAAAACGACCAAAAACAAATTTATGCAGGTTAAATGCTTTCGTGATTTTATTGGCGGCGATTCCTTCTGAAATACTATGGGTGAGCTCACCCTGTTCTCGTTGTACATTACCCTGATTGTTTTTGACCTTCTTGCCACTGATATTAAAAATCATAATCAAAAAGGGAGCGATGACAAAAATCACAATCGTCAGTTGCCAATCGGCCCAAAAGGCCATTCCTAAATATACAATCGCCTTAAGAGGCTCGCGAAAGAGATCGACTGCGGCCTTAAAGCCTTGGGAAAAAACGATTGAGTCATTAAGGATATGGGAAATGAGATCACCTTGCTTGCTTCTTGAGAAAAAAGGTGTTGGCAGACGCATGAGTTTTGAAAAAATATCTTCTCTGACAGCACAAAGAGCGCGATCTCTCACAAAGCGAAGCCAATAAAAGTGAAAGAAGCGACAGGGAAAGTTAAGAAGCCCTAGACCGAGAAGTTGAGCTGCGAGAATCAAAGCCTCTTCCTCTGAGCCGTTGGGATTGAGACCCTTATCAAAAAGTGGCTTGACCAAAGAAACTTGAAGACCACCAATACCGGCTAAGATAAAAGAGAAAAATATAGCCCCAAAGACTTTGCCTTTATAAGGAATGATGTAGGGAAAGAGCTTATTTCGTAAAAGATCAAACATGATGAACCCATCGTAACACTTTCACTTAAAACTCAAAACCATTTTTAGGCTCTTAAGACGCCCTATTTCTAAGTGCAATTGGTAGCAAGCATAGTTTAAAAGGGTATGAATCACTCCCTTATCCTGCATCTTTAACTCACTCAATTCTTGATAACGATGATTGGCGACACTTCCCAAAATCTCCCAAAGCTCGCGACCTTCTTGAGAAGAGCTCATCATGGCCTCTTCCAAATGAGTTGCACATTCACCACAAGAGAACCCACCATGGTCTGTAACCAAATAAATTCGCCCTAATTTCTCTAAGGCTCCATCGCAAAAAGCACAATTGTCCCGAGTGGGAAAAACTCCTTGCTCTATCAAAAGTTTCCCCAGAAAGATAACAATCTCACTATGTGGATCGCATTTTTGACTCTTTAATCTTTCCTCGAGATGAAAGAGAGCATTTGAAAGGACTCGAAAAAGCCCTACCATACTTTCATCAAAGTCCGCATGATCATCAAAAAGGTCTTCCTCTGCACACAGGTGACTTACCATTTCCAGATAAAAACACATGGTTGAAAAGGCCTTGTGATTGAGGCGAATATATTCATAGCACCATAGAGGAGTCCACTCTTTAGCCCGATGAAGTTCAGAATTTCTCTTTGCGTGGGAAAGTTCAAGCTTCATCATATAGCCAAGCTCCAGGGTAGAGGCCTTATGTTTTTTTCCTCCACCCATACCACCATAAAAAAGAACCGAGAGACTGCGACCACTTCTTAAGAGAAGAGTGCCAATGACGTGTCGATCCTGGTAAGGAACCTTTTTGATGAGGATTCCCTCGATCTTGGTTTTCATGAGATGAGCTTATCAAGTTATGCTTAGGTTGTCCTATTAACCAATGAAGTCCCGACAGAAGTCTATGACTTTCTGTCGGATGGGCTTGAATAACCCAATGATGACGATGGCTTAAGGCATAGTAATAAGAAGAACTTTCAAATGAATCAGCAACAAAGAGAACTTGATACCTTTTCTTTGGCCATCTTCTCCCCTCTTTAAGTGTTTCAAAACCTTCGATAAGTAGTTCCTCAAGGCCAGCTTGCAAAGGAAGAATTTCTGTTTTTTTCAATAATAGATAGGGAAATAACTTCTCTTTCCACAAGATTTGCCATGGATCATCAAAAAGAAATTGATCTAAAAGTGAGGTTTCTTTTTTTAGCGAATAAGACTGACTCAAATAAGCTGTTTCAAAGGACGACAAAAGCCAATACCTCAGTTCATCAAAACGTGGACTCAAAAGACTCGGCCATTGATCGATCCATAAGATATTTTTCTTTAAATGATCAACGTTTAACTCTCCTAACAGATTACTTTTAAAGGGATTAATGACTTTAACCTTAGGTATACCTGCTAAATCTGACCTCCTCCAAGGACAGCAACTAATGGCATAGATTTGATCTGTTTGATGAGAAAGCTCAGAAATCAAATTTAAATCATTGAGTAACCAAGAGGCTTGCAGCAAATACTTCATAACCTTGGAATTGATACAATTAAAGGTTAACCTAGAGGTGACCTAAAGGTTTAAAAAAAGGATTATTTTTTGAATCGCATTATTTTAGATGAAACTCACAAGTCAGCAGAGAATCCAGATCTTTACGAAATTACGGATAGAGACGTTCTTGATCATCTAATCAATCACCTTCAAATTAAGCCACGAAAAAAATGCAAGGCTATATTAATGGGTGAAAGCTTAGCCGTTATGGACGTGGTTGCTGTTGAAGAGGAAAAGGTTACCTTAAAAATAGTTATTCAACAGCCTGCTTTTCCTCAACTCTATACATTACTCGTGGCGACTTCGAGACCACCTACGATGAAAAAGATTATTGAACATGGAAGCTCTCTCGGAGTAGGTCGATTTGTCTTTTTTACTGGCGCCCTTTCTGAGAAGAGTTACCTCACCAGCAAAGTTCTTGAAGAGGAAGAAATGAAAAGCATGGCCCGTCTCGGTCTGTCTCAAGGTGCTAGTTTTTGTCATGATCCTCAATTTATCAAAGCCGATAAATTGGAAGAAGCCGTCAAATACACTCAAGGTATTCCTTGTCTCCTCTCCTTAGAAGAAGGTCATTCCCTTAGAAATCTTGATGGTCATCTGGACAACAAGCCCCCCCTAACTTTAGCCATTGGGCCCGAAAGAGGCTGGGTCATGGAGGAAGAACAATACCTAAAGTCCCAAGAATTCATTCCCATCAAACTCAGTCCGCACACTTTAAGGGTTGAAATCGCGACTTTTGTCGCCCTTGGACAGCTTGAAATGCTGTACAACCCCTAGAAATCCCTGATTTATGTTAGTATAAAGACTCCACTAGGAGTTTTTGATGATTCGCCAAATTGAAAAGTTATTTGATGACATGATTCGCCCTGCCCTTGCGGCTCATGGGGGAAATATTGAGCTAATCGATATCGACAATAATAAGGTCTATGTGAAAATGACTGGTGGTTGTCAGGGTTGTTCAAGCTCTCAAGCGACACTTACTGATGGAGTTGAGAGACTCGTCAAGCAACACTACCCTGAAATTGAAGAGGTGATCGACATGACAGATCACGATTCAGGCGACAATCCCTACTATACTTAGCGAACCTTCCTTACGAAGAGAAAACTAATATCATCATCTTTTCTCCATCCCTCTTTTCTTTCTTCACAAAAGCGGCAAAGACTTTTGAAACCTTCATCAAAAGAGCCTTTACCTATAAAACCCCGCAATTCATCGTGAGTAAGATTATCAAAAAGACCATCAGAGCCAATAAGAACTGAGTAGCCCTTTTTCAAAAGAACTCGAGAAGCGACTTCAATTCTTAAGTGCTCATCACCAATTAGATTGTTCACAAGATTTCGGTCATTGTGATCAAGACCTTCTTCCTGAGAAAGGTAGCCGGCCTCAATAGCATAGCCCACTGGAGACTGAGGAATGTTGTTATAAATTGTCGTTCCTGATGAATTGAAATACTGAATTTCTGAATCACCGACCGAATAAGAGCGAAGCTCATTACCAAAGAGAGCTGCGAAGGCCAAAGTCGTATAAGCTTCTGGATACTTTTCTCTGACTTTAAAATTAGCCTCTTCAATAAGGTGAATGAGTTGGACGTCATCTGCCTTTTTAGTGCGCACATACTGAAAAATACTTTCACCGACGAGATAGCTCGCTTCCATTCCATTAGGATGTCCGCCAGCACCATCAGCGACCCCAAATAAGCAAAATTCTTCCTTTCCAATAAAGAATAGAGTGTCTTGATTATCACTCTCTTTTGTTTGGTTTTTTTGAATGAAATAACCGATACGGTAATCGTTCCAATCGATAATCGACTTTTCTTCTTTCTCAATATTATGAAGAAAGATTTCGATATTATCCATTTTCACCCCAATTGAGCGTTTCCAAATGAACTCTCAAATGAGAAACCGTTTTAAACTCACCTAAGATGAGTGTGCGTTTAAGCCCCTTAATAATATGCTTAACCTCTGGTGGATGATTTTTATAAGTCTTTTGGCCACCAAGACATTCATAAAAAAGATGAATCATTTTAATAATATCTTCATCGCGATTGTCTTTCTTAGAGTCACCCCAATGGTGCATATCAATCACTTTGAGATCAAAGCCCAAACCGGCCCTTTTAATAATAATATTATCAAGATGTAAATCACCATGATATTCACCATTTAGATGAATACTCTCCACTCCAAGAGCAAGGGCGTAAAGAAGATGCAGGCCTTGAAAAATACCAATGCGACCACCGCGATGACGTTTAATAAAGCTAGAGAGAATCTCACCTTCAATAAACTCTGAAACTAAGCAAGCAACTTTATGATTGCGAATATTAAGAATTTCTTGTGAATGATAATTCATCACAATGGGACAATTCGCCAATTTATTTAGTTTTCTTGCGTAACGAGTAGAAACTTTCAATTTGGTATTTCGATGAGGATAGAAAAGCTTTGCAGCCCTCATAATTCCTGTATGCATTTCTTGCACTTTATAGACTTCACCTTCCCAGCCTGCACCAAGCCTTTCAATGACTGTGTAGCGACTTGCGATAGTTCGTCCTGCTTTAAAATCAAAATGATCTATTCTCGTGCTCATTTAAAAACCTTTACTGCGCGTCGGATTTCTTCAATTCTCTTTAAATCAAGGTCCACACAGAAAACTCCCAATTCCTCTTTGGCATCAAGAAGCACTTCCCCCCAAGGATCAACAACTAATGAATGTCCATAGGTGATAATTCTATCATTATGTTTCCCTACTTGAGCAGGTGCAATGACGTAACACTGGTTTTCGATAGCCCTCGCCCTTAAGAGAGTATGCCAATGAGCTCTTCCTGTGGGAACAGTAAAGGCAGCGGGATAAGTTAAAATTTGAGCCCCCTTTCTTACGTAGTCCCTCGCAACTTCAGGATAACGAAGATCAAAGCAAATCCCCAGACCAAACTTAACCCCCTCACATTCAATCATTTTCGCTGATGTTCCGGCAGTATAAATGTCTGCTTCATCAATCGCTTTTCTTTCACCCTTTCTTTCAATATCACAGCTGAAGAGATTCATTTTGTCATAATGACCGAGATTCTCGCCTTCTTTTGTGAAATTAAAGGCACGGTTCACCACCAAATCATCGACACTGGTTGCAGCCGAGCCGCCAATGAGGTGCATTTGATTTTCTATGGCAATATTTCTGATCGCTTGGAAGTGAGGGTCGTTTTCTTGATCTGAAGATTTTCCTGCTACCAGGTAGGGACTAGGACTTCTTCCGTCACTCATCGAGTAAAAGCATTCTGGGAGCATGAGAACAGTGGCTCCCTCTTGTGCTGCTTTCTTTGCTTCCTTACCAATGAACTTGAGATTCTCCTCAGGCTCAAGCACAGATGTCATTTGAAGCACTGCAATTTTCAAAGCAATCCCCTACTCGATGTGCTTGCCAATGGCATAATACGCAAAGCCTGCTTTTTGCGTTTTATCTGTATCAAAAAGGTTTCGAGCATCAAAAACGACCTTTTCTTTAAGGAGCTTTTTCATTTGATCATAATCCGGGTTTCTAAACTCACGCCATTCAGTCATGGTCACAAGACCATCACAGTCTTTCATAACCTCATACATGTCATCAATACGATGAAGTTTCCCCTCGGTTTCAGGGTACTCTTTCATCACTGCTTGATAATTCTCTGAAGCGACAGGATCATAGAAACGAACTTCTGCCCCCGCTTTCGATAGAGCACGTGCCATGGCGATAGCTGAAGTCTCTCTTACATCATCAGTATTCGCTTTAAAGGCCACCCCCCAAAAAGCAAAAGTTTTTCCGGAAAGACTTCCTTGAAAGTGTTTTTCCATTTTATTGAACATCACTGTCTTTTGATAATCATTGACGTCTTCTGCGGCCTGAACGATGTGAAGGTTTGTCTTATATTCTTTTGCTGTATAGATGAGCGCTTTTACATCTTTAGGGAAGCAAGAACCACCATAACCAGGTCCCGGGTACAAGAAGTGTTTCCCCACTCTTACGTCAGAAGCAATCCCTTTTCGCACTTCCTCAACATCTGCTCCAGTTAAATCACAAAGGTTCGCGATTTCATTGATAAAAGAAATCTTCGTCGCTAAAAAGCAATTGGCCGCATACTTAGTCATTTCTGCTGATAAATTACTCATGTGATAGATTGGATTTCCTTGGCGCACTAAGGGCGCATAAAGCTCATCCATTTTTTTTGCCGCAAAAGGATCTTTAGAGCCAATGACAACCCTATCAGGCCTCATAAAATCCTCAATGGCCGACCCTTCTTTTAGAAACTCTGGATTATTCACAAGATGAAAATTCTTACTCGTATTTTGTGAAATCAGAGATTCTATTTTTTTTCCCGTACCAACAGGAACTGTGGACTTAATCACCACCACACAATCATCCGAAAGATTAGCAGCAATACTCTTCGCTGCACTTTCTAAATATTTAAGGTCAGCACTCCCATCGTCTCCACTCGGAGTTCCTACCGCCAGAAAGATGGTGTCCGCCTCTGCACAAGATTCATAGCCCGTAGAGAAATGCAGTCTATTGGCCTTGATATTTCTTTCAAGAAGATCATTAAGCCCTGGTTCATAAATGGGAGATTCCCCTCTTCTAAGCATTTCAATCTTTTTAGGATCAATATCTATACAGGTCACATGATGACCAATTTCTGCAAAGCAGGTCCCGCTAACAAGTCCGACATATCCGGTACCAATCACTGAAACTTTCATTCCCAATTCCTTTTCTAATTTGTTCTGAGGCATTATAGTAGGAAAGGCACGACTTCACCATGGGGGGGGATTCAAATTTGCGCGACTGGTTAAAGATGGCGCTCAAGCTAGGGCTTGCTGTTACTATCGTTATTTGGCTTTTAAGAAGCGGAAAACTCGATTTTTCCCTCATTAATCAGTCTTTTAGAGAAGGTTATGCTTGGCTTTTTGGCCTTATGATTTTAGTTTTTCAGGACTGCATCTCAAGTTTTCGCTGGCGCTGGCTCCTAACGGCTAATAGCAACAAAAAGTTTCCCTTCCAAGATATGATTCGAGTGACTTGGATCGGCCTCTTTTTCAATTCTTTTTTGCCCGGTGCCGTCACTGGAGACTTTATTAAACTCCTTTATATTCGCGACCTTGATAAAGACATGAGTAAGACCTACCTAGTCACCTCTGTTTTATTGGATCGCATCTTAGGACTCATCGGTCTTCTTATCATTTTAGGCATCGGCACATTGATTTCTTACAATGAGGTTGTAGGACTTTCTCCCCAAATGGCGGGACTTATTAAGTTCAATTTACTACTTTTTGCAGGAGCTCTCGGCTTTTTGGTTTTTCTCTTTGCCCCTCGAAAATTTCAAGAGACTCTTCTTAGCCTCACCAATTATATCCCCATCATTGGTGAAAAAATTCATAAGACCCTCGAGAGTGTTTGGATTATTGGCGACAATAAGCTGGTCCTCTTTAAATGCATAAGCACATCCATTGTATTGCAACTTCTCAATTTTGGGGCTTTCTACGTTTTAAGCTCACCTTTTTATTCAACACCGCTTGATATTGCGACGTTAATAACGATCATTCCTATTGGGTTTATGGCCGTTGCCGTTCCCATTTCTCCGGCAGGTCTCGGAGTTGGTCATGTGATTTTTGATAAACTCTTTGGTTTTGTTGGTATTGCCGGAGGAGCTAACTTTTTTAATCTCTACTTTGTCGCCCTCGTTTTTGTAAATAGCTTTGGGATTATCCCTTACCTCTTAAGCGGCAAGAAGCACTCACTTGAGGAAGCAGAGCAGTTTGAAGAGTCTGTGAATATCTAGAAAATTCTATGCGAGCTTTTTATCAGGAAAGACAAAAATCTTATTGACGTCAATATGGCCGTAGCGTTGCCATTTTGTTTTTAGTGACTCAGTAAAAAATAAGAAACTGAGATCTTCTCTTTTGCTATGAAGCTTACGGACCTTCTTCGCTTCCTTTTGCATGGCCTTCTTCGCTTCTTTAGGCATCATACGAAGACCGTTAAAAAGATAAAATTCGTCTTTAAAAAGAGTTGTCCTTCCAATGAAGAGATCACCTTTGACCATAGAAGGACTCGAATGTTCCTTGGCCAACGTCAGCTTGTTATCGTGAAGGATATCTTTTAATACATGCTGCCCACGAAAAGAGGTACCCGTGTATTCAAAGAGGCTGTGATTTACATCATTAATGGCTTGAATAAGCTCAGGAAGGACAGAATGCTCGAGAGTATATTGCTGAAAAAAAGTTCTTCCTGTATCGTCTGGTTGATACTGTAAACAGTACCAATCATTAAATGAGGCCATACGAGATTCATAGTCTTCATCCTCTTCAAAAGCTTTTCCTGTTTTAGAAAAATAATCTTCTTTTGCTTGCAAAAGATTTTGATAGAAGTCACCTTCAGTGTAGTGAGATAAAACTTTTTCTAATAAGTAGCGCAGACTCTCGTGCATTAATCGTCTACCTTTAATACGGCTAAGAATGCCTCTTGGGGAACTTCAACGGCTCCCACCATCTTCATGCGCTTCTTGCCCGCTTTTTGTTTTTCGAGAAGTTTTCTCTTTCTAGAAATATCACCACCATAGCATTTGGCGAGAACGTTTTTTCTCAGAGCTTTAACCGTCTCTCTAGCGATAATTTTAGCTCCGATAGCTGCTTGGATGGCGATATCAAATTGCTGACGATCAATCAGTTTTTGAAGTTTTTGAGTGAGGTCTCGACCCTTATAAAATGAATTGCTTCTGTGACAAATAAGGGAAAGAGCATCAACCTTATCACCGTTGAGTAGAACATCGACTTTAACGAGATCAGCTCGCTCATAACCCTTAAACTCATAATCCATGGAGGCATAACCCTTACTCATCGACTTAAGCTTGTCATAAAAATCAAAAACCATCTCACTAAGAGGAAGATCATAAAAAATCTGAACTCTCTCTTCCGTTAAGTATTTCATATCTGTTTGGCGTCCACGGCGCTCTTCACAAAGCTTGATGATGGCACCAACAAATGCATTAGGAAGGTGAATAGAGAGCGAAACAATGGGCTCTTCAATGGATTCAATATCACCAACTTCTGGCATTTCAGAAGGATTAGAAATGAGAATCTTTTCTCCATCTATTTTGGTCACTTCATAATTCACAGAAGGTGCTGTAGAAATCAAGGTGAGGTCAAACTCTCTTTCAAGTCTTTCCTGAATGATATTCATATGAAGAAGACCTAAAAATCCACAACGAAAACCAAAACCAAGAGCAGCTGACGTTTCGGGCTCATAAGTAAATGAGGAATCGTTGAGGGCAAGTTTTTCTAAGGCTTCCTTGAGATCTTCGTACTCTTGGGATTCAACTGGAAAGATCCCACAGAAAACCATGGGCTTAACTTCTTCGTACCCTGGGAGAGAAGGAGTATCTTTCTTATTGGCCATCACAATAGTGTCACCAATCTCCACATCACGAATAGTTTTAATACCACAAATGAGCATTCCAACATCACCGGCCTCTAAAACATCGAGGTCTGTAAAGAAAGGAGCATTCACTCCCATATTTAAAACCTCATATTCTCCACCGGACATTTTTAAATGAATTTTTTGACGTTTCTTAAGACGACCATTCATCACCCTTACCAAAACGACAACGCCTTTATAGGGATCAAACCAAGAGTCAAAAATCATAGCTTGCAAATCGGCTTCTCTGTCCCCTTGAGGTGCTGGAATCCTTTTAACTATAGTCTCAAGGAGGTTTTCTATCCCAATGCCAGACTTAGCAGAAACTTCATCAGCTTCCAGGGCTTCAATACCAATAATATCCTCTATCTCAGTTTTAACCTTATCGGGCTCTGCATGAGGAAGATCGATTTTATTGAGGACTGGAACAATTTCTAAGTCGTTTTCAATGGCCATATAAACATTGGCAAGAGTCTGCGCCTCAACCCCTTGGCTAGCATCCACGACAAGCAAAGCTCCATCACATGAAGCAAGGGAGCGACTCACTTCATAAGTGAAGTCTACGTGTCCAGGAGTATCAATTAAGTTGAGATAATAAGTATTTCCGTCTTTTGCTTTATAAGTGAGGCGAACTGTTTGTGCCTTAATCGTAATGCCTCGTTCTTTTTCAATATCCATATTATCGAGGAGGCGATCTTTCATCTCTCGATTGGTAATCGTTCCAGTCGCTTCAAGCAAACGATCGGCAAGAGTCGACTTACCATGATCGATATGAGCGATAATTGAAAAATTGCGAATAAATTTTTGATCCATAGTGGGGACTTTAGGCGTAAGCATAAGCAACGCACAAAATTACATAAAAACTTCTTTGGACAGTACCATAAGGTAGTAATCTAGGGAACTTTCTTTTCCTCGAATAGGAATAACGTTGGCGTAACCCTCATATATATATTCAGGTTCTTTCTCTTCTTCATTCTCGCCTTCATCACTATGTGCATCAATGATCTCCCCCTCGATGACTTGAGGTTTGGATTCTTTGTTTTCAGTAACCTCTTCGTCCTCATGACGCTTAGCTAGAATCTTGATTTCATTGTTTTCAATTTTTGAACGCCTTTTAAGAGCAAGTTCAAAAGTTTCCACAATCGTTGTCGGGATCACCGTTTCGGTCATTTCTTTTCCAATCACATCCTCGGATTGGACTTGCAAAAGTGAGTAAGTTTGATTGTTGAGATAAATGAGGGAGCCACTTGAGTTCGCCACAAGAACAGGTTTCCTTACCAAGTTAGCAAGAGCATCAAACTTTCTATTTTCAACTGAGATTCTATCTGCACGGAGCTCTTCAAAAACCTTAAAGGAATAAATCATTTTATTCATCTCACGGGCGATCTCACCGATTTCATCTTCCTGAGAGTAATAAATGCTCACATCAAAATTACAATCTTGAAGCTCGCGAATAGCATCTTTAATCTTTTTAAAAGGAAGAGCAATTTTCCCTGGAATCACTAAAGCTAAAATAATCGTAAATAGAAAGCCAATGATAAGTACAATCATCATGTGACGTTTGGTTGCGCTAATAATTTCTTTAATCTTTCGATCTCTCTCTACTGTTTCAAAATATTGAATGTCTTGAAACTCTGAGAATGAATCAAGAATTTTATCCGAGAGATCTCCGATAGTGGTCATCCCTGCTCCCCCACGACTAAAGAGAGCTCCTTTAGATAAAACAAGTTTCAGAGAATCAACATAGGAAAGCATCTGGCCCACGACCTTCTTGGCATCAGGATTTTGATAAAGAGAATCAAGTGTTTGTAACTGAGAAGTAAAACCCTCACAAAGATTGATAATCTTATCAACTTGCTGTGGTGTAGGTTTATTAGTTAAGAGTTTACGCTGATATTTAAGAAGAGAAACAGCTGAAATACGAATCTCATCTGTAAGAAGGGCGACTCTATTGGATTTTAAAGTAATGGTTTCAATTTCTTTATTAAGATTATCAAGATAGTAAAAGACGATAAAAGTCAGGGAGATCACCACAAGATTGGCAATGATAAAACTCCATTTAACTCTTCCCTTAAGGGATAAATTCACCTTCTACCTCATTATTCGGCAAGCTCTGCAAAGAGCTTATTAAAATTCTTCTCACTTCCCACTAACACCACAATGTCATCCGCTTCGATAACATCCATGGGCATGGGACAATCGTTAATTTCTGACTTAAAGGCAGCTTTGCCATCTTCAGAAATATAGGGGACTTTCTTTTGAAGGGCGACGATATTGAGAGAGTAATTTTGGCGAATCTTACTCTCTACCAGTGTCTTACCTTCAAACTTTTTCCCAAGCTTAAGTTCGACAATTGAATAACCAGCGGCGAAGTTATAGCGCTGAAGTACGTGAGGAGCGACGATTTTCGAAGCGATAATTTCACCCATCTCATCTTCAACTTTGATAATTTCAGAGGCTCCAATCTCATTGAGAACATGCTCGTGAATTACCGATGTCGCTCTCGCAATCACTCGCCCAACCCCAAGCTTTCTCAACATAGTCACTGCCATAATCGACTGCTCAATATGATCACCAATGGCCACTACCGCCACATCGACATCTGAAATATTTTGAGAACGAAGCGAACGTTCATCAGTAACATCAAGATTTACCGCATGGGTTACTCGATCTTTGATTTTATTCACAAGACTCGCTTCTTTATCGATAGCAATAACCTCTGCCCCCTTTTCAAAAAGGCGGATAGCTGTTTTTGCTCCAAATGTACCGAGACCAATAACGGCCACAATCATAAGGCGATCTCCTAGTATTATTAAGTAATTATAACTTATCGGACAAAGTTTTGGCGGGCAACAGATGAGGGGAAAAGGTTTCCTCAAAA
>JASBRV010000027.1 GCA_030149295.1 Bacteriovoracales bacterium | reverse complement strand
GAGAGAGGTTGCCCTCATCTTTTTGTTTATGTTCCTTATTGCTCTGACTTCTTTTGTCTTTGGAGTAAAAATAGGAAAGAGCTACTCATTTGATCAATCGGGGTTGTCACCCATTGATAAGCAAAAAGTAGAGTTACTTTCAGGTCAAGAAGAATTGGTTAACGAGGTCGTTAAAGATGTTCAAAAAGAAGAGCCTGCTGCCAATGAAAGTGGAGAGATGATAGATCTCAACCAAAAACTTGAGGAACATATAAAAGAAGAGACAGATGGTGACGGAAAGCGCTTTGATCTGCAAAAACTTGAAGCCGAAAAAGAAGCTGCCAAAAAAGCTCTAGAAGAAAAAGCTGCCCAAAATCAAATGGTCGAGCCTGTTCCTGGAACAGAAGTCTCTATGGAAGAAGGAGCGACTTCATCTTTAAAAGATAAGTTTAGTGGGAAATATACCATTCAATTAGGCTCTCATCGGTCTCTAGAAGAAGCTGAAGCATTCGCCGAGGGTTTTAAAGTGAGGGGCTATAATCCTATTATTAATGAAGTTGATCTTCCTAATCGCGGAATTTGGTATCGTGTAAGTCTTGGTGTTTTTGAAAATATTACTGAAGCCAAAGATTATGTAAAAAAAGAAAAAACTCTCTTTCAAGGCCAAGATTACGTCTTTGTGCGTTTTGATTAATTCTCTCTGATCTAGCAAAATAACCCTATCATTTAACACTGTGAGGAATCATGTCAGAAGTTGAAGGACAACTTTACGCTTTAGTAATGGCCGGAGGAAGGGGAACTCGTTTTTGGCCAGAATCAACCTCCAAGCGACCGAAACAATACCTTAATCTCACTGGAGATAAGCCTTTGTTAGAAAAAACGCTGGATCGTTTCGAAGGATTGGTTGCCAGCGAGAATCGATTTATTGTGACAGTCAAAGAACAGGAAGCCTTAGCTACAGAATGTGGGCGCGATAAAATTTCTCATCAGGGCCTTATTTTTGAACCAAGTGGAAGAAACACAGCCCCTTGCATTCTTTTGAGTTTAGCTTCGATCGAAGCGATGGGAGCTAAAGAAAATGATGTCATCGCAATCGTCCCCTCAGATCATGTGATATTAAATGAGCAAGGTTTTAGAAATACTGTAAAGAGTGCGGCCATCGCAGCTCTGAAAGAAGACAATATTGTAACCATTGGTATTAAACCTAATTTTCCCCATACGGGATACGGTTATATAAAGAGGGGCGAAGTCCAGGGCGATGATGCCTTTGAAGTAAGTCAATTCGTTGAAAAACCAAACCGTGAGACTGCTGAAGAATATGTTCGTACTGGAGAGTACTTTTGGAATGCTGGGATGTTTGTCGCCAGCGTGAAAAGATTAAAGGAAGAATTTAAAAGTTGTGCTCATGAAACTTTTAAGTTTTATGACGAACTCTTAGAAGCCATAAAAAACAAGAAAGATATAGGACCCATCTATGAAAAACTTCCTAAGGACTCCATTGACTATGCGGTAATGGAAAAGAGTCAAAGGGTTTCAGTTGTCGCAGCTGATTTTGATTGGAACGATCTCGGCTCTTGGGACGCGCTAGAGTCAGTCGTTAAGCCGACAAAGGACAATACTCTGATTGGCGGAGGTGAAAGTTTTATTAAAGATGCTAAGGGCAATATCGTATTTGCCCCTAATCGTCATATTTCCCTGATTGGGGTTGAAAACCTCATCATCGTAAGTAATGAGAAAACCGTGATGGTCTTACCTAAAAATCGCTCTCAAGAAGTGAAGGATATCGTAGCCTCTATTAGTGAAAGCAGAGACTTAGGGGGTCTTCTCTAGTTTTTTTGCTGTAAGTATTGAGAAATTTGTTGAGAAAGATAAAAATTAGCCGATAACTGTTTTAGTTTGATTATTCAAACTGTTGTGATACTCTTGATCCAGAGGTTATCGGATATGTACGCTTGTATTTGTCATAACATTACTGAAAAGGAGCTCGAAGAAGTGGCAGCCGCTTCAAACGGCAACATTAACGAGGTTCTTAGAAAATTAAACTTAGGTAAGTCCTGTGGGATTTGTCTGGTTGATGCACTTGAAAAAGTAGGTATGCAAAATGCCTCCAAAGACTCTAAAATAAGCAAAAAGAACTAGTTCAAGATTTGTTTAGGAGTCTCCCCATGAAAGGTTCACAAGCCGTTATAGACGCGCTCAATTCAGTTTTAACGAAAGAACTTACTGCCATTAATCAATATTTTCTCCATGCAAGAATGCTCGAAGATTGGGGAATGAATAAAATTGGAAAATTAGAATACGATGCTTCTATTGATGAAATGAAGCATGCAGATGAGCTTATCAAAAGAATTCTTTTTCTTGAAGGCCTACCAAATCTTCAAAAACTTGATCGTGTTCTTATTGGTACTAACATCGAGGAAGTGATTGAGTGCGATTTAAAAGTGGAGAACGCAGCCGTTCCTCATCTTAAAGATTGTATTGAGCTTTGTGAGAAAGAAAGAGACTATGTCTCTCGTGACCTCTTGAGATCAATTCTAGCCTCTGAAGAAGAGCATGTGGATTGGTTAGAAACCCAGCAAGGACTCATCAAGAAAGTCGGTGTCCAAAACTACATCCAGTCTCAAATGACACCGGATGAAGCTGGACATTAAAAGTCTTTAAGGACTTTTTAAAGTTCGCGTAAACGAATGGTATCAAAGCTATCGACAGGGTGATCGATTATCCGCCCTGTCTCATCTCTAATGTATGTATGACCGCCAAGAATTCCTAAAGTATTATCTCGGAGATTGACTACCTGCGGGAAGCCTTTATTTTGGGTGAGGTATTGACCAAGGTGAGTCCATTTCCTCGTTTCAAGATCGTATTGATAAACATCGTCAACATAATCAAGATCATAAGTTTGAGCATTACGAAGAACCATACCTCCGATGAAGAAAAGCTTATCTTTGATAAAGCCAGCTCCAGGAGCAAAGGTAGCATAGGGGAGTTTGGTCTCTTCTTTGAAAGTCATGGTCGATGTATCAAGGACGGTGACATTAGCGATCCAATCAAAATGGCTTGCCCCCTCTGAAATTCCACCTAGTAAATAGACTTTGTCACCCCTGGCAGCAGCATTAAATGCGCGTCTTTTTGGGGCAGGAAGTGTGATAGAGGCAACAGTTGTTTTTTCGGTTTTAAGATCAAAAACATCAATCTCTGAATGAAAACGTCCTTCTTTATCTCCATCAAACTTTGGAGTGGAGTTCCAGCCGCCAATAAGAAAGACCTTTGTATTAACTTTGACGACAACATTAGAAGAACGACGGCGAGGAAGTTTTGTTGGCAGAATTTCCCACTTATTTTTCGTAAGATCATAGCGTTCAATGGTATCTAACGACTGCCAGCCAGGCTTATGATTCTCGCTAAAAGCAAAGCCTCCAAAGACATAAATGTAATTTCCATAAGCGGCCATCTCAAAACCATGTTTGGGAATATTCATGGAGGCGCCTTGTTTCCATTGTCCTGTGTTTTGATCATAGATATCCACTCTCGCAAGGAAAGACTCTTTGGGATAAGTATGTTCCGGTCCTTGGTGGCCACCGACAATAAAAACCTTTCCTTGGTGAGTGATGGCCCCAAAAGAAGAGCGCTCTGGTTTGGGAAAGTTTGGAAGAGAACCAAGTTCATAGTTTTTTAAACCAGAAAAACTAGGAACATATTCAGACACTTTTTGTGTATTAAGGTGCGCTGTTGGGGTTGGGGCTTGGCGGGAATTGAAAACCTGTCGCTTGGTGAGTTTATAAATATCAATTTCCATCTCTGTTCCCAGAGAGCCCTGGTCAAAGCGCGTGAAATAGAGAGAGTCATCAGGTGCAAAAGCTGGTGTGAACTCAATATTGGAATCAAAGGTGACTTGGGTTTGAAGATTAGTCCAAAGGTCTATACGGTGAATATCCCATTGATCGTCAGTTTTACTCACAAAGGCCACATGGCGGTCGTCAGCAGATAGAGAAGGGAACATTGCATGGCCATCTTTTTGAGTGATGAGCGTTTGCTTTTTCGTTTCAACATCGTAGCGAATGAGCTCCTTAGGTGAGAGTTTTGTTGAACTATCAAGTGTTCGATGGAAAATAATCATTTTTCCGTTAGAGGAAACTGCAGGAGCATAGCAATCATAAGGGGATTCAATATAGGTAATAGCTGGTTCATACTTTTCAACGAGTTTACCATCGATGCTTGTGACAAGGGCAGGACCTTTTGCTCTTTCTTTCACTAGGTCAATAATACCAATATTTTGTTTTTTGGTTTTGGGATTGGGGCCACTAAAAACGAGGTAGCGAGCATTTCCTGAAAACTCGGCATGAATATATTGATCATCACGCTCAGTCCAAACCTCTTTGTCTCCGGTATTCAGGTCTTGAATGACAAGCTGGATGCTAACTTTCTTCCCTGGATCAATTTTGCCAATAGAGTAGGCAACACTATCTCCTAGGGGAGACATCTCTGGATGATAAGCATCAAGAGTCGTGTCTGATATTTCCTTTTGCACAAACTTTTTTAAGAGAGAATCGTATTCACGGACAACAACTGTTCTCTTTATTCCGACTTGCTTAAGGAAGGCCATTTTGGCCTGACGAGAAAAATCCTCTGCATAGGATAAAAAGGACAGAGAAAAGAAAGAGAGGCTAAGTAAAAGTTTACGGGCCATATAGAGAGCTCCTGTCTCGAGTAGATAGTGAATGAATTCAGTTGAGGAGAGCATAGAATAAAAAGTTTGATTACTCAAACTTTGTGCTAAAAAGGTTACATACGCTTTCTTTTGAAGCGGCGCATCTGGCTATGTTTGGGGGCTAAGGGTTGTAGGACTGAAACTCAGGCCAAATTTTGATATCCTCTTTAGCCAGTTGTTTTTTAAGGTTATTAAACATTTTAAAAGGCCATTTCTTTTGGACTATATTGATGATCCAAGAGGGGATATTTCCCCTAAAGTCGGTGAGGAGAGTCATTTCAAAAAAGGTTGTGTCTTTGGTGAGTCCCTTCATATAGACCGAGCCAATATAGGTTTTTCCTCGTACATGCTCAGGCTTTAAGGGAACTTTTGGGTGTTCGGTTGATTTGATCTCGATAAAGACGCTATTTTCTTTTTTGTCATACTTGCCGAGAGTTGAGATAACAAAGGCACGATCATTAAATGGCCAGGGACTATCATAGCGAGCGTACTCGATTCTTTGATACTTGCTTTTTTGTTCAATAATGTAAGCTTCCACAAGCTTTGGAATCCATTCCATTTTTCTATTGGTGTCGGCAAGAACAGAGAGAATACGTGGCATCGGGTAATTGAGAACTGTCTGTGCCTTAATGGGAACAATTCCCGTTTCCTTGTGCCTATCAGCTCTAAATATTTTTATACCATCCTTTTCCTTGCTCTCCTCCCAAGTAAAGTCATCGGGATGAAGAGCGAGAGAGGAGGAAATTGCGAGAGAAATTAAAGCTGCCGAAATCATGTTTTGCCTAGGGAAGGGGATAAAGCTCTTCCGATCTATTGTAAACGTGATTTACATGACGAGTGAAGATATTTTTAATTTCGGCAAAAGTAGGTTTAGGAAGGTCAATGGTATGACCTTTTTCCTTCATGATTTCGACGAGCTTCTCATGAAAAACCTCAGCGCTTTTTGCTTCTGCACCTTTAAAAGCAGCTTCTTGAACATAGTAGTAAAGATCTTCTCGTTTAAAATCTGTTTTTTCGATAAGGTGGTGGAGATAGTAACTTGATAAGTAATTATGGCCTTCCATGACTCTTGCTTCAATTTTTTCCTGATGAAAGACGAGGTCTCTTACCGTGTCGCTTAGTCTAGTAATGGCATAAAAAAGAATACCGAAATTATCAGGAAGCATCATACGCTCAGCACTTGAATGACTAATATCTCTTTCATGCCAAAGGACAATATTTTCAGCGGCAATCATCTGGTGAGAGCGAAGCATTCTCGCCATGCCCGTTAGGTTTTCTCCGCTAATGGGGTTCTTCTTATGGGGCATAGTAGAGGAGCCTTTTTGGCCCTTTTTAAATCCTTCATGAAGCTCTCCCACATCAGAGCGATGAAGGTGTCTAATTTCAACAGAAATTCTTTCAATTGCTCCAGCAATGAGAGCATGGATATTAATCATCTTGGCGATTCGGTCTCTAGGAATTACTTGTGTGCTTACGGGCTCAACCTTAAGACCAAGCTCCTTGGCAGCGATAGCTTCTTGCTCGGGAGTGAGGATGGTGTAGTTACCAACGGCTCCAGAGAACTGAATGGTGAGTTCATTTTCATAAAAATCAACGAGCTCACGATAACGACGAGCAAACTCGTTGTAATGGCCTAAAAGTTTTTGACCAAAACTCATAGGCTCAGCATACATTCCATGGGATCTACCCATGCAAATTACATCCTTCATTTCATCAGCGCGTTTTTTGAGTTCATGGAGAAGGGTCTTGTAGGCAGGAATGATGACTTCAAGAGATCTTTTCATCTGAATTGTTGTAGCAGTGTCGATGACATCTGAACTCGTCACACCAAAGTGAAAATACTTTCCCGTTTCTGCATCGAGGTTCTCTGTAATAGAGGTACAAAAAGCGATAACATCGTGGCGTGTTTGGGCTTCGATTTCATTGATTCTCTTGGGATTGATGACAGCACTTTTTCTGATCTTCTCTGCTGTGCCCTTAGGGACCTTGTCACCCTCAAGGGCCTTAAGGATGGCCAACTCTGCTTCGAGGTAAGTCGAAAATTTAGCTTCCTCATTCCACAGTGATGAGATTTCTTGACGATCGTAGCGTGAGATCATGAATTATCCTTTGAAGACGATAGAAAACGGGAACAACGCTCTTAGAAGTAGAAACTTAAATCAAAACCAACTGTTAGCCAAGAGAGAGTAAGACCGCGCTGCGACGAGCGCTCATTTTCTGTTTCTTGAGCTCTTTTCACACTGGCAAGGTTGTAGCTCATTCTGACTCCATAGTGCATTGAGCGACTTGCACGACGATGAATGCCAAAGTCTGTTTTTAAGCCTGGTCCAGAATAGGTGAATCCACTAAAATTCTCTTCAAGGCTATACCATCCTAAACCAGCTGAGGTGGTCGTAAACATTTTTTCGGAGCCCACTAGCTCTTGGATCCAACTTGATCGGTAGGAAAGTCCTGCACCAAAGGCAAAAAGGGATTCCTCTGTTTGCTCAAGATCTTCTGAACTCGCGAAATCGTTGGGGTTATTGTCGGTGATTTCATTAAATTTTGCCGTGGTTCTTAGGGCAAAAATCTCAACCCAGGCCAATTCAAATCTGTGAGCATAATTAAACTCAAGAGTATTAATATCGGCAATTGAGTTGATGTCATTATTAACATGATAGAGAAAGCTGGTGCGACTCTTATCACTATAAGTATTGTAATCTTGGAGAAAGATTCCCGTTTCAACATCTCGACGTTTAAGAACGGTGCCTTGTTTTAGAGAGTCTATTTCTTCGAGGTCTTCCTGAGTAAAGGTGTCACTAGCTTCATCACTAGAAAGTCTTAATTCCTCTTGGGCAAAAAGGGTTGTAAGGAAAAAGGGGGAGGCAAGGAAAACAAGTATTTTAAGAAAATTCATTATTTCCCCCCTTCCTTGGGCATTCCCAGTTGCTCAAAACTCTTACCTGGAAATTCATCGATCCCCATTTCTTGCGCAAGCAGCACTTTCTGTTGAGTGTGCAGATAATAGACTTGGGCGAGGGCTGCATCACTAGCAACGGCTTCCAGCAAAGCATCAGAGAAGTTAATAAAAGCGGTTTTACGATTGAGATAGTTCTCTAGTACCACATCAAAGGTTCTGTTATTGGTTTGGCTAGAGGCCTCAAGAATTCGTATTTGTTGCTCATAAGTTCTAAGGCGATAATAAGCCCTTTGGATATCAGAGAGAGTTTGGTGTCTTGCTTCTGCCAACTCAGAAAAGCTTCTTTGACGAGCAATGGCCAATGAGTCTGTGGTTCTTTGATTAAAAAATCCGCCAACTCCTGTTAGGCTCCAGGTGGCGTTGATACTGGCCCTTACGTCTATATCATTTCCATTGAGTCCACTATCGTAGCGGGTGCTGTTGATACCTCTTCCAAACTGATGGCGATAGGCTCCAAGGTTTACACTAAAAGTGGGCAGAGGAAGGTTTTCTCGCAATTGGATTTTATAATCTCTTTGAGCGTTATTGACGTCCTGAGTGGACTCAAGAATGTCAGGATTATTTTTAACGGCAATCTTCTCTGCATCTTCAAGGGGGATTTGAAGTCGCTTGTAGTCGAGTTTATCTTTTAATAAATAGCGAGTACCGGGATCATCAGTGAGAAGAAAGGCCAGTTCTTCTTCGGCCACTCTTTGCAGGTTGTTGGTTTCTTGAAAGGAGTTTTGGGCGCGCAGATACTCCGATCGAGCTTGGTAGTATTCTTGCTTGCCTATCTTTCTAATGGTGACCTTTTCTTTATTGTAACGATACACAAATGAGGCGTGCCTCAATTGGCGCCGATAGATTTCACTTAAGCGTTGAAGGTAGGCGACTTCAAAATATTTGATAATCACTTGGTGACGTAAAGCTCGTCTTTGTTCTTTAAAGCGAGTTGTGGATCGTAAAAAGGTTTCTTTATCGCTGAGGTATTGAAGATAGTCTTTGCCCCAGTCAAAAAGAACATAGTCTTGAAAGCCAAGCGATAGAGAGCCAGTTGGTCGTCTTGGTAAACCTGCCTGGCCTTCATCTCCCGATTTAATTTGGGCAATTCGTTGATCAGAAGA
>JASBRV010000023.1 GCA_030149295.1 Bacteriovoracales bacterium | reverse complement strand
GCGGCGGAAATTTTTAGGGGAGTTGCCAAAGACAGAACCTCTTAACTTCTTTATAATAAAGGATATGAAGAAAAGTATTCCCAAAACATTGCTGGTTGTCAAAAACCGCGCCATGGGTGACTCAGTCATGAGTCTGGCCACTCTTCATTACATCAAAGATATCATGCCCGAGACTAAAATTCTCTATGGGGTGCCTAAATGGATTGCTCCTCTTTATGAGAATGTTGATACTCACGCAGATGCCATCATCCCTCTTGATTTTGACGGTGCTTCAAATTGGTGGAAGATGCGAAAAACTCTTAAGTCTTATAAAATTGATACTGTATTAGAACTTTTTCAAAGCGGAAGAACGGCGAATTTCTTTAAGCTTTGGAGCTTTTTTGGTGGACCTCAATATTTCGCTCACAATCATCATCAAAAAAGCGGCCCCATTCATGACCAAGGCGTAATCAAGTCCAATATTCAAAGAGACCTAGATGCTGCATGGACTTTTTTTGGAAAAGGCACGCAGCCGCCAAACTTTCTCGGATATCCGCCGAGCATGAAACTTAAAACGCCTGTCTCGGTTGAAAATAAAGTCATCCTTGGCGTAGTGGCAACAAGAGAAACTAAGATGTGGCCGCTTGAAAATTATGGAAAGCTCACTCACCTTTTGGAGGCTAGAGGTAAAGAGGTTCTTATTCCCTTAGGACCAGGGGACGAGAAGATTGAGAAAGTCCTCAAGCCAGTGGTTAGTGAAAAGACGCAATTTCTTAAAGCAAAGCTTTCAGAACTTCCCGAAAGGCTCGCCGGTTGTGATCAATATATTGGAAATGATACCGGCCTTAAGCACATCTGTGTGGCGCTTGGGATTCCAACCTTCACCCTTTTTGGCCCTGAGCCTCCCACAGAGTGGCACCCTTATGATTCCTCAATTCATCCCTATTATTTTCGTGAACCTTTAGAATGTCGCACCCGAAAAGCTCACTACTGTGGCCTCACTACATGTGAGTCGATGATTTGTCTCAATGAGTTTCGTCCTGAAGCGCTTATTGATCGCCTTCAATTGAAGAATTAAAGTCTTTCACTATGAGGTCCTGAGTTTCAAAAACCTTCACACCACCCTCAGGAAGTTTATCAATTCCTTTTTGATAGACTCCATAACGGGCTATCTTAGAGTTTTGAATGACTCCGAGGCATAATCCGAGAGTTGGATAAGGTCGGTACTCAGTGCGTATCTTTTTAATTTGGCTAAAATCAATTTTTTTTCTTATGAGAGAACACTGTTTAAAGAGGTGATTCTTTCTTAAAGGCTTAGATCGATGGATCATAATTTCTGCTTGATTGATAACAATAGCGAGTAAGACCACACTTAATAAGAATTTAGAATCAACACTCTTAAAAAAAGTCAAAACGATTAACGCAACCAAAAAGCTACTTCCCATGGAATAATAGGTATGAAGATAGAGATGTGAATCAGCTAAGACAAAAATACATAAGGTTTGCAAAAGAAGAACCAACCAATAGACCAGAGGAATAACTTCTTGTTTTGCAACAAAGCGTTTGTAAAGATCCCAAGAAATAATCGGTAACAATATATAGGCATTAAAAAGATCTTTCACTAAAAAGCGAAACAGAAGCTTGGGCTTGGTGATAGCCCCAAGGAAACTTTCCATAGGACTTCTAAAATGAACAGCAAAGTAGGGTGGCATATCTGTTATCGCCTTAAGATAGGATATGCCATAAGTATAATAAAGAAGGCATATTATCATGCTGGGGACCACCCACTTACAGATCTCTTTAAAGAGTTCTTTTTTTTCCAATAAAAAAAGAAGAGGCCCTAGGGCTATGACAACTGGCGGTTTAATTAAAAGAGCTAAAGAGGCTAAGAAAAACGAAAATACAGCATTCTTTTTCTCTTCCCCTAGTCTCATACCCATCGCTAAAGAAATAAGCAAAAAAGCACAAAGATCAGGCATAAACTTATCAATAAAAGACTGACTTATCGAAAGAATGGGAAGAAGTAAAAAAGCAAAAGAGTAAGAAACGCCCTCTCTTTGCACACCTTTCCATGCTTTAAAATTGAGCAAGATCAAAAATACATTCAATAAGATAAAGGAGAATCTTATCGCCGTAATTCCAAAGAAGTGCCCTCCCCAGAATAGAGGGAAAAAGATAAAATTAAGAAAAGGAAATTCCATAGGGGTAATTCCCATGAACTCCCCAGAGGTCAAAACGGCAGGAAGAATGAATGACTGCCAAGACTCCACTCCCTCCCTAAAACGCATAAAATATCGAAGAGAAACTCCAAGCGTATCATTTTGTCTGATAAAATGTGGTCCACTAAAGTAAGCGAAAACGAAGACAAGAGAAGTCAGCATTCTAAGGCCAGAAAGACCGAGGAGAACTTTTTTAATATTTGAATAATTCATAGAGATGCTTAAAGAATACCCGAATCTAGGAAATCTTGGCAATATCGCCTCTCCCCTTAAAAGAAGGGTTTTCAGGCCCCAACAAGTTCAGTAATCTTAAGGCTTATCACGAGGGAAATTTATGGCGCGTAAATATAATAACTTCATTTATATCATTGGAATGGTACTGATTGGGATTCTTTACGTTTACATACGCTACCCTATGCTCAATCTTGAAGCCTCCATGAAGGATTGGGATTCTGATTACGCCATCTTTGTCATGATGGGCGAAGACATAAAATCCTTTAAGGAGTTTCCCTTCTTTTACTGGGGAACTAATTATTTAGGGCCTTTTAACAACACCATGATGGCAGTGACCCAATGGGTAATGGAGCTTTTTGGTTACTCGCAAGATGTACCTTTTGTCCCTGGAAAGAAATTCATTATCGGCCCACTGGCAGCTTCGATAAATTGTCTGTGGATGCTCTTTATGGGGATCTTTTTTTATGGTCTTGCTTTTAAAAGACTCTTTAGTGTTTGGGAAGCCTTAACCGCTTGTCTTTTACTAAGTATAGGTGATGCGATGTTTATTCGCTTCAGCTTAAGACCTTTAGCCCCTGAGGTAGCTGTCTTTCTTGGTGGGCTCATTACCTGGCGTGGCATTGCTCTCGCTCAAAGTCCCACCAAACTCAATCAGGCACTTTTTGGGTTTATTTTCGGGTTTTCGTGGTGGATGAATCAGATCACTGTTTTCACTCTTGCTCCTGTTTTCTATTATTTTGTCTCTCAAAGTAAGGAATACTCTTTTTTAAGATCTCATATCCAACTTAAAGACAGACTATTCTTAAGAACTGAAAATCTTGGTTGGGGAAAACTTCATATTGCATGGAAAAGCTTTTTAGCCTTTGTCTATTTCATAATATCTCTTAACTTTTTGATGGGATTTGTTATTGCTCTCTATGGACCTGTTAACACAAAACTTTTTGGTGTTATCAAACTTAAGATTGGAAATGGCATTGCCCCCATGAAAACCAGTTTCCTTATATTCGCAGGAACCCAGTTTCTTCTCTGGTTCTTCATGAATGAAAGAACAAAGGCTAAAATAATTTCTGTCGTTAGTACCTTAAAATACTTTATCGCAGGTTTTGCTGTTGGTTTTGGCCCTGTAATTCTAGGTCGGGTTTTTAAATGGTACGAAGTCGGCTACGGCCCCCGTTTCATCCTTCTTCCTGTCAAATACATCATTCCTTACTGGTCAAAGTTAATCTCAGACTTTTACCCCAAGCTTTTGCTGAAAAAAGAACTCATGCTAACAGTACCCTTCTTTATCGTTTTTCTTCTTTCTACCTTTTTTATAATTTATAAAAACTATGAGCAATGCAAGTCTTACTTACTCGGACTTGCAAAGAAGCCCTCTATCAATAGTCTTCTTTGGGGAGCGGCTTTTTTCAATCTTGTTTATGTTATACTTTGCGACCGTTCTCGCTCCCAATATGCCTTTCGTTATGCCATCTTAACTCTTCCTGTCCTAAGTATTTATTTGGTCACCATGTTTAGAAGAATACCTGTAAAGCCATTAGGGATTGCCATCACTCTTTTTCTCTCCTGTCTTTTTGGCTATGCTAAATATGAACAGGGTCAAGCTAGGCTCAACAAGTTTTTAAGCTCTGGCAACCGTATGGATGTGCTTGAAAGAATTATGAACTCCGATTGTGAAGTTTTCTACTCAAATTATTGGGGAACTTATGTTTTTGAATATCTCCTTCAACATGAGAAACGCTTTGTTCCGACAAGGGGTGAAGACCGAACTCCCAGAGAAAGTAATCGTTTAAAGAACTCTGATCTAAAAAAGTGTGACCTAAACGAAGATACATTTGAGATAACTGAGCTTTAAAAAAGCTACTTAATAAGTCAGCTCTTTTCCTTCTGAGCTTTCATATCGTGTAGTTTTAGCCTTGAGAACAAATTGATATGCGAAAAGCTTATGCCAAAGTCTTGCGATTTGATAATAAATGGAATCGATTAACTTAATCAGTCTACTGCGCCCTGAAGAGGAAAAAACCACTTCAAAGGGAAGCCCAGTAGGCTCAAACCCAGTGATTTGATAGCCAGAATTAATTAAAGTTTGTTTTGAGGAAAATTTTGTAAAAAAGCGGATATTGTTCTTATCCATTGGACCTCGAGGTGCATAATTAAAACGACCTATTGCCAGACTTAAGCGATACACCCATATGGCAATATTGGGAACCGTCACAATAAGTTCCCCATTGTGTTTTAGGTATTTTTTTATGCGTTCAAGACTCTCTTGTGGCCAACGACAGCGAGGAAGAACATCGGCTAAGATGATAAAGTCAAACTCCTTATTTTTTTCATTTAAAGATAAATCTCCCGCTTTTGTAAGGTCTATGTGAAGATATTTTTCATTGGGAATAAAAGTCGCTTTCTGATCACGATCATCAGCAACAATAACATCATATCCCTTTGAGCTTAAAGACTCGTATAAAAGCCCATCACTATCACCGATGCAAAGGATCGACCCCTTTCCTTTTGGAATATGCTTTAAGATTTTTTCATGAGAACCATAGGGACTTAATTTACGTTGATAAATGAACTCACGATTTACAATATAAGAACCTTTACGGATTAAGTGTAACTGATGAGCACGATACATGAGAACAGCTTTACAAACATCAAAAGCATATTGGAATCCATCAACATTACATTCCTCATCCCCATAAAAGGTTTGAATCGGCACTTCTTTTATTGGGGCACCAAGGTGACGGCATTGAATAATGATTTCAGTGTCAAAGTGGAAATCATCAGTATTGGCCTTTATGGGCATGCGCTTTAAAATTTTGGTTGAGTACATTCGATAACCAGAGTGAAACTCTGTTAATTTGGTTCCCAAAATAATATTTTCAAATTTCGTTAAAACTTGATTCCCAATGAACTTGTAGAGTGGCATCCCCCCCTTAAGGGCATCCCTTTTTCGCATCATCCGACTAGCGAAGACAACATCATAACCTTCCTCAACCGCAGGTAACATAAAATCGACAATATACTCTGGTGCATATTGCCCATCTCCATGAACCATAATGGCGTAGTCAAGACCGCGATCAATGGCGTATTGATAACCTAGTTTTTGGTTACCACCATAACGAAGATTTTTGGGGTTTTTGAAGATATTGAGTTTATTGCCCCATGATTTTCCCCAAGGGCTATTCTTTGCAAACTTACAGGCCACATTAAATGTGTCATCAGGACTATTGTCATCAAAAACAAAGATTTCTTCGATGATATCAACTAGTCTTGGATCAATGCGAGAAAGGGTTGATTCAATGTGGTTTGAAGCATTGTAACTCAGGACAAAAACACCAAACTTCGGAAAATCGTCTCCCATTTCCTCTTTTAATTTAATTAAGCGAGAAAGCTTCTCCTCATCTACTTTAAAATCAATTTCATGACCAGCTCTTGAAACTAACATAGGAGATTCTTAAACCTTTGCCTTTTTAACCGAGTCTACCCACTCTTGATTATCTAAATACCACTTAACAGTGAGCTTTATTCCCTCTTCAAAAGTCACTTTGGGGCTAAAGCCAAATTCATTTTTCGCTTTTGTAAAATCCATAGCATAACGCCAATCATGTCCTTTTCGATCCTCGACAAAACCAATTAGGTCTTCTGACTTATCAAGTACCTTTAAAATTGTTTTTACGACATCAATATTTCTCATCTCGGCGTCGCCACCAAGATTATAAACCTCACCCTTTTTCCCTTTCAAAAAGACATTCCAAACACCGATATTATGGTCATCGACAAAAATCCAATCACGAATATTTCTTCCATCTCCGTATACGGGAAGTTTTTCATCTGCCATGGCCTTAGCGATCATGACAGGAATGAGTTTCTCTGGAAATTGGTAAGGGCCATAGTTATTTGAACACCTGGTCATAACCGTATCCATTCCAAAGGTTTCAGCATAACTTCTTACCAAAAGGTCAGACCCTGCTTTTGATGCACTATAGGGACTATTAGGAGCTATTTTATGATTTTCAGTAAAAGCCGGCTCACTCTCTGTAAGCTCCCCATAAACCTCATCCGTGCTCACATGACAGAAGCGAAAGTTCTCTTCTCCGTGGTGAAGAGATGCATTGAGAAGATTTAGTGTTCCCAACACATTAGTTTCTACGAAGATATTGGGATTTTTAATAGAGTTATCCACATGAGATTCAGCGGCAAAGTGAATAGCGCCAGAAAATTTTTGAGTCTCAAAAAGCTCGCGAACTTTTTCATTGTCTCTTATATCTATTTTCACAAAGCTTAAGTGCTCATTTTCTTCAATGTCTCTTTCAATAGTTGGATAATGGCCAGCGTAAGTGAGAGCATCCAAAACCACAAAATTATAGTCCTTATTAGGTACTGCAATTTTCTTTAAAAAATTAGAACCAATGAAGCCCGCACAACCAGTGAGGAGAATTTTCTTTTTCATACGCCTTAGTCTTCCTGATATTCTTTTAAAATTACTTTAAGATAATCTCGATAGGGACTATTCGGAGTGTTATCGATCACCTTTTCATAGTCGTTAACTTCAATAAAGTTCATACGAAGAGCTATTTCTTCCAGACAGGCAACCTTAAACCCCTGACGTTGCTCCAGAGCTGCAATATAAGAATTGGCTTCTAAGAGGGACTGAGGAGTTCCCGTATCAAGCCAGGCCATTCCGCGAGAAATAACTTCGACCCTTAAAGAGCCTTCATCAAGATAAGTCTGAATAAGATCAGTTATTTCTAACTCACCTCGAGGTGAGGGTTTTTGATTTCTTACTCTTTCAGGTGCACTACCATCTAAGAGGTATAGACCAGGGATCGCGTAGTTTGAGCGAGGAACACTCGGCTTTTCTACAATTGATTTTACTTCTTTTGTTTTCTTATCAAACTCAACAACCCCATAACGCTCAGGATCTGTTACAGGATAGGCAAAAACCTGAGCACGAAGACCTTGCGCCTTTTCAGCTTGTTGTTTGACTGCGGCCCTAAAGGGTTTGAAGTCACCGTGAAAAAGATTATCTCCCAAAACCATGAGAGAATCCTGACCATTAAGAAATTTTTCACCAATCAAATAAGCCTGAGCAATTCCTTTGGGTTCTGGTTGCACTTCAAAGTGAATTTTCACCCCAAAGCGCGAGCCATCTCCTAAAACATTTTTGAAAAAGGGCTGATCAAATTCCGTCGTGATGATCAAAATATCCCTGATGCCACACATCATCAAAAGGCTTAGGGGGTAATAAATCATAGGTTTGTCGTAAATGGGCTGTAATTGCTTCGTGACAACACTTGTCAAGGGGTAAAGCCTAGAGCCAGCACCGCCAGCGAGAATAATTCCTTTCATGTTCTATGCCTTGTTTTATTCACATAAAGGGTCATTTCGTTTAGTCTCTTACAATACTAAAAGGAAGAGCTAATGTCAGAAATATCTGTGTTTGGAAGCACTGGCTTTGTAGGGAGTGAGTTCTGCAAAGTGTCGTCTCAAACTCCCCTCCCCATCGCAAGAGAAGAGCGGGCGCCAAAGTCTACTGAATCAGTCTATTTTATCAGTACGACTGACAACTACAACGTCTTTGAAGATTTGCATAAGGACATCGACACCAACCTCACGGTTTTGATGGATGTCATCAAGCACCTCAAGCCAGGAGAGAGCACTTTTAATTTTATTTCCTCTTGGTTTGTTTACGGTGACGCCAAACTTCCTGCGACTGAAGAATCATACTGTGACCCAAAAGGTTTTTATTCCATTACAAAGAGAGCAGCTGAACAATTACTCATCTCTTACTGTGAAACCTTTGGCATCAATTATCGCATCCTGAGACTTTGTAATGTCTATGGAGCGGGAGACAAAAGTGCCTCAAAAAAGAAGAATGCTCTTCAATTCTTAATTGATCGCTTTAAGGCAAATGAAGAAATCAGCCTTTACCACAATGGTGAGTTCTATCGCGACTATATGCATGTTCATGATGTGGCCCGTGCCATTGACCTAGTTTGTACCAAGGGTGAACTCAACACAATCTATAATATTGGTTCAGGGGAAAAAGTTCTTTTTAAGGACTTAATCAATACCATTGTGGATGAAACCAAGTCACAATCAAAGATTACCCCGATCACTCCTCCCGTTTTTCATCAAACGATTCAAGTCAAAGACTTTTATTTTAATACAGATAAACTTAAAGGCTTAGGGTTTAAGCAGACCATTAGTCTCGAAGAAGGAATAAGAAAGCTATGTCAGTAAATGAAAAAGTAATCAACTTTATTAATCAACTCAGAGAAGAAGGAGAAACGATCTTTCCTTTTCTTTACAATAAAAAGCTTGAAACTTTTGATCCAGAAAAAGATTGGGTTTTCTACTCTGGACCTTATTGGGGAGACGAAGAGATCGCTGCAGCGATGGAAAGTCTTCTCACGGGTAAGTGGGTCGCTGCTGGTGAAAACGTAGCACGTTTTGAAAGGGAGTTTTCTAAAAAGTACAATTTTAAAAGCTCTCTTATGACCAACTCAGGCTCGAGTGCCAATCTTGTCATGATTGCAGCAGCGAAAAAACATTTTGGTTGGAATGATGGCGATGAAATTATTGTAAGCCCCGTTGGCTTTCCCACCACTATTTCCCCTTTGATTCAAAATGGACTAAAGCCCGTTTTCACCGATATTACTTACGGTGACCTCAACTTTGACCTCGATCAAGTTGAAGCAGCGATTAACTCGAAAACCCGCGGCATCTTCCTATCTCCCGTATTAGGAAATTCTCCTGATATGGATCGAATCGTCTCACTTTGTGAAAACAAGGGAATTAGACTGATTCTTGATGGATGTGACTCCTTAGGTTCAAAGTGGAAAGGAAAAGACCTCTCCGATTATGCAGAAGTGACTTCTTGCTCTTTTTATCCGGCTCACCATATGACAACAGGTGAAGGGGGAATGGTTTCTTCTACTGATGATGAGCTCATTAAAATGGCCCGTCGCTTTGCTTGGTGGGGAAGAGACTGTTATTGCACAGGCTCTACAAATCTTTCACCGGTCGGAGCCTGCGGTAAGCGCTTTGATAAGTGGATCGATGGCTATGAACACAAAGTCGATCATAAGTACCTCTTCAGTGAAATTGGATACAATCTCAAGCCGCTTGAGCTTCAAGGATCCATTGGCCTTGTTCAAATGAAAAAGTCAGATGAGATTCATCAAAA
>JASBRV010000012.1 GCA_030149295.1 Bacteriovoracales bacterium | reverse complement strand
AGGTGTAACATGAGAGCAATAATCGACATAATTTTAGCAGTAATTTTCTCCCTAACTCTTGGCTCCGGAGCACTTAAAGTGTTTAACACAAAAATGAAAAAGGAAGCCCTAATCAAAGTACAAAAAGGGCTTCCTTCACTAGAAAGTTTTACGAAGAAACTTACAGCTAAGCACCATTAGTGATTGCTATCCTGTGAACCACAGTGAGGCATATTTGGAGCATATGGGTTATGAACCTTTGCCATCTTACTGCTATTTTGTACCCATTTCTTTTTAACCATCGGGCAAGAATAGGCATTATACTTTGATCCCACGTCATACTTATTAACAATATGAATCAGCGCCATAGAAACGAGATGATAATTCTTATTATTTGCCTCTCTGTCATTTGAAGCTTTAATTTCATTTAGTTTGCCTTTTGAGAAGTCTAAAAGCTTTGCAACTTCTTTGTCTTCAATAGCATCAATTGCTTTTTTTAGTTTCATGGCATTTGATTCAACGGCTTTAGCATCATACTTGAAAAATGAACTGTGGAGAGCCTCATTCGCTTCCAGAGCTAATACTATCGATTTTTTTGCAGCTTCGCTCAGGGATTTTCGATCCCCCTTCTTCATCTTAGAATGATCCATTTTGCTATGATCATGACTTCCATGAGTATCAGAAGCATAACTTTCCATTCCAAACAGCCCAAGAGCAACAACACTTAATACTAAGAATGATATCTTTAATGATAATTTCTTTTCACAATTAGGACACATAATTTTCTCCTTGTTCTAATATTATTCTTCTATGTTCAAAATATGAATAAACAACAGGTACAATAAACAATGTAACAAGCTCAACGAGCATTCCACCAAGAGTCGGAATTGCCATTGGTTTCATCACTTCACTTCCTGTACTTGTTGACCACATAATAGGGATTAATGCGACAACAGTAGTAGTTGTTGTCATAACGAGAGGCCGTATTCTTCTTGAGCCTGCTTCAATAATACACTCTTTTAATCCATCCCAGTCTTTAGGATTGTGAGTCTTTATAGCTTCTTGGAGGTAGGTCATCATAACGACCCCATCATCAACTGCAATACCAAAAAGTGCGATAAATCCAACCCATACAGCAACAGAAGTATTAAAGCCACCAACCCAAAGAAGAATCAACCCTCCCGCAAATGCAATAGGAACAGCACTAAAAATAATTCCAGCGTTACGAAGATTTTTGATCCCAAAATATATAAGAAACAAATTGATAATTAGGGCAATTGGCACAAGTATCATTAATCTATTATTAGACCTTACCTGACTCTCATATTGTCCTGCCCAAACAATTGAATAACCTTTAGGTAGTTCGACATTCTTTTCAATATGCTCTTTTGCGTCTTCCACAAAACCAATTAAATCTCTTCCTTGAACATTTAAAAGAACAAGTGATCTAAGCATCCCATTTTCAGATTGAATAGCAGCAGGGCCTGTGACAATTTGAATATCCGCCAGTTCTGATAGTGGAATATGTTGACCTAGTGAGCTTGGAACTAACACCTTTTTTAACTCATCAATACGATCTCTAAGCTCTTTTTTATACCTAACTCTTATTGGATATCTTTCTCGTCCTTCATAGAACTGACCTATGGTCATTCCACCAACTGCTGTTTGAAGTATCTTATTTATAGTCCCAGTATTAATCCCATATCTACTTGCGGAAACTCTATCAATATCAAATTCGATATAAGGTTTCCCTGTAATCTGCTCAGCATAAACCCCGTATGCACCTTTAATCTTCTCTACTTCTTTTCCAATTTTAGCAGCAAGGCTCTCTAACTTTTTTAAATCATCACCAAATATCTTAATTCCAATTTGAGTTTTAATTCCTGTTGAAATCATAGCTATTCTATTTTCAATTGGAAAAAGCCATGCATTTACTAGACCCGGAACTTGAAGTTCTCCGTCAAGCTCACTCATAATGTCATAAATAGATACACCATCAGGCCACTCATCTTCAGGAATAAGCTTTACTACTGTCTCAAACATCGCCACAGGAGCAGGATCAATGGCCGTATTAGCTCTACCGAGCTTACCAATGGCGTTAGCAACTAAAGGGTGTTCCTTTAATTTTTTATCAGTGTAGGCCAATAGCTCTCTAGCTTTTGTCATACTCACGTCTGGAGTTGTAACGGGCATATAAAGTATTTCACCTTCATTTAAAGAAGGCATAAATTCTTTACCTAGTTTTGAAAAGGCAAACATACCCAGCAAAAATATTATTGTTGGGAAAATTACAAATATCTTTCTATTTTCCAGCATCCAATTCAAAGCGGGTCTATAAGTATCAACTATAAGTGAACTTACCTTATTTTTTTCTATTGGTTTCAATTTTCCTTTTAAAAGATATACAGAAAGTGCAGGAACTAAAACAATTGCAACAACCACTGAACCAAACATGGCCAGTGTTTTAGCCCAAGCAAGTGGTCCAAAAAGTTTCCCTTCACTTCCTTCCAATCCAAAAACGGGGAGAAAGGTAACGATTGTTGTAGCAACGGCCGTTAATATCGCAGGGCCTACTTCACGAGCTGATCTAACAATAATCTCGATCCTCTCCTCTTTAGATGCATCAGGTTTTTCTGCAAGGTGAGAATAAATATTCTCTGTCATGATTATCCCCATATCAACCATAGAGCCAATGGCAATAACAAGACCTGATAAGCTCATAACATTTGAATCAATGCCTAAGAACTTCATTAATATAAAACTAATCCCAACTCCAAAAGGCAAAGTAAGGGAGACTAAGATTGATGATTTGAAGTGAAGTAAAAAAAGTAAAATCACAATCGCTGTTATTATAATTTCCTGACTTAATGCCGAATAAACTGTTCCAATAGTTCTTTCAATAACTTCTGTTCTATCGTAGAAAGGCACTAAGCGAACTCCCTTTGGAAGTCCTTGCTCTACTACTTTTAATCGATCCTTAACATTATCTATAACTTCTTTTGGATTTTCACCAAATCGCATAGTGACAACACCACCGACTGACTCAACTCCGTTTTTATCAAGTGCTCCTCTTCTAAAGCCGGGGCCAATATTTACACTTGCTAAATCCTTTACCCTAATTGCTGAGTTATTCTTAACTCCAACGACGACATTCTCTATATCAGCAATACTCTTAAAAAAGCCTTTACCTCTAACAACAAACTCTCTATCTCCATCTTCAACAACTTCAGCTCCAACATCTATATTACTATTTTGAATTGACTTAATGAGTTTTGAAAAGTGAATGTCAAATGCAAATAATTTATTTGGATCTACATCAATTTGATATTCTTTTACAAAACCACCAATACTTGCTACTTCACTTACACCTTCGACTCCTTGAAGTAGATAGCGAACATAGAAGTCTTGAATTGATCTTAGCTCGGCAAGCGATTTTGGTTTTATTGAGTCTTTATCATTCTCTATGGTATACCAAAAAACTTGTCCTAGCCCAGTTGCATCTGGTCCCATTTTAGGTACTACACCGGTTGGAAGCTCTGATGTAGCTGTGGATAACTTCTCTAGGACTCGGCTTCTACTCCAATAAAAATCAACTTCATCCTTAAAGATCACATAAATTATCGAAAAGCCAAATGCTGATGTTGCTCGAATATTTTTAACGCCAGGTATACCTTGCATCATTACACTTAGAGGGTATGTTACTTGTTCCTCAATATCCTTAGGTGATCGTCCTGCCCATTCGGTAAAAACAATTTGCTGATTTTCTCCAATATCCGGTATCGCATCAATTCTAGCAGTTTTAAGACTGAAAATTGACAGCAATGCTATAAAGACAAACCCTATAACTACAACTGCACGATTACGAATAGATAATTCTATTAAATTCTGAATCATAGTTTGCCCTTAGTGATTGTGACCTGAAGTTTTAGGCTCTTTCATATCTTCGTAGCCACCAAAAAGTTGTGCTTGAGCATCAAGTAAGAAGTTTCCTTCAATCACGACTTCTTCACCTTCCATGAGTCCATGTTTAATTTCAACGTAACCTTCAGATTCATATCCTGCATGAACAGTTTTTGCCTGAAAGTTCTTTCCAGAAACCTTGACCCAGACGACTTTTCTTTTACCTGTATCAATCACTGCTGTTCTTGGTACAACAAGTGGCATTCCTTCTATATCCACATTTAGAACTGCGTTTGCAATCATTCCCGGCTTTAGCTTACCTGAAGCGTTTTCAATAGTAGCTCGAACCTTTAATGTTCTTGATTTTTTATCAAGGACAGGATTTACAAAATCAATTTCACCTACGAGTTTTTCACCCGGAATAGCTGTAAACTCTAAGTCTACTTGTTGTCCGATTTTAATTAATGATGAATCGTGCTCATATACATCCATTTCAACCCATACATCCGCAAGGTCTGATAGTTCAAAGAAGTTCTGTCCTTCTTTAAAATATTTACCAACTGTTGCATTTCTTACTCTGACAATACCTGTTGCATTGGAGTAAATAGTTATCTGCCTTGGTATTTTTCCTTTTTTATACCATTTTTCAAATTGAAAACTTTTAATCCCCCAAAGCTTAAGTCTCTCAATACTTTGATTAAGCATGTCCTTAAATTCTTTACTCTTACTTTTAGTGTAGCTTTTTCTGGCCAGTAGATATTCTTCACCAGCAGTAATAAGCTTTGGACTATATAAATCAATTACAGGGTCACCAACTTTAACCATACTCCCTGTTGATTTCACATAGACCTTTTCAACTCTCCCCCCAATTCTTGCAGGTATATTACTTTCTTTTTCTTCAGATTGAAGAACAGAACCAAGAAGTCTAATTTTCTTAGTCATCTTCATCGAAGTAACTGGAAAAAAATCAGGACTAAAATGTTTTAACTGAGCTTTTCTGAGCTTTACCTTGGCAACAACTTTAGCTGCTTTATTTTCCTTAGGTTTCATTACCATAGGGGTTCCATCCATTGGACATACATCTTCTGATTCACTTGTTACATCTGGAAAGTCTTTACACTGCCAAATGTCTTTTTCAGGAGCAACAGTAGTGACTTGATCATCCTCATCATCATCAATCTCAATTTTCGTTAAGTTCATATGACAAATAGGACATTTCCCGGGCTTATCCTCTTTTATTTGAGGGTGCATTGAGCAAGTATAATAAACCTTTGACTTTGATTGACTGTGTCCATCTTTAGAAGTCGTAGACTTACTAGCATCTTCATTTTGGCAAGAGACACCTAGAGTAAGTATCGAAATTAAAAATAGTACTTTTATTAGTTTACTCATTTAAAGGTTCTCCTTTGACATACTTTAATGTTGCTCTTTTTATATCCCTTTTGGCTTCGAGCATAACTTTGTTCATGAGAATTTTTTGTAGTTTTAGTTCACTTTGAAGTAACTCAACATAAGTAGAGTTACCAAGGCCATAAGACTTAGCAGTTATTTCTCTTGAATTACGAGCAAATTTAATCGTTTTCTCTTTTAAAATACTCAATTCCCCTAAAAGTTTTTCTATCTCTTTACGGAGTACTGAGATATCTCTATTTTTTTGCCTCTTATAGTTTTCAAAGTTTTTTACCGCCATATATTTCTCTTGAACAGCTTGCCCATGTTTAGAATACTTTTCTCCAGAAAAAGGTAGAGGAAAACTAATAGCAGCTCCAACAAAGTCTCCATTTCCATCAATATCGGATCTTTTTGTGTACCCTAAAGAGACTGTTAAGTCTGGAACATAGTTCTTCTTAGAAGCACTTAATGCCAAGTCTTTTGCCTTTAGCTTTTCTTTTAAACTAAGCTCCTTATTATCTTTTAACTTATCTGAACTCGTTTTTAGAGACTTCCAAGGTATAGAAGCCGTTTTAATATCAGCAGTTCCTATTAGATACTTTAAGCGATCATCTATTTGTGACAGTTCGTATTTCTTATTGTTTAACTCACTTTCAATTTCAGACTTTCTAATTTGAATATCAAGAAGTGCTTGCTGAGAAGTTTTTCCTGTAGAGTACAATCTTTTACTAACTTTAAGGATTTTTGAAATCCATGTATTGTTCTCTTTTAAAATCTCTAACTCTTCAGATACTTTCCTTTTGATAATCAATATTTCCCAAAAAGCCTTAGTGAGAGCTTCTTTCTTATCATCTGCTTCAAATTGATATGCATTTGAAAGAGATTTGAAGGCATCTTCAATATTCCCATACTTTGTCGTTAAAGCTATCTTCTGTGAAACTCCAAACTCAATTCCAGTCATAGGTGTTTGATCATCTTTTAAACTATCCTTTGGAAAGTTTTTGGCAGCGATTTTAAACTTTGGGTCACCCCATGATCCTTTTAACTCAGCTTCTTCGCTTAAAGCTTTTGATTTAAACCTAACTGAATCAACACTCTCATGGGACTGAAGAGCTTTTATAGCCTTTTCAAATGTAATGGCCTTAGCTTCCATCGAACTAATAAAAAATAAAACAACAAAGTATTTCATCATTTTAGCAACTCTTTTGATTCTCTTATCCATTTATCAACCTGTTTTATTTCATCTTTAGTTAGTTTTTTATCTCCATGCATAATGAGATAGCGAAATGGTGGCATGGAATTATTGTTAACAGACTTACCAATAGCATCTAAATCTTTTAGCGGTGTCTCGTGGCTTATGAAAGGAAAGTCTTTTGAAAAGTCTAGGTGCTTCTTTGACTCCTTTATATCACTATCAATTAGCTGCTTTACTCCAAGAACTTTATAATACCAAGGGTAGTTAGTTGTATTTCCATGACAATCAAAGCACGATTTTTTAAATATAGGCTTAACTGTCTTAATATAGAGCTTATTAATTTGGGTATATTTCTGCTTAAGTTCATTATCTGCGCTAGCTACAGGTTGAATTTCTTTCTTCATTTCAGAATGATCCTCATCACCATGGCCCCATGAAGGTAAGGAAGAGGTGCCTAAAATTAAAATTAATATCAACCTATGCATAAGAGTCCCCCATTAAAAGTATCTTCACTACCTATTACGAAAGGCAGCCACTATTTGTGACAAAAAACTTACTTTTTTAATAAAACTATTGTATTTTTAAATAGTTATACCCCCGCGGGGTACTTTTGAAAAGCTTTTGTCACAAAATAGGCATACTCGTCGTAATAAGAGGTAGAGGATGGAAAATCCATTTTCACATTTAGAAGATACTAAGCTCATGGAGCTTTATAAGAACGGTGAGAATATGGCCTTTGAAGTAATATATTTACGACATAAAGATCGAGTTTATAGCTATCTAGACAAAAGGCTGTCTGACAAGAATGTTATCGAAGATATATTTCAGAATATTTTTGTTAAGTTTCATAACTCACGCCATTTATATAGCTCAGAGCACCCACTTTTAAAGTGGATATATACAATTTGTAGGAGTGAATTACTCGACTCTGTTAAGAAGAGTCGCAAAATAAAGCTCGTTTCTATAAATGAAGATCAACTCATTTGCGAAACTAAGGAGATCGACGATAAAATCGATCTCGACTCTGTTAAGTCACTTTCTGAAAAGGAGAAACTGGCAATCAAGTTACGTTACTACTCAGAAGAAGATTTTACTGACATTTCTAAGGCATTAAAAACTTCAGAGGCTAATTCGAGAAAGTTAGTTTCAAGAGGTATAAAAAAACTCAAAGCTAAGTTAATAGGAGAAGCGAAATGATTGATCCTAACAACAAAGACAATAAGGACTTCTTGGATTTTATGAACTCTAAAGGAGTTAACCCGCCAGAAGAGTTGAGCAATAGAATTTTAAACTTTGTTAAAGCTGATCTCGATCCATCCCATAAAACTGTTTTTTCTAAACTATTAGGTATTCAAGCCTTTATTGGAGCCCTTACTCTTACTTTTTGTCCACAGTTTAGTCTTAGCCTAACGAATAATTATGAACTATTTCATTACTTTCATCATAAATTTGGTGAGAATATCTGTATGGCCATTTGCGGATCAATTTTTATTGGAAGTGGTGCTCTCTTTGCAGCGTACATATTAAAATCTAGTGAAGTAAGGAAAATAAAAGAATCAAGAATTCTTTATTATACTTCTATTTCAATAATCGCTCTATCTAGCTTTATTATACTAGGCTCTGAAGTATACTTAAGTCTTGCTCTGTATTGGTTAGTGGGTGCAACGATTGGAGGACTATCAGTATTTGAACTGAGCAGGGTCGTTAGAAGACATGTTTTTCATTATTAAGACTTAGATGATTTCTTAATCAACTCCATGATCTCATTGATTTTCTCTTCTGCATCTTTTTTAGAGCCTGACTTTACTGCATTCAACAAACAATGATTTGCGTGCCCTTCAAGGATTTGAAGCTCAAGTCCCTTTAGAGCACTTCTAATTGCCTTGATTTGGGTAAGTATATCTACACAATACTTACCTTCTTCAATCATACCTTTAATGCCTTTTACTTGACCTTCAATTCTATTAACTCTTGCTAAATGTGATTTGTGATCAGCACCTTTTTTTTCCATAACTTACTCTCTAAAACCTTATTTTAATTCCAAAGCCAACAGAGTCATTGCCTTCATTATCTGAAGATAGATTAGCTTAACGCTCCGCATCGCGCCATTAATACCCTATACCCCTATATTTTATACATACCCCATCAGGGTAAATCTCAATACAAGTATCTGAAATTAGATAATATTCTTAATTCTAAGACTATTGGAAACAACAGAAATACTACTTAATGCCATAGCGACACTTGCTAAAACAGGAGGCATCATAGGCCCACCGAAAATAACAAGAACACCTGCTGCAATTGGAATCAATAATGTATTGTAGACCATTGAAAGGAAAAGATTTTGTTTAATAATCTTCATAGTCCCTTCAGACAACTCAATAAACTCTAGTGCCTTTGAAAGATCACCCTTTACAATTGTAACGTCTGAAGCATTTATGGCCACATCAGTACCAGTTCCCATCGCCATTGAAAGGTCAGCCTTTGCTAATGCAGGAGCATCATTAACACCATCCCCAACCATAGCGACAGTCTTACCACTATTTTGAAGCTCTTCTAGTTTAGTTGATTTTTCAAGGGGAAGAGCATTTGCTATAAAATGATCAATGCCTAGTTCTTTGGATACAGCTTTAGCAATAATCTCATTATCACCTGTTATCATCCAAGTTTCTATGCCACGTTCTTTAAGTTGCTCTATTGTATGCTTGGAAGAGTCTTTGATTTTATCTCCAACTATAATTGAACCTACATGCTTCTTATTTTTTGAAATAAACACAAAGCTTCCAACTTGGTCTGTCATAATATTGTTATCAAGAAACACATTATTTTCATTTAATAATTTCTCATTTCCGATTAAATAGTCACTTTCATCAATTTCAGCTTTTAAGCCCTTCCCTTTTACTATCTCAAAGCTATCTGGTTCTTCTAGTTCAATCCCTTGTTCTTTAGAGTAGTTCACAATGGCTTTAGAAAGAGGATGTTCAGAAAACTGTTCAATTGATGCAACTTCTTTCAAAATAGCTTCATCACTATCTTTTATATTCACTTCAATTACAGAAGGTTTTCCTTCAGTTATAGTTCCAGTTTTATCAAATATAATCGTATCAATCCCAATTGCTTTTTCAATGATATCTCCACCACCAATCAATAAACCTTTTAAGGACGCTCTACCAGTAGCAACGACTACAGCAGTTGGTGTCGCTAGTCCTAAAGCACATGGACAAGCGATAACAAGAACAGCAATAAAGTTAGAAACTGAATTTCCCCAAATGGGCATAGGGCCTAGAAAAAACCAAGATAGAAATGTAACAATTGAGAAAACTATTACTACAGGAGTAAAAACTGAACTTATCTTGTCTGCATATTTTTGAATTTCTGGTTTAGAGTTCTGTGCCTGTTCTACAAAATTAATTATTTGCGACAGGAAAGTATCATTCCCTACTTTAGTTGCTCGATACTCAATAACACTGTCACCATTTATTGTTCCTGTAAAAAGTTGATCCCCAGCTTGTTTTGTCACAGGAATTGGTTCACCAGAAATCATAGATTCATCAATCGCTGACTCTCCTTTGATAATTTTACCATCAACAGGAAACTTTTCTCCAGGCTTCACCCTAATAACATCACCAACTTTAACATCTTCTATCTTAACTTCTCTTAACTCTCCATCAGTTATAAGCGTCGCATTCTTTGAACTTAGCTGAAAAAGGGAGTTTAGGGCCTCTGTAGTCTTTCTCTTCGCTTTTTCCTCAAAGTATTGTCCTAAGTAAACAAAAGAAATAATAAAACCGACTGCTTCAAAATAAACTTTTTGGGTAAGCCCCATTTGAACTGAATATTCAGAGAAAATAGTTATAAAAAAACTATAAAGAAAAGCAGCTGTAGTCCCAAGCCCTATAAGAGTATTCATATTAGACTTTCCACTTTTTAAGAAGTGAAGAAGAGATTTTTGAAACTTTAATCCAACCCATCCCCATATAGGAACACATAAGGCCAATTGCAAATACCAATTTACATCTTTAGAAGGCCAGCCTTTTAGAGGCCACATTGCCAAAGCAAATATCATAATTGCTAAAACGATTGAAATCACAAACTTAGAAAAGTTCTCATCAATTTTCTCTACATTAGTAGCCACTTTTTCATCATCAGCTATTGAGTAACCAAGAGACTTGATCTTCTCGATAACTTTATCTCTAACGTTATTGTCCTGTACTTCAAATTTTCCAGTTTCAACAGCAAAATTGACACTAGAGCTGATTACACCATCTAAGGATGCAACTTCCTTTTCAATTGAGCTGGCACAACTGGCACAGCTCATTCCCCCAACTTTAAGAGAAATCGTTTCCATATTATGCCTTTTTAATACTCTTTACACTAAAACCAAGCTCTATTAAATCATTTCTGACCTTCATATTTGAAAGATCATCACTACCGATAATCAGAACTTTTTGATCTTCTAAATTGACTTTGATTTCCTCAATATTATCAATCGATTGAAAATGCCCGGTTATTTTATTTACACAACCGCCACAATTCATACCTTCTACTTCTATATTCAATGTTTTCATATTGACCCCCATATACCCCCGCAGGGTATATTAGTTTTTACATTAAATCAAGTGCATTTTATTTTAACAAGTCCAAACACTTAGTTATCCCTCGAATATTTATCCCAGACTTGCGAATATAAATCTGCATTGTCTTTAAATCTTTCCATCCCCCCATGGACATGACCTTGATAGGCTCAATTCCTTTTGAAAGCATGATCGTGGCCCAAGATGCTCTTAGGTCATGAAAACGAATTAAGGGAAGGTCTATTTCTTTTAGGAAGAGCTTTAAATATTTAGCCTGCTCCCCTGTCTCCCATCCCTGAACTCGTGGAAGAACAAATTCATTAGTCTTATTTTTATACAGGTCTTCCACAACTGACAGTATACGATTCATGATCAAATGTCCCCTTAAAGACTTCTATTGGAAGTCCACCCTTCAGCGACGTATGAGGAATTATCCGATTGTATTGTTTAACAAATTTATATACTTGAGAATAAAGACTTCGAAA
>JASBRV010000004.1 GCA_030149295.1 Bacteriovoracales bacterium | reverse complement strand
GGCCCAGGTGGTGGTCATTCTCACGGTCATGGTCACTCACACTCTAAAAAATCTATTTCAAAAGAAAAAACAAGTGAAATCGGTCGATACCATGTAGAACGTCTTATAAAAGCTGGCAAGATTGATGCTTCTTGGAAAAGTTCTACTTTAGATAAGTCAGAGAAAAAGAAGTTTGGAAAAAAGACGGAATGGGTTGTTACTTTTGATAATGAAAAAGGTGTGAAAGGAAAAAAGCTTTATATCTTTTTAAAACTATCAGGTGAATTTATAGCCGCAAATTTTACAGGAAAGTAATATGTGGTTAGCAATAGGTAAAACTATTGTCGCAGCAGTGCTTATAAGTTTCGTTTCTTGGTTATCAGGAAAGAAAACAGGTTTGGCAGGGTTTCTTACGGCCCTGCCTCTTACAACGCTTCTTGCCCTTGCTTTTTCTCATATGGAATGGGGTGATGCGAAGCAATCTGTTGAATATGCAAAAAGCGTATTTGTTGCGATACCTGTATCGTTACTATTCTTTATTCCATTTTTACTGGCCCAAAAATTTAACCTTGGGTTTTGGGCATGTTATTCAAGTGGCATAGTATTACTAGGCGTTGGTTATTTTGTTCATGGTTTTTTAGTCAAAGTAGCATAGATCATTGAAAATTCAAAAAATAGAAGAGTTGCTCCTTATCAATGTATGGAGTAACTCTTTACAACTTTAGCAATGCAATATATTATACTGGGGTATAGTGAGTACCCGTCTTATGGAATTTTTATGCGCAAAAATACACCCTTTAAAAACCAAAAAGGTTTTTCTCTTATGGAAATCATGGTTGCTGCCGGCCTGGTGGGAATAATCTCAGTCGCAGTCATGCAAATGAATAAGACCATGTCCCGCGGTCAAGCAACCGCTGAAGCTAAAATGGAGTCCATTGAGATTAGAAGGCTAATCATCACTAATATGAGTAACAAGCAAGCCTGTGAAAATACTCTTGGTGGAACTAATCTTGGCGGAAGTGTTGATAAAATTCGAAATGAGGCGAATAGAGTCCTTTTTAATGTCGGCAATAAATATGGAAATAACGCCATTGAATTAGAAAGTATCAAGGTAGAAGATGATGGCGACCTTGGTGGCGGAATGCGACAAGCACTCCTTAAAGTTCGATTTAAAAATCTTAAAAAAGCTTCTTATGGCGCCAAAACAAAATCCTTTGAAACAAAATTAAAAGTCAAAGCAGCTTCTGCCACAGGAACGATTGACGAGTGCTTTGACGACACATCAGGTGTAATCTCTACGGCTAACGAAACGACCTGTCTGGCAATTGGTGGAGTTTGGGAGCCTTCAACAAGTACTTGTACTATCAGTCAGTTTGTTCTCAAAGCTGGAGATACCATGACAGGCGCCCTCACAACCCCAAAGCTTAATGCTGACAATGTGGAAACGGATAAAGTGACATCTCCAAGTTACTGCTCAGGCACAGAGTGTCGCGCCATAAATGAATTAGCCCTCGCGAATCAAAGTTGCCCCGCAGGCCAAGTCTCATTTGGGATTAAAGCTGATGGCACAATAAACTGTAAACCCCTTCAATGTCCTGCTAGCCAATATTTTGCAGGCCTTGACACTGCCGGCAATGCAGTTTGTCGCCCTTATCCCACCAACACTTGCCCCACTAATGAATATGTCACCAAGGTCAATTCAGATGGCACGGTCGATTGTGCACCACTCCCACCGACGGCTAACGCCACTTGTCCCACAGGAAAAGTCCTTCAATCAATCAATGGCGGAGTTGCAACTTGTGTGGATCAAAATAATGGAGGAGTGCCCGCAGCTCAAAGCTGCCCCACTGGTCAAGCGGTATTAGGTTTTAGTAGCGATGGAAGTTTGATTTGTGGGACTCTTGAGCCAAATGTGCCTAATATCAACTGTATTGGAAACTTTGGTACCTGCGTAAAAAGTAATCCATCTTGTGCTCGTTACACTACCGGTTCTTGTAATAGGGAGACGTATGTGACTTGCCCCGGCTTAAAAACATACACGATCCTTCAACCTGCCGCAGGTAATGGGATAAAATGCCCATATAAAGACGGAGAACAGGTCCCATGTAGCATCACCATAACCATACCCCGAGATCCAGGCACTTGTTTGTAAGTAACGCAACCCTACCAAATTCTATTTGTTGAAAAGAGAGAGAAACCATTTCCTAAAGGAAATTTAAGAATTTATCGGGTATAATCGGACTTTTAGGATTTCAGCACAAAAACAGGCAAAAAGGTAAGCTCAGCTCCATGGTCATGAACACCTCTTGGAAAATTCCAGACACAGTTAATGAAGAGGCGAGGAAATATTTTGAACCAAGTCTTCTGACTTCTTCTCATAAACTTCTTCAGCTCTCACGGGTCTCTATCTCTTTTTCTAAGGGAAGTCCGGAAACTTATTTCATTGTTAGTGGCATTGTTCGCGAAGACAAAAGGCATGAAACGAAGGTCGTTTACAAAAGACGCCTTGAGGACACACCTGAAGGACCAGTCAGTTCTAATTGCGACTGTCATAAGTGGTCAGCTGATGGCCATTGCCCTCATGCTGCAGCGATTTTTCTTACCTATCATATTCATCTCATGCACGAGAAAAACTTCGACGCGACAACGGACAATATGTCACACCCGCCGATTCCCTTAGAATCAACTTTTGCCGTAAGTGCTTATGAGTATGGGACAATTGTTAATGGCCCTCACCAACTCGAAAGGGCTCCCAGTAATGCGGCCTACTCATCACTTCAATACCTACTACACAACAAAAAAATAATGAATTTTCCCATTCCTGAGCAATGGCAAGGAAAACTCATTATTCAAATTACTTCTGTTGATCACTTTAGAGAGGCAACAGAGGAGAGCGAAGCCTTACCTCTTTTACGCTTTAAATATGAAAACGAGCAAGGAAAAATTGTTCGTGAAATTTCTCTCTTTGAAAACCTCTATCTCTTTAATTGGAATAGTGGCACTTGTTATCACCTTCCTGCTGAACTTAAGGACTTGGTCCAAAAACTTCGCATTCAACTTACTCACCTAGATGTGAACGACCTCATAAAAGTCACTCAAGGGGTCACCAGTCATTACTTAAGTGTCATCATTGATGAAATTCCCCTAGAAGACATTCCTACCTATGACTCTACGGCGAGGATTCATCTAACCAAGGCCAAAAAAGGCAGTAATATTGATATCAATCTTCTATTTATCGATAATGAAGAAAACCTTATTCATTCACCAGACTTTCTTAAGGCCTTTACTTTTAATGGTGGAAAGCTTTCAAGTTTTCGCACTAAGAAAGACGCGTATGAGTTTGTTCAGAAGCTGGCTGAGTCTTTTGAAGATGATAATGAAGCTTACAAGACGGCCCTACACCCCTCGAATCAAAAGAATTATTGGAATAACCTCATCGACTACACTCTTAAGCAGGATGACACCCTCATTTATAGTGGAAAATCAAAAAGTCTTTGTCGCTACCCCAATGCTTTTTTAAGAGACTTCTTTATGACACTTCATAAGTGTTTTGGTGATCTCTTTTTTCGTTTTTCTAAATACGATTTAGAAAGCCGTGAGCTTACCTACTCTTTGCCGGGCTCCACCTTATTTCAGGGTTTAAGTGAATTTCATACCAGAACTTCTCTTCACGGGGTTCAGATTTATTACAATAGAAATGAAATTAGTCGTTGGTCCTCTAAAATTCGCTTTGAAAGAAAGAGCACGGCAACCAATTGGTTTGATCTCGAATTAAAGATCAATAGCGAGGATATGGATCTCGTCAATAATGTCGATCTTGATAATGGTCTGGCCCTTACCAAAGACGGTCTTGTTCTTCTCAATAAAGAGCAAAAAGATCTCTTAAAATTCGTTAAGAAATACACCAAATACGAAGCTCAAAACAAATATCAAACGAAAGAAAACTCTGACGATGGAACATCTGAAGAAGAGATGAATCGCTTTGTTCTTCCTTTTAATCGCGCCCGCATTTTTGAGCTTTTTGAACTTAAAAAATTAGGCATCGATGGCGCCCTCACCGAAGATGAAATCAAGCTTTGTGAGTCATTGGCAACTCTTGAAAAAATGCCTGAATACGATATACCTAAAGGTCTTGAAGACGTTTTAAGACCTTATCAAAGAAATGGTTACAATTGGCTTCGTTTTCTTTATGAAAATAAGCTCGGTGCCTGCTTAGCTGATGATATGGGTCTGGGGAAAACGCTTCAGACCATTTCTTTTATTAGCTCCATTCTTGATCAAGTCGATAAGATTCTCATTGTTTGCCCAGTGACGATTCTTCTTAACTGGGAAGCTGAATTTAAGAAATTCTCTGATATCGAAGTTCAAATCTATCACGGGGGAGATCGTCAATTTGATCCCAACGCCAAGATCACTCTGACTTCTTACGGAGTCATGAAACGAGAGATCGATGAGACCTTTGCTGATCAGCATTTTGATATCTTTATTCTTGATGAAGTTCAGCATCTTAAAAATATTCGAAGTCAAGGAGCTTTTGCCGCGAGAAAGGTAAAGGCCGACTTTCGCATTTGCTTGACGGGTACACCGGTCGAAAATGATCTCGCAGAGTTTTATAATATCTTAGATCTTTCTATCCCAGGAATCTGGGGCGATCTTCAATTTATTAGAACTTCTTCAAATAAGAAAAGTCGTCTTCTTGCGAGAAA
>JASBRV010000137.1 GCA_030149295.1 Bacteriovoracales bacterium | reverse complement strand
ATGATCTAAAACCTCTTGAGAGCTTATTAAATCACCGGGAAGAGAAATAGCCTTTAAAGAGTCCAGTATCTGGTCTTTATCTACACTATGATAAAACTGCACAGTCCTAGACTCTAAATCAAACACCATCTTCGCGCTTGGTTCTAAGTTTTCCATCAATCCTTCGATCATTTTTATTTCAGAAGGACAATCCATTCTTTTTATATTTACAGATGTTTTTTGCATCTATGCCACCCTCTTTGCCAACTTTAGCCGTTTTTTTATCGGAATTTAATCAAATTTACTTTAAGGATATTCCCCTATAATAACTTAGCTTAACAATGGGAGATACAATTTTGTATTAACAAAGAAGAGAGTACTTCAAAGCTCTTTAATTAATTCCCCTAAGTTTAAATTTTTGTTTTTAATTACTTTCTCAACAAACGGAGTACTGGCCTTGTCGCATAGTACAAGAAGAGGCTTAAGATCTTTAACACAAACGACAAAGTCCGCTTTCATACCCTTAGCTTGAATCACAACGCCATCTTTTTTCAAAAGGTTTGTATACTCTACCTCTGATGGGTCTTTAATTTTCAATGCCGAGGTAACATAAATATCTTTATCTAAGCTTCTTAAGTCTTTTTTTAGCTCTTTCCTATAGAGATAACCTACTAGTCTTTGATTCAAGACTCCCATATCAATAGAAATCTTATCGATATCAGAATCGTTATAGGCTGTTGATGAACAAGAGGTTAAAAACAATATAAAAATTAACAGAAGACTATTTTTCACTCTAACTCCAATACACTGCTGATTTATCAAGATTTTTTCCATCTTGAAAGGCCAAACTTCTTCCAGTATCGAGATTGATAGCAGGAAAATCTCCCCCTTCAACCCTGTCGCCACCATTATAAACATACTCGTAAGACTTCTCGGCCAATGGCTTAAATGCATTATAAAACATCGGTATACAGTCATCGATAAAGTGAATAGTACGTCCTGCGAAATTTCTACTTCTTCCTTTTGCTTCATCTACTTCTAAAACAAGGTCTTTTTCCTTATTTTTAAGTAACTCTTCTTTATCTTTGTAAAGATAGTCTTTAACAGCAGGAATCCATGCGTAGAATTGATTAAATTTGCCCTCAGCAATTCCAAACATATCGTGCATATCATCAATCCAGTCTTCGATATTGTCACTATTAACATCGTGTCCGTAGGTCGTATTAATTAAATCAGAAAACATTTCTGAGATATGAGAAAAGTCCCGACTCAAAACATCTTTTAGCTGATGATGATAATCTGATGTATTTAAATTTACGGCATGCCCTGAAAGTTTTGTGAATTCGTTTAAAAGAATCACATCAAGTCTCATTTCTAGAAGTCTATGCTCCGTAGCGTTGTCGTCGTAATCGCCAACCTTATCTCTAACGAACGGATGAATCACACCATCTGCAACAACATGAGAAGCAAAACCAAGAAAGAAGCTAAATGCTTCATCTTTCTGGTCTCCGTCAGGCATGTCTTTAACCCTATCAAGAGCGTCCAAGAAAAGCTTATTTGTAGTTTTATAATGAAAATCATCTGCGATTTTTTGAAAAGAGTTATGTGGTCTTAAGAGCTGAGAATATGGAATGTCTGGTGCAATAGCACCAACTTGAAAGTATTTTATTTTCTCATCCAGAAGAAATTTTAAATCTATATTCTGATGTTCAGAGAGAGCATTAAAATTTCGAGCTAAAAAACAATGTGTATAGCCACTTGGCATATTCCTCTCCTTCTAAACAAAAGCATTCCTAAAATAATTTATAATTTTCTCATCTGCTATTTCTTCAGACTGTTCAGTCTCAGACCAAGGAGATTCATTGTGAGTTTTATTTCTCAAAGTCCAAGCACTATAAATTCCATAGAGAGAGATTGTTTCTTTTAATATACTAATTACGGCATCATTATTAACTACAGAAGAAATATCAATATCTTTATCTTCAGAAATAGGATTTCCCTGAACAATTTTATATTTGTCATAAACTGTTCTGATCACTGGCCCATGTTGCCAAGCTAAAAATGGTTCATTAAATAGGCGTATATTATATCGCCCATACGCAATACCTTGTGCATAATATAATAGCTTTTGAAGTTTTAAATGTGTTAAGTTATCCATCCTTCTTTCGAAGAATCTAATGAGATACTCAGCAATAGAAAAAACATCTAGGTTTAAATTTTCAATTTCTGAAACATCTCTTCTATTTCTAATCTTATCTAAAACGACTCTCGAAATCCCAGGACTTTCAACTTCATCTTTGAGTCGTTCAATAATTAGGAGTAAAACATCTTTTTTAAGGCTCTGTTCACCTTTTATAATTCTAGTTACACTAGCACGATCAAGACCAATTAGATCTGAAAACTCACTCCTATTCACCTTACAGAAAGTAATAATAGCATCTATTTCTTTCCCGCTTAAAACATACTCCCCTTTCACAATAGAAGGGAGATAATGATTTAAGTATCTACGAACAGAATCACTTGCAAGCTGATCAATTTGATCATCCGCTAAAAAGAATTCGTCCTCTCCCTGATTAAATGTTTCAGGAGTTATTTCTCTTTCTTCTGGGTTGAATAAAATCTCAACATCAGAAAACACATTTTCTCCAAATGCATCTTCATGAATAAATTTAGGAACGATAATTTTTTTAAACTTCATTTTAAACCTCTCGGTAAGCACTACACACAATGATAGTCTCTTTTGTGATAGTCCCGTTCTCGTCTTCTATCTCAACTTCTTCCAACAAAACAACTAGCTTGCACTCTCTATCCTCATCATCCTTTGGAAAATATAAAAATGATTCAGTAATCGCTTCAGGTGAATCATTTTCAGTGACTCTTCCGTTGCCGTATTTTACAAGGTTTTTAATTTCTAATTGGGTGAACTCTCTTTCAGGGTAGTCACCGTATGCGTGATATCGAACCACGACCTTGCAATTTGCTCGAATTTTATAAAACCGCTTCCGCTTATCACTTAACCCCAAGCCAGCCTCTCATTTAACATTTCGGGTTGCACCTTGCAACACTTTATCATTATTTTTCCAAATTTTCAATGGAAATCATTTTCATATACCGTAAACCACTGTAATCACACAAGAAGTCTTCAACAGTTTTTTCATTCCTATATCTCAATACATATTGGTTCATTTTTGACTTTATAGTTCTTATTCAAGATACAAGAGTTCACAAAGGCAATACCATCCTGCACCTTGATTCCATAACCTTCATGAATATGCCCAAAAGCATGTACTTTAATTTCCAGATTTTGAATTTTACTTAGAAGATCTTCACAACCAACCTTTTGACCATTTGAGCATTCATCTAGAATTCCAAATGGTGGCCCATGTGTAATTAGCACATCAGTATCATCAGGAATTAAATCCCAATGTTTTTTGATATCATCACCTCTTTTTCGATTAAAGGCCCAATCAAAGAATTCCGGTTGAACAGGAGACCCCCAAAACTTCACTCCATCAATTGTAACCCCGCTATCATTTAAATAGATGATTCCATTCTTACTAAATATCTCTTCGGCTTCTGTCTTTCTTTCATCTTCAAAACAAAAGTCATGATTTCCAGCAATAACAATTTTGTGACAAAAATCCTGCTTCTTAATAAATTCAGAAAAGCTTTTAATGTCTTCTAATGAACCCTTCTTTGAAAAGTCTCCACAATGAATTAAGACATCACCTGCTTGTAGTTTAACAGCCTCATGTTTTGCATGAGTGTCTGATATGAATGTTAAATTCAAATTATTCCCCCTCTACACTTCCCACGATCAGGACTTGAGTAGAAAAATCTCTCAACTGATTATACTTCCCCTCATCCTTGTATTGATTTTTGGTCGTAAGAAATATTTTTCCTAAAACAATATAATACCAGCAAAGCATAGCTTATAAAGGACTACTCATGCGTAGTCTTTGTAAAAATTGAAAAAACTTTTTCTTCATCCTTAGGTAAAAAATTAAGCCCCTCAGTAACCCCTCGTTCATCAATCCCCGCAAGGCGTAAATAAACTCCGAGAGTTTTCAAATCCTTCCACCCACAAATCTTCATAACCTTAACTGGCTCCACTCCCGATCCAATAAGCTGAGTAGCGAAACAAGCTCTCAACGTATGAAATCTAATCTCAGGTAGCCCTATGGACTTACAAAATATCTTTAGGATCTTAGCCTGTTTACCACCAGTCCAAAGAATATGCCTCGGAAGAACGTACTCAGACTTAGACTGGCTCTTAATCTCTAATAGCAAGGAGCGAAGCTCAGAAGAAATAGGAACACTACGCCAGTAACCGGCCTTGGTGTCCTTGTACTCACCCACTTTAAAGTTAAATGACCTTTCAACCTTTATAAGAGAAGCGTCAAAATCGACATCCTCCCAGCTAAGCGCATATAGCTCCCCATTTCTCATTCCAGTAAGAAGTGCCATAGCCCAAATATAATACCAGTCATGATCCTGTGCCTTCGCTTCATAAAGAAGCTTGCGAATTTCATGGGGCTTTAAAATCTCGGGCCTCTTATCTTGCTTAACAACAACTTTTAGCCCAAAGACAGGACTATGAGGAATCCCTCTAATGGCCCTATTCTCAATGGCCCAGTTATAGATCATATTGATTGTGTTCTTCACACGTTTTTGAAATGCTCTACTCCTGCCCTCTTCAATGACGCGATCTAAGACTTGAATTGCACCCGTCTTTGCTTCCACACTATTGTATACACTCTAGGACTTCCGTCTTCTCATAACTCGGCAATATTGCCAAGGGAACTGGAACCCTATAACCCAAAGAACTATGTGGCCTAAAGTGGTTATATTCCTTTCG
>JASBRV010000131.1 GCA_030149295.1 Bacteriovoracales bacterium | reverse complement strand
AGCGACAAACGATAGGTTTTTATTTTGTCGATACTCTAGCTCTGAATAAAAGTTCCTTATTGAACTGTATTCATAATTGAGCTGCAACTTAGAAGTTAATTGAATTTCGCTTTCAAACTCAAGCTCAAACTTCTTGTCCATTTCTGGCTGATATTTGAGATCAATTGAAATATTCAACGGTAAAATCCACGTGAAACCCAGTGTTGGAGTAGTTTTAAAATTACCATCTTCAGCTTCTGTCTTCACGCCAAGATAGGGTTCCAAATACCTTGTTAAAATCCTTGCGACATGTAGTTCTCCCTCCAAGTCTGTATCGAAGTTTCCAACCACATCAAAATCGAAAGCGTAATAAGAATTAAAAAAAGACGTCTCAGTCCTGTAATAATTGCTTTGAAGAAAATTCCGACTCCTAAGATAGAAACTATCCCCATGATTAAATTCTTTAGATCTATTTCGAGCTTTAGCGAGTTCCTTCGTTCCAGGATTGTTTTCGTATCGAACTATTCGTGCCATCCCCCCCATCATGTGATAAAGAATATGACAATGAAAAAACCAGTCCTTTTCTTCATTCGCCTCAAACTCAATAACGGCCCTATCTAGTGGTGGAATATTTACTGTGTGCTTCAAAACTGAATTTTTGCCTTTATCTGTCATGACTCTAAAAAAGTGCCCATGAAGGTGCATTGGATGATTCATCATTGTCGTGTTATCCATTACAAATCTTACTCTCTCGCCTTTCCTTATTTTGATAAAGGCATCGGGATCGAGAGGTTTTCCATTAATGGACCATACGTAACGTCCCATGTTTCCATTCAATGTGAAATGCACAGTTCGTAGTTTAGTTCCTTTTTTAACGCTAATCTTTTTTTCAGTGCTCAAAAGATCATAGGTTAACTCTTTATAAATAGAGTTCTTTTCATCATAAATATTGCTTTGCCTTAGTTCTGGAGATCGATTCATAATCCTGAAGTCTAAATGGTTATGGTTTTTTTCCGTATTTAAGGCATGGTCATTCCCGCCCATCATAGGTTTAAGAATTTTTAATGAAGGTAACTTGTAATCAGTAGAAAAATGGTATTTTTGACTTGATGGAATATCTTTAAATTCATTTCGATAATTCATTAGGAGCTCTGACCAGAAGCTCATTTCCTTCATTCCCATCATTTCACCCATCGTTACACCTATGGGGTGCTCCCAATAAATATCAGGCGCTTTTTGAATAATTTCACCATTTCCAATGAGAATCTTGGATTGACCGGTTTTATCAATTGATTCAATCTTCAATTCGTATGTTTTTGCAGGATCAACCTCTAATTCGATGTCGTAAGTTTCAGCGACTGAAATAGGTAGAGATCTAACTTTCACTGGTTTAACATTGAGTCCGTCAGCACCAATCACATTTAGGTACTCACCCCCGTATGTGATCTTGTAGATACTCGTGGCAGAGCCATTGATTATTCTCAAACGAACTTTTGATTTTTCTTCAAAATCACTAAAAAGACGAATTTGCTCCTTTCCGTTGACCAAGAAGTAATCGTAAGCGATGTCAGCATAATCCATCCCCTCCATTCTCTGGAGACTGTTTCGCCACTTTATCAAGGCATTTCCACTTTTAAAGGCTTCATACCAAGATTGGACTGTTCCTTTGATTACGTCATAATACTCCCCCTGTTTTTTGATATTTCTTTGGATTGTTTCACCACTTTCCTCACTAAAGTCAGAGAGTATTACGACCCTATCCCTTTTGCTTTCTTTGCTAGAGCCAACTTTGATCTGACGGGTGTTTTTGGGGTGTATTATAAAAGCTCCGTACATTCCATCCTGTTCCTGAAACATCACATGAGAGTGGTACCAATAAGTACCATTTTGAATGAGTTTAAAACGATAAGTTTTTGACGCGTTTGGAGGTATTGGCAGGGAATTCACATATGGAACCCCGTCTTGATTGTTCTTTATAAGAAGCCCATGCCAATGAATCAACGTTTCTTCATCCATTTTATTATCAACTGTTATTACTGCTGTTTCTCCTTCGATAAATTCCAGCACTGGTGCAGGAATAGAGTTGTTAATCAAAACCTTATTCGTATAGGACTTTTCACCTATGCTGTAGTTACCTTTGGTAATAGAAAGATGATAATGCCTCTCTTTTGCCATTAAGGAAGGATTTAGACATGCAATTAAGATGATTATGATTAGAAAGTAATGTGAAGACATTTTGCACCTAGTTGATAGTTATTATTGATAAGCAGCATATACCCTGCATAGGTATATGTCATTCTCTAGAATGTTTAATTTCCTAGACACTTAATTTGTCTTTTAACTTTGGAAAGAGTGCCAATAAGCGAAATTTCGTTTAAAGCATAACTTTTCAAAATTTAAAGCCTTGCACTGTCTTTAATGCTCCCTGCCTTTTGAACCGCAATGTGGCATCTCTGGGGCATATAGATTATAAACCTTTGCCATCTTGCTGCTATTTTGAACCCACTTTTTCTTAACTATGGGGCAAAAGTAGGAATTTTACTTTGAACCAAAAGTTTTATCTTGTAGAGCTTAGTGATGAACATTTAACTGAACCTCAATTTGAGCCCAAAGATCAATTAGATCTTGATTCATTTGGATCTCTTACGGAAAAGGAAAAGAAGGCCATTAGTCTTCGCTTCTTTTCAGATGAAGATTTTGATGAGATCGCTAAGGCTCTCAGTACTCCTAAGGTCAAGTACTTTCGTATGTAAAAAGTGAGTTAAATCCCTCTCATAAATAGGTTTTTTTAAGCTACTAACTATTCATGGATTTATAGGCTTTTTAACTCTCATTTTTTGTCCCCAGTTCAACTTAAACTTAACCAACAACTTTGAACTTTTTCACTACTTTCATCACAAATTTGGTGAGTTTATTTGTATGTCTTTTTGTGGAGTAATTTTTTTAGGTTCGGCGCTATTTTCTCGTCCTACATTCTAAAAGAGGGTGAGTAAATCTAAATAAAGAAAACAAAGTTTCTCTACTTGCTCCTGTTGTCGTATGGTTTTTTAGGTGCTTCTCTATTAATTAGCCCTTATGTTTACTTAAAACTTTCGATGTTTTGGTTATTGGGAGCTTTCTCGAGTGGAGTCATACTGTTCGAGGTTAATAGCACTTTAAGACTTCGGTTTGGCTTTTTTAGGATTTAGAGGACCTCTTTACGAGATCAATGATTTCGTTAATCATCTTCTCTGTCTCTGCGGCAGAGCCAGATTTTACTGCATTGGTTATACAATGACCTGCATGGCCTTCTAAAATTAAAAGTTCTAGGCTTTTTAGAGCACTTCTGGCAGCTTTGATTTGGGTAAGTATGTCTACACAATACTTTTCCTCTTCAATCATTGCTTTGATCCCTTTAACCTGACCTTCGATTCTATTGACTCTATTTATGTGAGCAGTATGACTAGCATGTGACATGGAGTTTTCCAAGGTTATATAGCTATCCCGTTTAAGGGATAGCTAAAATAAAAATTAATGACATTCAAAAGGCTCGCTTTCGCTGTGACGGTGACAGCTAGAATCAACAGAAGCTTCTCCTTTTACGTAAATTTTTACTTTTACACCACCAGAAACAGGCCAAGCCTTAAACCCATTAAACTTCGCAACAGTTTGTGCGTTTGCGTTTGATTGAAAATCTTGAAGTGCTTGGTTAACAGCCTCACTAGTGTCTACGATTTTCGTGTTTGAAAACGCATTAATTGAAAAAGCTAAAGACGCAATCGTTAATAAATGTTTCATATTCTCTCCGTTGAGCTAGGGGGACAAAAATGTCCCGTATATTGTATCAAATTCCTTTAAAATGGTTCTCCATCGTCGTCGGCTGGTTCGTCATCGTCGCTTGGTTCACCATCATCATCGCTTGGTTCGCCATCGTCATCGCTTGGTTCACCATCATCATCGCTTGGTTCGCCATCATCGTCGCTTGGTTCGTCACCATCGTCGCCTGGTTCGTCATCATCGTCGCCTGGTTCGTCATCATCGTCACCTGGCCTATCTATACAATCATCAGGAGTTGAGTCGTCTTTTGGTGCACACTTTTCAATCCATTTTTTGATGTATTCTATTTCTTTAGGATTAAGAGGTGCTTTTGGGGGCATTTCGCCATAAAAGACTTCTAAATAAAGTCTGCTTTTTAACGGCTTTCCTTTCCTCAGTATAGGAACAAACCTATCTTCAATAAGATAATTATATTCATTAAGTTTTATAGGGTCATTTATTGGCTCTGCTAAAGAATCAGAATGGCAGGAGATACATTTGGGCTTGAGGATATATTCATAAAGGTTTTCAAAGTTTAACTTAGCTTCACCTTTAATGATTGGATTAATTATGCTCTCTGATTTTTTTATTTTGAACTGTAACCCACCTTTTTCAATGTCGAGCGGCAGACAACCAGACAAAATCGTTAACAATAGGGTAATCACTGTTAAGCTTTTTATATTTGAAATTTTCTCTGTTAATGATCCCATAGAGATACTATTAACATACCCCGTGGGGGTACGCAATTGTGAAGTAAAATTTACACTTTTCCATAAAACTTACTGAAAACAAACCTCAATAAATCCTAAAGTTTCTCATCATACTCATATCCTCGTGTTCTAAATTGTGGCAATGATAGAGAAAATCGCCCTTAAATGTGTTGAATCTATTAATAACTTTCACTCTATCACCGGGCATTACCAAAATCGTGTCTTTCCAGCCTTTATCTAAACATCCTTCAAATTCACTAGGATATCTCTTTATCACCTGAAATTGAGTACCATGAATATGCATAGGGTGAGGTATTCCTGTAGGGTTATAAAACTCCCAAGCTTCCGTTGTGCCAAACTTAATCAATTCTTCATTTTCATATCTGTTTTCTTCATACCCATGCCCATTTATTGTCCAACCAACTCCTCTTTTGGGTACCAGTTCAAAACGTTTTGGAGAATTTAAATTTGCGGCTTCTCTCGGGTTTATGTCGGGAAGATTAGATAAAAAAGTAGGTATTGAATATAGTTCATCTGATTCTTCAGTTACTTCAAACTCAATAACTGTATACTTTTTTCCTCTTCCATCAACTAGAGGCAGGCTCTCGAGTTTCACAATTTCGCCAATTGAGTAATCTGGGAAATCAAATAAAAAATCTATCCTTTCCGCTGGAGCGAAGAAGAATTTTTTTAAGCGGTGTGGTTTTTTTAGAAGTCCTCCATCACTACCTATCTGCCATACATCCTTACCCTTATCTAACTCAAAATTGAAAATTCTAGCATTACAACCATTAAGTAAGCGAATTCTATTCAATCCACGCCTTACCTTAAACTTATTTTTGCTAAGACCATTTATAAAAATCCTGTTTCCGAAAGCTCCCATCATAGAGGGACGATATTCTAGTCGACCTTCTTCATTAATAAACCTATCTTGAATAACATAATTTAGTTCATGTTCATTAGAGGGAAGGTTAAGATTCTGTTCTTCCTTATCTCTAACAATAAACAAGCCGGCTAATCCCATGTAAACTTGGCGTCCTGTGTTGCCATGAGGGTGAGGATGATACCAATACATTCCGGCCCTGTTCTCTACAACAAAATCATAAATATATACGCTTTTGGGTTTCACGGCACTTCTTGGGTGTCCATCATTTTCATGTGAAACGTCTAGTCCATGCCAATGGATTATTGATTTTTCTTTTAGAGAGTTTCTAAATTTTATTCTAATTTTATCACCACTTTTTACCTCGATCGTAGGTCCGAGATAAGAACCAGCGGCTTTTTTTAATGTAGATTTAGGTCCTTTTAGTATTTTTCCTTCATAGCACCATAAATTTGATTCTATTCCAGACTCAAAGACCAGCTTTGTTTCCTTAGCTTCAATTTCCAAGACAATGTCAGGTTCATCTTTACCAAAAGAGGATATCTTAGTCACACTAGCAAATGAATTCGTTGATAAAGCGGTACTAATACCTAATAAGGATTTTTCCTAAAAAATCTCTTCTTGAGTAACTCAACTTTCCCTCCTGATACCTTTTGGTAACGATATCTACAGAAGAGGGAAAAATCAATTGTCATAATCTTGGCTGGAATTATTTGCTAATTCAAAAGGCAGGAAGAAAGCGAAGTCAGTAGCTTAGAAGTCTCTTTGCACTCTCGAAAAGGTTTAGTTTTCCACCTGAAAGAGTTTTTCTTTTTAGACTTGATACTGAGTCTGTCGAATTAAGTAGTATTTCTTTCAAAACTTCAGCGCTTCTTCGTGGTTCGTCGATTTGAGTCTTGTTAAATTTTTCATTTTTTAGTTGAGATAAAAATGCTATAGCCCCAGCAACATGTGGAGTTGCCATTGATGTTCCAGTCATAAAAGCGTAACCATCATTTGGAACAGTTGAGAGTATGTCTGTACCAGGCGCTCCCA
>JASBRV010000114.1 GCA_030149295.1 Bacteriovoracales bacterium | reverse complement strand
TGAAGCAGCACCTGAAGCGATAGAGATAGATAGTGAAGCGAGACAGGCCATAACTTGTCCAAACTTTTTACACTGTCTATAAATCGTTCCTGCTTTCATTCTTAAAACCTTCCTAAAGCCTTGAAAATACGCTTTAACGTTTATTCTCTTGTCTCTCACAGTTTTAATTGTGCAATAGCTATACCAATTGTCTCAAATCTGCGGAGAAATCGGGAATTTTTTCCACCTTTAAGTCCTTTATTCCCTGATAGCTGTCAGAATTCGTCAGATTTTAGGGTAAATATTTCTAGATGTTTCCTTTTTTGAAACACTGTTTCAAATTGTTAATGACGGAGCTCATTTTCGTCCTTATAGTCGCAAACAAGAAAGGAAAACAACCATGAACGATATTTCAAAAATCCTTGAAGACGAATTAAAAAAGAGAAGAGAGCTTAACCCTCACTACTCTTTAAGAGGCTTTGCCAAGTACCTGGGCACTTCACCTGCCACCCTCTCTCAAGTGATATCTGGCAAAAGAAGTTTGGGAAAGAAGTCCACTGCTAAGATTTTGGATAAATTGGGACTTAAACCAGACCTTGAAATTAAACTCAAGAAAAAGCGTTACAAACTCACTTTAGATGAGCAAACTTTTGAGCTCATTTCCGATTGGCACTACTTTGCGATTTTAAACCTCTCTGAAGTTAAAGGCGCAAAAGCTGACCCCAGATGGGTTGCATCAAGACTCGGAATCACTCCAGAAAAAGCAAATCGTGCCATTGCGCTCCTTAAAAACCTAGGGGTGATTGAAATATATCAGGACAAATCATTTAAAAGAATTGCACCGGCCATTAAGACAACAGATGAAGTCCCCTCAGGTGCTATTAGAAATTTCCATCAAGGCCTTCTTAAAAAAGCTCAGCTGGCCATTGAAAGTGTACCTATCAACGAAAGAGAGTTTCGCTCCATCACTTTTGCTGGTAATTCTCAAAAGATGAAAAAAGCAAAAGAACTTATAAAGCAGTTAAAGGATCTCGTTGAAGAGACCATGGAATCCGGTAGCAAAGATCAAGTTTTTCAATTTTCTATACAACTCTTTCCATTAACTAAAGGAGAATAATATGTTCAAACACACCAAAATTCTTGTCTACCTCTTATCTTTATTTCTTATTAGCTGCGCTAGTTATAATCCAGGTAGCTACGCCACCATTGAAGGAGGAGAGCATCCCAAGCTAACTCCCATTAATGCTGAGATCACCAGCCAACTTTCTTTCGAGCCTTTTACTTACGTAAATTTCAGCTTTGGAAACAAGAATGACGATTCATGGACACGCATTAAAAGAATAAAAGTCACCAACATTAGCGATATCCCCGAAGCGAGACTGATGGTTGGTCCTGACCTCACTTTCTGGGCAGAAGGCATTCAAAGAAAACAATCGATTGATGCCCATAATAGAAATATGGCCTATGGGGCTGTCATGGGAGCTCTTGCTGTTGGTGCAGGAATTTCAAGTGCGAAAGGAAATAGAAACTTAACTGTGGGTCTAGCAAGTGGTGCTCTTCTTACGGGAACAATCGCAGACGTAAACAACTTGATTGATAAAATTGATAGTCTTGAAATTTCAGAACTTGTGCCACCGACTCACCTTTACTCACCTTTCAGTATTCCCCCCGGCCTATTCTTATCTAGATGGGCAGTATTCCAGCTGCCAAAGGGAAAGAAACTTAACTTTCTTGAGTTTGAAGTGACCTACCTTTCTGGTAAAAAAGCGCGCTACAAAGTAAACCTCACAGGAAAAAGCAATAGAAGGAAAAGCTAATGAAAACAATCTTAACTTTGACATTCTTTTTAATGTGTCCCGTATTTGCTGGTGATGAAGTTGGAAATGGAGGAGATGCTGTTGTTTGTAAAATGACAAAAGAGTCTTCTCCAAGACTTCTCGATTTCACAGAATACAATAGCAGCTCATTTACCTTTTCGCCCATAGAGGAAAAAGATGAATATCAAATCGTAAAAAAGGTCTTTACTGCTTTAGCTAAACTCTCACCAAAACTTAGTAAGAAGTACCTGAGAGATCTTAAAGAGTTTCGCCTTAAAGTTAAGCTCATCTCTGATGAAAACTTTAGAGACGTCAAGGATAGTCACCAAATTTCACTTCCCAAGGGTTGTGAGCTGAAACAGTTAGCAATTCAAAAGAAAAATCCTCTTACCCAGGAAACGGAAATTTCGATCAATAAAGATCTATATGACCAGATGACACCTCTCCATAGGGCCGGTCTTATTAGTCATGAGATTATTTACGAGCATTTTCTCTTTTTTAATGTGCGAGGTTCTTTGTGGTTTAAAATGAAAGGCTCTGAAAAGGTACGTATTTTTAATCGCTACCTCTTCTCTAAAGAGATAAAGAACCATAAAAAAGCAGACTTTATTCAACTGTCTGAGAACTTAGAAATTCCCTTGGACTAAGGAAACAACACCATGAAATACTTAAGCTTTATTTGAGATAAACGCCTTGCCTATGAGTGAAAAATTAAAAATCCTTAGAAAGGCTAATCCATCATCTCTTTAGTTTCATTAACTAAGTTTTTTAGCATCTTCAAAGTCTCAGGATCAAGATCCATATCTTTGGTCTTTGACTCCATGGCCTTCAAAAAGGCATTGGCCGTTAAACCCGTTGGCAGTGCCGGCTTTTTCTTTTTGGAAATCTTTTTCCGGGCAGCAACAACTGTTCCCTTATTAAGAAGGCGACGAAGCTGTGATCTTTTGGTCAATTCCCCAGCAAGAATCTTCTTTTCGATTTCCTTTTTAAAAGCACCGCGCTCGATCGCATCATATTCAAGGAGGACGTACTTTTCGATATCATGAATTTTTGCGGCTTCTTTGATTTTCTTAGTTTGCTTAGCGATAAGGAGTGAGCGATGAACTTCAGACTTAGAAATCCCTAAGGCTGCAGTGATTTTTCTCTCACTGGCCCTCGTTGCTTTTTGGTAATTCAAAATCCCATCGGCACGATCAATATAATGAAGGGCTTCACGAGAGGAGTTTTCTGAGAACTGAATTGCCATCAATTGCTCAGGAGTTTTACCCTCTAAAATAAAGCACGGACAGGTTTCCATTTCATCAATGGTGCTCATGGCACGAAAGCGCCTCTCCCCACAAATAAGAGTGTATCGGGCCCTTCCATCATGATGAAGAACTAGAGGTTGAATCAATCCATTTTCACGAATATTGGCTGCAAGCTCTTTGATTGAGCTGTCATTAAACTTGGTACGCACTTGTTCTTTGACAATGATTTTGTCGAGACGAATCTCTTCAAGTCTTGCTCCATCGAGGAGCCTCTCGTCCCCGAACTTCGCGAGGAGGTCACGCGAAAGATTCTTAGACATATCGACGGTCTTTCTTTGTTTTTTAGAGACTCTTGCCGAAAATTTTTTGGCCATAACTACATCATCCTTGATTGTTAAAATTTATTGCCTATATTTTTATCTTAAAGACTCAAAGACTCCCAAAGAGCTTGATAGTCTTTATAACCTTCAGTTTTCTTATTCATCATAAAGACAGGCTTCTTGAGAGAAATCGACTCTTGCATCTGGACAAGATTTCTCACTGGAGGAGTAATCTGAAAAGACTGTGCCAACTCTTCAAGTCTTTGTTGCTCAATCTTTCTTCTCTTATTCACCATTGAAGGAATGATAGCAAACTCAAGGTTTGGATTTTCCGTTTCACGAATAATCTCAAAGGTGTCCATCAACTCCTCAAGGCCATCAATGGAATAGTCTTGTGCTTGAGTTGGAATAAGAATCCTATCACTTCCCACGAGTGCCATAATCAACTCATCTCCAAGCATAGGAGGAGTATCAATCACGACATAATCAAAAAGATCCGTGCACTCTTGTAAGCGCATTTTAAGTAATCTTTCTTTACGACCAGCATTTCTTCTAATTTCTTGTTCGCTAAGAATAAGAAGCTTAGAGAGATTAGCCAAATGACGAGAGCTAGGAATCACCGAGATATTGTGGTGGAACTCTTCTTCACCTTCAGACGGAACCACGACATCATCGATAGAAACATCGCCGATAAGCCATTCAGGAATGAGAGTTCTCTGGATTTGTACGCCAAACGTACCACTAAGATTAGCTTGTGAGTCCAGGTCAATAACGAGAACTTTCTTACCTTGGTTCGCAAGATGGCAAACCAACTGATAAGCATTCATCGTTTTACCGACTCCGCCCTTGTTGTTTGCGATGGTGATTACTTCCATGTGATTCCTCCATACAATACTGGCTCATGCGTTAAGCCTATGAAAATTGTAAAGAAGCTCGAAACACTTCGTCAAAATTTTAAAAACATAAAACGCGCCGCAACAAACAACCTTCTTATGATTTCTATTGCCGTAAGATTTTTGTATAAACGGTATGAACTTTAATAAACCAAAAACCCATCTAAAGGAAAACTTATGATTGGATCAATGACCGTACAAGAACTCAAAGAAAAGCTCGATAAAAACGAAGATCTAATTCTGATTGATTGTCGTGAACAAGGTGAGTGGGACGAAGCTCACATTAAAGAAGCTCAATTTCTTCCTCTTTCAAACTTCGAAGAGGAAATGAAAAAGCTTACTGACACTTCTAAGACAATTGTTTGCCAGTGTAGAAGTGGAAAAAGAAGCTTGAATGCAGCGGCCATGTTACAAGATGAGGGATTTGAAAACCTTTTCAACCTCGAAGGTGGGATTCTTGCCTGGATGGACGAAGGTTACCCCACAGAGTAATAAGGAATGATTTATAATGGCGCTGAATTTATTTGGTGATACCTCAGCTAACGATCACCTCCCACCTATTTTGGAAGAGGAGCTAAGTGACGAGCAAGTCTTAAAAGAGGCTCACAAACTTAAAGCTGAACTGAAAGACAAGATGCTTATTTTGGGTCACCACTATCAGCAAGATGATGTCATTGGTTTTGCCGACGTAAAAGGCGACTCTTTAAAGCTTGCCCAAGATGCGGCCAATATTGATGTTCCCTATATTGTTTTTTGTGGGGTTCACTTTATGGCCGAAACTGCGGACATCCTTACTCCCCCAGATAAAAAAGTTATTTTACCAGACCTGAGGGCAGGTTGTTCTATGGCGGATATGGCAGATCGCAGCCAGATTGATAAAGCCTGGGGTTTTTTAACGACTGCCACCACAGAAAAAATTGTTCCCGTTACTTACATCAATTGTGCAGCAACATTGAAATCTTTTGTCGGTGAAAAAGGTGGTAGTATTTGCACTTCTTCCAATGCAGAAAAAATCATCGATTGGGCACTTGAGGAAGGCGAGAAACTTCTCTTTTTTCCCGATCAACACCTGGGGCGAAACACCTGCTTTAAAATGGGAATTCCCCTAGAGGACATGGTGGTCTACGATCCCAATAAATTCAATGGAGGACTAACGCCTGAGCAAGTGCAAAAAGCAAAGGTTATTCTGTGGTATGGCTACTGCAGCGTGCATCAAGGTTTCACTGCTGAGCAGGTGCGTAATCTTAAAAAGGAAAGACCAGAGGTTAAAGTCATTGTTCATCCAGAGTGCAACTTTGATGTGGTTCAAGAAGCACACGAAGCAGGCTCTACCGCCTATATTATCAATCGGGTGAGAGAACTTCCTGCAGGTAGTAAAATTGCGATTGGAACTGAAATTAATTTAGTGAACCGCCTCAACCATGAATTTCCCGATAAAGAAATCTTCTCACTATCACCTTATCAGTGCTTATGCACTACGATGTACCGTGTAAGACCTCGCTGGCTACTTGCCAGTTTCCGAGCAATTAAGGATGATAAACCCATTAATATCATTAAAGTTGACGAGGTGACGGCCAGGGGGGCTCGACTGGCATTAGATAAGATGCTCTCCCTTTCCTAGGATGGATGCCGACCCTCTCAATGAGGGACATACACATGATATATGCAGACTATAATGGAAGTGCTCCCCTTTGCCGGGAAGTTATCGACTACCTCAAGGACCGTCTTGAAAATGGTCCCTACTCTAACCCCAATGCGATTCACCACCTAGGTCAAAAAACAAAAATGGCCATGGAAAATGCACGAGCCGTTTGTGCAAAAGCAGTGGGAGCAAAACCCAAGCAAATCATTTTTAATTCCGGCTCTACAGAAGGTATTTCTCAGGTCTTCTTCAGTCTTTTGTATGGAAAGATAAAAAGTGGAAAGAACCTCATTTTTATTTCTGGAATTGAACATGCCGCCGTCATTAACTGTGCCAAGTTTTACAGTGAAGACCAAGGCTATGAAATCCATGTCATCCCCACTCTCCCAAATGGTCAATGCGATACAGAAGCTCTTTCCAAAATGATGAAGGAAAATGCTGGTAAAGTTGCCATGGTCGCCGTTATGGCCGCCAATAATGAAACAGGGGTTGTTCAACCTTATAAAGAGATTGGTCAGATTTGTCAGGAAGCTGGAACTCCCTTTGTTTGCGATACAACCCAGTATATTGGAAAGACTGCTTTTAACTTTTCAGAATCTAATATCGATTTCGCTTTTGTTTCTGGTCACAAAGTAGGTGCTATGACAGGTGCCGGCTTCATCTTGGCGAAAGATCACTCCCAACTAAGACCTCTTGTTATTGGAGGCGGCCAAGAAAAAGAACTACGTGGTGGAACCCAAAACTATATTGGCTTTGAAACTATCGCCGTTGCCATGGACACTTTTGAAAAGAAAAAAGAAAAAATACAAAAACTTCAAGAGAGCCGTTTAGCTTTTGAAAAGAAGTTAAAAGAAAAATATCCTGTGGTCATTATGGGAGACGATGCTCCTAGATTAGGTGGTACGACTTTTATTTCTTATCCTGGTATCCATGGGCAAGCAGTTCAAATTGAACTCGAGACAAGTGACATTTATGTGACGACTTCTAGTGCTTGTTCAGATAATGAGCCTACAACCTCAAAAGTTCTCAAAGCAATGGGAGTTACTGAAGATGTTGGTCGTGGTGCTGTTCGCATAAGTTTAGGTCCTTGCTCTCCTGAAGATGCATACGATAGAATTTACGATGCATTAATCAAGGCCTATGAGAAACTTGGAAAAATCAAAAGTTATTAAAATTGTTCTTCTTACTTTCATTCTTTTCCTTGGTGCTTGTCGTGATGAAAGTAAAATTGAAAATCTTTATGCTTATCCATTGTGGCAAGAAGAGGCAATCTATTCTGATAAAAAACAAGACGTGTTTCTCTTTGTCACAAGTGATTTAAAAAACACTTTATTTCCCAAAGCAAGTCTCAAGCCCCCCAATCTTCCTAAAGAAATGCCCCACTCTATGAAAGTTGGAGGGGCTGCCATCCTTAAATCTTATATGGATATTCTTCGCATGAGATTTGGAAGTCGAATCGCCTTTTTGTCTTTTGGAGATCTCAATCTCAAAAACCAAGACAAAGAGCTTCGCTCTTATTTAGAAAAGACTCTTCACTTTCTCGACTTTGATGGCATCCTTCTTGGTCATCAAGACCTTCTTCCCCCCAACCACCAGAGTTTCTCACTCGACGTCATGAAGAAGACCAATTGGTTTAATTCTAGTATTCTCTCAATCAAAAGTGGCGAGCCTACCGAGCAATGGAACAGTCTTCCCTACCTTATCATTGAAAGGGCAGGTAAAAAAATTGGATTCATCGGGATTACAAGTTATGACCTGATGCCGGAAGAAGAGAAAAATTTAATTAATGGTTTCTATTTTCAGGATCCCGTCTCGACGATTTTGAGAACCAAAAATCTTTTAAAAAAAGAAGGCGTTGATCTTGTTGGGCTTTTTTATCAAGGCCCTAACCCTTGTGGACCTCCAGCCCTCAATAATACCAAACAGTTGTCAAAACTTGAGGACTCTTTGGAGTGTAAAAAGGAAACAGAAATTCAGAAGATCATAGATAAATTGCCACCGGGAGCCATTGATTTCAGTCTCGGAGAATCTTCTTCAACCTTTCTTTATCGAGGTATCCCCGTCATCGGCCTTCAAAACCCACATGAGTTCTTAACAGGCATTCGTTTTACTTTTAACGACGATAATATCAACTGGGAGCAGAGCCTACTTTTAGAACCTCTTAAGCTATGTCATGAATCCTTTGCGGGAACAAGAGATTGTGTCTTCGATACACTTGATAAAGAGATTAATCATAAAAGATTTGAAAAACTTAAGAGAACAAGCTTTCACATGCTTCCTGCTAAATTTTTGGGTCACAAAATTTTAGAGAACCAAGAAGTTTTAAATATTCTTAACGACAAGTGACTTCACCATTACTTTGGCATTCAACCTCAAGCCCGAATTGACAATAAACAAAGGGCTTTACTTCAGCACAACTAACAAGCTTTGATAGGCTTACCATCTTTAAGCATGCCTTTTGACCTCTTCCCCCACAGAGATTAGCTCCGCATAGACCTGAAATCTTCTGAGAACAATTTAAATCAACAAATGGCGTCCATGATGAACATTGATCGCATAAATTTTCACCTAAAACTTGGCAATCATTACTCCTTCTCAAACACTGATCTCCAGTACTAATCTTTATATCTGTCATTTTGTCTTTTTCTTTTTTGGTGGGAAAGAAGGAATCCCAACGAGAATGTTCTTCATCAGGAAAAAGAAACTCGAATTTAAAAACTTCTCCTGAAGAAAGAGATAGGTCAAAGTTAAGACCTCGGTCATAAGAAATGTTTTGAATTTTGAGAGCTTCAATTTCATTTTTTAAGGTTATTCTTTTGCCCTGACCTAAGGAACATCCCTCAGATTGAGATTCAAGAATAAATAACTCCCCCTTAATCTTTTTATTTTTTGTCATAAGAGGAGTCTTAAAAATAAGACAGCGATAAACCTCTTCTTTCCACTCCACAAGGGTTTGATAGGCACCGGGTGGCCGATCTAAAAATTGGCTTTTCTCTTGATGAAAGAGAGTGTGAAATTGGAGAACAAGAGAAAAGATCACAAATAACTTCATTTCTCCTCCAAAAGGTTTAATCTCATGCAACGAAAACCGACTTTAAATTCACTGAATTCACTATGAAAAGGTTCAGTAGTTGAAAAATTAAAATCTATTCTCCTAAAACCTCTTCCACTCCAGTAAATACGTTTGCCCGCCTGATGGGCACTACTGTTGATAGAGTAATAGTAGCTACTCGGGTGTAAGTTTTTTCTTGGATGCTCTTTATTGTGAACATATTCAGGAAGCCCACCCATCAATTCAGCTGTACCGCTCCAGCCGAGGGCTTCAGGAAAGAATTCAAAACGGTTAAATTTCCTACACTCTTTGCCATAAATCTTAAAACAAAATTCTCGATCAAAAGAAGCGCCTTTACTCATCAAAAACTGGGGAGATTCTTCCGCCCGAGGCCCATAAGGGTGAGCACTGGTATTCCAGTCTGGCGGTTCCTGATTAATTCTAGAAAGATCTTTTCTTCCGTGATGAAAAGTTAAAGCCGCTTTCACTTGAGAGGAGAGAACTTGCGACTTACGCTGACGACAGAATTCTTCCATCTGGTCGGGCAGAAAATCACTGATTGGCTCAAAAAGATCTTTTCCCTTTTTAGAGGGAAACTGCTTAAATACATCAATATACCTAACTTGAAAGCGATCGACTTGATATTGAATACCACTCGTATGCCAAACACGATCCCTTTTTTCTTTGCGCTCATTTCCCCAATAAAACCCTTGAGGCAATTTTATTTTTCGACATTTAGACTTTAGTTGAAATTTTTTTTTATTTCCCACTTCAAAGAAAATTTCAAAAGTATCTTGAGTGAGAAGATTTACATGATAGGAAAAAAAATCATTTTTCATTTTTATTTTTAGAGACCTATTTTTGTAAAAGCAGTCAAAAATACTTTGACGACAACTTTTCAAAGAAGAAGGAACATCATCTTTCTCAAGATACAAACGCGGGCACTCTTTTTTGAAATGAGGATCGCTTAAGTCAACTTTGCCACTCCACACATCATGAGATTCTTGTAAGGCTAGCTTCCAGAGAGTTTCCGAGATTTTTGGAGCCTCTTTGTCACCGACCAAAACACTCAGCTTTCCGCTTTGCCACAAGGCAAGGAGCAGGACAATGACAGCTCCAGCTATTCCTATTCCAAATACCTGATATGACTTACTTATTTTCTTCATCTTTTTTCCATCAAAGATAGACTACCTTACCTAGACTCGAAGTCGTAGGGGAATTCTACTATAATAAAAACAGAGACCTACACTCAAAAGAGGTAATATGTTGGATTGGATTGAAAAGGCCAGTGAAGAAGAAAAAGAGATGCTCGATGTACTCTCTTTTCAAGATTATATAAATGAGTTCGAAAAAAGTCCGGACAGAGAACTAAGGACAACTTTCACTTATCTCCTCGATATGCTTAAGCATCATGGCATTAATGAAGATGGCTCTTACGCGCTTTTTGATCGCGACCACAATGAAAGCCCAGCTGTTTATGGACAAAAGAAAGTTCAAGAAAGTCTCATTCAAAGTATTACGAATTTTAAAGAGGAAGGATTTAACAATAAATTTATCCTATTGGTTGGCCCTAATGGATCTTCAAAATCAAGCCTCGTTCGAAAAATGATGAAGGGCTTAGAGATCTATAGTAATACCGAACAAGGTTCTCTCTACAGCTTTAGCTGGATCTTTCCCATTGATAACTTTATTAAAGGCTCTCTAGGCCTTAGTGGAGATAAGTCAGGAAGTGATCTTAATACCTTTGCTTATCTCGAAGATAAAGACATTTCCGCAATTCTAAATTCAGAACTCAAAGATCATCCAATGCTTCTTATTCCTCGTGATCATAGAAGAAAAATTATCGAGGATATTTATCAAGACCGCCCTGAAAAACTTGAAGATATTAAGCGAACTTATCTCTATAATGGCGATCTCTCCAAAAGAAATAAGATGATCTATGATGCCCTTTTAAAAAATTATAAAGGACGTCATCGTGATGTCCTTAAACATATTCGTGTGGAACGTTTTCAAATCAGTAAACGCTATTCGACTGGGGCCGTGACAATTGAACCTCAACTTCATGTTGATGCCCAAATGCAGCAAATAACCATGGATCGTCGTCTAGGAAGTCTTCCACCAAGTCTTCAATCTCTTAACCTCTTTAGCCTCAAGGGTGAAGTCGTACTTGCAAACCGTGGCGTTCTTGAATATTCAGATCTCCTTAAGAGACCTCTTGATAGTTATAAATATCTCCTCATGACCATGGAAACTAAAACCGTGAACCTTCAAGGGATCCTTACTGAGTTGGATATTTTCTTTATTGGCACAAGTAATGAAGTTCATCTTGCTGCTTTCAAGCAACATCCAGACTTCAACTCTTTTAAGGGACGCTTTACCTTTGTTCGTGTTCCCTATCTTTTAAATTTTAAAAATGAAGAACTTATCTATCAAAACCAGGTGGAGGGACTCAAAGAAATTAGCTTCTTTGAGCCCTATGCTCTGCGGGCCATTTGTCTCTTCGCGGTTATGACGCGACTTCGTTGCCCTCAAGTGAAAAACTACGAAGACAAGAAACTTGCCAATATCGCGACCAATCTCTCCCCTCTTGAAAAGGCCATGTTCTTAGCAGGAAGTGGAGCACCAGATCGTCTCGACTTTGAATCAAAGCAAATTCTTGAGGCGAATAAAAATGAAGTTGAATCTGAATTTGAGTGGGAAAATTTGTACGAAGGAAAATTTGGTATTTCACCCCGTGATATTAAGGCCCTCCTCTACAAGTTAAGTTCACGTAAAGAGAATATAACTTTCATGGATGTCATTGAGAAACTCCAAAAGCTTATTACGAAAAAGAATGACTACGACTTTCTCAATATGACTCCCCAAGCGGATTACCACCATCCTGCTCGATTTATCACTCTTATCAAAGAGTATTGCTTCAACTTCTTTGACCGTGAACTCAGAGACTGCCTTGGTATGATTGATGATCGTTCTTACGAAGATCACATTCGCCGTTATATCGAAAATATTATTGCTCTTAACAAGGGCGAAAAAGTTCGAAATACCATTACGGCCAAATATGAAGACGTTGATATGTACATCATCGATGAGTTCGAAAAGAGTATCAATCTCAAAGAAGACGCTAAGAAATTTCGCTCACAGCTCATCAGTCGCCTAGGGGCTTATAGCTTGGACAACCCTGGGAAGAAATTTGAGTATATTCATGTCTTCCCCAACCTTAGTGAAAAGCTTCAAGAGAGTTTTCGTGATGAGCAAAAGAAGGTCATTCAAATCATTTCGCGAAATATCGTTTTCTATGAAGCCGAGCTGGTTAATAAAGATGATGCTACTCCTCTTTCTAAAGAAAACCGCATCTTGATTGACAATGTCATTCAGTCCTTGCATACCAAGTATGGGCACTCCAAAGAGGGTGCCGTAATGGTGATAAAAGAATTGATAAAAGAAAGATACTAAGTCCTTTGAATGAATATTCTTTATAAGAAATTTAACCCCGATAACTTCGAGGCCCACTACGAGGTGCATGAACCTCAAGACGGCATGCGATTAGATCAATTTCTTCAACGTCACTTTCATTCCTTCTCTCGCGAACAGGTAAAAGAAAAAATTAAAGATGGTGATGTTCAAATTAAAGGACGCCCAGGAAAGATGAAACCCAACACAAGGGTTTACAATAAAGAAGTAGTCATCGTTTTCACCTATAAGACCATTCATGAAGATGAGTGGTGGAATGGAGAAAAATTAGAACTCGAAACTACTCCTCCCTTGCTCTATGAAGATGAGGGGTTGATGGTATTATCAAAGCCTCCTTTTATGAGCACTCACCCCACCGGAAAACATCTTTTTTACTGTGCGACCGTTTACTGTGAGGCCCTTTGTGGTCATGGTACTCACTCCATTCATCGACTAGACAGAGAAACAAGTGGTGCCCTTCTTATCGGCAAAAATCCTCAAGCGGCCAATAAATACACTACTCATTTTGAAAATGAGAGAGTTCGCAAATGTTACTTCTTTATTGGGGTTAAAAATGAAGACTATGCCCAAGAAGAGAAAACTTTTGTGGCCAACGAAAGACTCGACACCGGAGGTGAAGGACTTCTAAGAGTTCTTATCGGTCACCACCCTGAAGACAGTCAAATTGGTAAACGCGCACGCACCTACTTTCATCAACTCTATGAAGAAACAGTTGGAGAGAAAACTTATATCCTAGGTCTTGCTTTTCCAAAAACAGGTCGACAACATCAAATCCGTGTCCATGCCATGGCCCATGGTTTTCCTCTCTTAGGAGATAAAATCTATTACGGCTCTTATCCCATGTTTCAAAGTTTTAAAGATCGCTACGCTAAGCCAGAAGACTATGAACTCATGGAACTTCCCCGCCATGCTCTTCATGCTACGGCTATTAACATTCCTTGGGATGGAGAAAAGAGAAAAACGTTCTTTTGTCCACCCCCTAAGGACATGACGGACTGGATTCGAGAAAAACTCTCTCTTAATTATGATGAGTTTTTAGAAGAGACTCTGGAAATTGTAGAAGATTATTTTAAAAGAGATTTTAAATAATTAAGCACTCCTAAAGGTCCCACGTTTTCTCTACCTTTAAGAATAAGTGTTGGTTTGTGCTCTAATTGATCAAGAACCTTATCAATATTTGAGACGCCAACGGTGTTAGGATGATCCTTAAAGACCGTTTCATCATTGAGACTATCCCCAAAGAAAATCGTCTCTTCTAACTTATTTTTCTTATATTTTTCAAGATAGGTCTTTATCGCCTTTATTTTAGAAATCTCTCCACACCAGAAGTTGAGATGGACATTCGACGTCGAAAAATTCACTTTATGTGACAGTAAAAAGGCACGAACTTCTTGATTAAGGTGAGCATCCTTTTTAAGATCTGAGAGCTCAATAGCACGGTCCGTATGACGACCAAAGCTATCAACACTCAAGCTAACAGGAAACTTTTCAATTAGCTCCTTAGCAACAAATTGAAGCTTGGTGGTCATCTCATCAGAAACCAAGGTTACATCTTTTAAATGACGTCGCCCTTCTTTATCTTTTTCTACATAAGTAAGACTTCCTCCCCCTTCTGAAATGACATATTCCAAATCAAAAAAGTGAGTGAGAAGGAAATGGGCCCAAGACTTAGAGCGCCCGGTACAAATAACAAGGGGCACACTGTGCCCCTTAAGTAATTCTAAAATTTCATGAAAGTGAGTAGTGAGCTCATCATGAAGAGTCAGTGTTCCATCAAAATCGGAAAAGACCTGCTTCACTACCACTTAGTTAAGCGGGTAAGAGACACCAAAGAAAAGCGCCGTAAAACTATCTTTGACTCCAACAGTCGCTTCCACTGTACCCATTAATTTTTCGTAACCTTCGATAGGAAGGTTTCCTGTAATACCGGCGTTTGCATTAACAATGGTTTCGTAGGTGGAGTTTTCACCGTTTAAGCTCACACCAAGAGGTAATGAGAAAAAAGGAAAGGCCTCATTACCCCAAAAGCTAAAACCTTTTGAAACTGTGGGCGCAAAAGTAAAAATATTTCTTCTCACCTCAAACTCTTCCGAGTTACTAAAAGTTGTTTTAAGCGAAACGCGTGGCTGCTTCATGTAGTCAGGAAAAAGCTCAAAGTCAGCACCAGCAAAAAAGCGACTATCGCGCTCACCACTTCCGATACCAAGACCTGCATCTAAGGTGATTTTCTCATTGATCTTTTGAGTAAATCGGCCTTGAAGACCGATACCGCCACCAGTTGAAGTGATACCCGTAAATTCGGTTGAAACCAACCGCTTTTCGGGTGCAAGTGGATAAGTGATATAACCAGTTCCGATCGCTAAAACTTTGGTAGGTGCGAAAATTCCAATAATTGCAAGTAGTAACGTAAGCTTACTCATGTTTCCATTCCTTAAGACAATGTTTGAGTCACCACATTATTTTATAGACGAATCGCCCCATAGGTCAAAATTTTCCCTTCATTTGCCACAGCGCACATCAAAATTTCCTAAATAATATCAGCACCCTATTGACACCCCACCCCCCGAGTCGCTATCTTA
>JASBRV010000112.1 GCA_030149295.1 Bacteriovoracales bacterium | reverse complement strand
TCAATTGTTGGCCCCAAATACGAGCCTGAAATTTCTTTAAGTGTTTCCTTCGGCCCCTTTAAGACACTTCCAATATAAGACCAAAATTTTGTTTTAGAGCTATTTCCAGAATCAACTAACTTATATTTTGCAATTAATTCGATGATTACGTCTGGTTCGTCATTGTTGAATAGCACTCTAGTTGTTGCGCTCGCCCAGGAATTAGAAAAAGAAATAGCAGCTCCAAATCCAATTAGACCTTTATTTAAAAACTCTCTTCGTGAACAATCCATGTAAATACCCCTTATACCTCCCTAGGGTATTACTCCGAGTTCATATTTACAAGATGATTTCAGTCAACCTCATCCTTTTCCTCCTTCATTGCCTTTCGGCTTGGGTGAAAGGAGGAAAGATGAACAATCAAGATAACAAAATTATTTTAGAAGTGAATTTTAGATTTCAAATGAAAGACTACAGGTTAAAATTATTTACTAAGAAGGCTTGGCTTGTCAGTATCGTTTTAATCGTATGTAAAATACTATGGAGCTTTAAGGGTGATTTTTCACCCTAGAGTTTTATATATTTTAGATTCAACAGACTTTACATTAGAAACCTTGATCCAGTTGAAGTGACAGGTTAATTTTTCTTAAACTCTCTTAAGTGTCTTTTACTATGTAAATTGTTCCAAAAACGAAAAAACTGACGATTTTTCGTCAATTCTAAAAATTGTTTAATTCTAAGAAGTTAGATTAAATTTTCTATTTTTGTGACGAGTTTTCGTCAAAATCAATAAAACCAATATTGGACGTATTTTCTCAAGAAAATTACAGACTTAGGCCTAGCTGGATTGAGATGAACTTTTAAAGTGACGAAACTTCGTCACAATTTGACTTAGTTTAACTAAAAATTATATACAACAGACTGCATCATTAGGAAATGTTGCTGCGTATTAACTAAGCATTTCCATTGTTTAAGTTGCTTGGCATTGGAGTTGCTATACACCGCTTTGAAGATTTGGCCTTCGGGGGAAATATGAAACCAAAAGTTTTAATAGTAGATGATGAAAAGTTGATTCATGGAAGCTTCCTGCTGGCCCTTCGTGGAACTGATCTTCAAGAATTGTTCGACATTGAGTTTGCGTTCTCTTGCGACGAAGCTATTTCGCTATTTAGTAATAATCCCTTTAACTACTCATTAGCTTTTGTTGACTATGACCTTTCCTTGAAATCACGGACACTACTTTAAGCAGCAAGACAGGTTTTTATTCTATACTCCACTGGGCTCACATATCCAAGTGAAGAATGCATTCGCTCTCGATTGTACCAATTTATATACTTAAATATTTCTCTCTTTGCCTCATCCAAATTTTCAAAGCTGTTAAACTCAAGCTCACTCTTCATTGTTCCAAAAAAGCTCTCGGCAAAGGCGTTATCGTAGCAGTTCCCCTTTCTCGACATGGATTGGATGATATTCAAAAGATTAACCTTCTCCCGAAACTCCGAGGAACAATACTGCACTCCCTGATCCGAATGAAATATTAGCCCATTCAGACGTCCTGGTGTCGTTCTCAGTGCCTCTAAAAGAGCATTCTTAGTATTGACGGCATCCATCGTGTCGCTGACATCCCATCCCTTAATCTCGCGGTTAAAGAGATCCATTACTGTCACAAGATAAGAAAATCCCGACCCCGTTGGCAGGTAGGTCAAGTCAGAAACCCATATCTGATTTGGTCCTGTAACTGTAGTTTCTTTGATCTTAAATACCCTCGGTGATTTTTTATCACTTGGATTATTAATCGTAGTTTTGGGACGAAACGCTTTTTTCTTTTTGGCGCTCAATCCCTCTTCCCGCATAAGCTGGGCCACTTTATCTTTTCCAACTTTCTCTCCGCTTGCCTGTAGAGATTTTTGTATTCTTGGTGATCCATAGGTCTTCTTCGAGTTTCCAAATATAGAAAGAATCTTGGCCTTAAGAAGTCCATCTCTTTGTTCCTTTTTAGATGGGCCTCTTCTCATCCAGTCGTAAAAACCACTAGGAGAGATGCTAAGAAGCTCGCAACACTTCTTTACGGGATGACCTTCCTCTTTCAAAAGGGTGAGTCCTCGATACTTCACTTCAGGTGGTCCTGACAAAAAAAAGCCGCTGCATCCTTCAGGATTGCTATAACTTTTTTATCTTCTTCAGCCTGCTTTTTGAGGCGTTTGATCTCTTTTCTCGCCTCTTCTAACTCTTTAAAATCAGCATTTTCTTCGATTTTTTTGGAATAACGAATCCAAGCGGCCAGAGTTTGAACCTTATCGATGCCAAGCTTTTCGGCAGCTTCCTTGGTTCCAATTTCTTTGGCCAGATCAATAGCCGATTGTTTAAAGTCTTCTGGGTAATGTCTTTTTGTTCTTTTCTGTGTCTTTTTCATAACGCACTCCTTATCACATAAGTCGTGCTGTTAAAAGAGTGTCCGTTAAACTAAGGGAAGGTCA
>JASBRV010000106.1 GCA_030149295.1 Bacteriovoracales bacterium | reverse complement strand
TTTACGATATCGGCTTCAATTTTCTCCATCTCCTCTTTTACTTTTTGAGAATTTGAAGAAGTTGACTCAATTTTCTTTTTCCGAACGATTTTTTCTTTCTTTTCTTTTTTGGGAATAAAGTCATCATCCCAGCCAACTTTATCGAGAAAACGTTTATAGCCTCCTTCAAAGTAGAAAGTCTCACCGTCCTTGAAAATGATAAGATGAGTGCAAAGCTCGCGAAGAAGAAGTTCCGAGTGAGTGACAATAAAGCTTGATCCTTTAAATTTTTTAATCTCACGGCAAAGAACTTCAATAGACTCCATATCCAAATGGTTTGTGGGCTCATCTAGCATAAGAATATTTGAAGGACTTGCGAGAATTTTTCCAAGCATCACTCTTGCTCGCTCCCCACCTGAAAGAACTGAAATTTCTTTGTCTGCATCCTCTCCAGGAAACATCATGGCACCACAAATGGAGCGCACTTCAGTATGAGAGAGGTCTTCATTGGCCGCTTGAATTTCTTGAGTAATGGTATTTTTCGTATAAAGTCTTTCAATATTGGTTTGCCCGAAATGACCTTGGAGTACGCCTGGGGCTTTCCACACACTTCCCTCCCATGGGCTTAGTTCTTCGGCCAATACATTAAGAAGGGTCGATTTCCCTTTACCATTTTTACCAATGATTCCGATGCAATCCCCCTTTCCCAAAGAAAAAGAGAGATTCTTAAAAAGAGGCTCATCCTTTTCGTAACCAAAAGTAAGATTTTTAGCCTCTAAGGGAAATTTGCTGGGGATGTCTTTGTAATGAAAAGAAAAATTAAGCTCTGGGATTTCATCTAGAACTTGAATCTCATCCATTTTCTCAATGATTTTTTTCTTACTATTGGCCTGACGAGCTTTAGTCGCTTTCGCCCCAAACTTTTTAATAAAACTTTCAAGCTCCGCCTTCTTCTTTTCTTGATTGAGGCGAGTTTGCTCATAAATTTCTTCATCAATACCAATCTGCTCGTAGTACTTTGAAGTATTCCCTTGAATCTTCTTCACGCGCTTTCGATGAATTCCCACCGTGTGAGAGCAAACCATGTCCATAAAAGAACGGTCGTGAGTGATCATAAGCACTTCACCATCAAAGTCTTTTAGAAATTGAGCAAGCCAACGAAGAGAGACGATATCAAGATAGTTTGTTGGCTCATCCAATAAAAGTAGATTAGGAGCAGAGACTAACACCTTGGCGAGCTTGACTCGAATTTGATAGCCACCAGAAAATTCACTGGGGGCACGCTCTAGATCCTCTTGACTGAATCCCAAACCAAAGAGAATTTTCTCTCCGCGCCAATGATCGTAAATAAATTCTTTAGGAAGAGCTTGAATCACCTCTTCAAGAATTGTCTTTCCAGTAAAATCAAGATGTTGTTCTAGCGCTCCAAGTCTATAACCCTTGGGAATGGAAACATTTCCACTATCTGGTGACTGCTCCCCTTGAATAATGCGAAAAAGAGTGGATTTTCCCATTCCATTTCGGCCAACAAGGCCCAATCTTTCTTTTGGACCGACCACCAAATTCACATCTTCAAAGAGAACTCTTTGGCCAAAAGACTTACTTATTCCTTGCAACTGGATCATTTTTAGAGGATTCTCTGGTTATAAAAATTGAACGTTACTAATCACTTACCGCACTTACCAACAAGTGTGAATAACGCTATGAGGCGCATTTCATGACTCCCTATAAATCTCTCAAAAACATTGCTGTCGTGGCCCACGTTGACCACGGAAAAACCACTCTTGTAGATGGACTTCTTCAACAATCTGGAACTTTCAATGAAAGGGATGAAGTTGTCGATCGAGTAATGGACTCTGGAGACATTGAAAGAGAAAGAGGTATTACCATTAAGGCCAAAAACTGCGCCATCTTTTGGAATGACTGTAAAATTAATCTTCTCGATACTCCCGGCCACGCCGACTTCGGTGGAGAAGTAGAGCGAAGCTTAATGATGGTTGATGGAGTTGTTCTTCTCGTCGATGCTGCTGAAGGCTGCCTTCCTCAGACTCGCTTTGTTTTAGGAAAGGCGATGCAACGAGGGATCAAGATTGGTGTTGTTGTCAATAAAGTTGATCGTCCTGATGCTCGTATTGATGAAGTTAAGGAAGAGATCGAAGATCTCCTTTTAGAACTTGCTTCCTTTTTAGAGATCGAAGATTTTGATTTGGATATTCCCTTTCTTTATGCCTCAGGAAAAGATGGTTGGGCCTCTCTCAATCAAGATGAGCAAACGAATGACCTGCGCCCACTCCTTGATTTCATGGCAAGTGATTATTACCCCGTTCCCACTTTTGATAAAGAAGGAGAACTTAAACTTCTTATTACCAATCTCTCTTACTCCTCCTTTCTTGGGACTCTCTCCATCGGGAGAATTCAGCAAGGAAAGATCAATAAACATGACCAAGCAACACTCATTGGAAAAGATAAGCGTAAGAACTTTAAAGTGAGCTCTGTCCAAGTTTACGACAAACTGGGAATGAATGAAGTTCAAACCGCTGAAGCTGGAGAAATTGTCATTCTCTCTGGTGTTGAAGAATCACAAATTGGTGACACCATTTCAGATAACAAAGATGCTGTAGCTCTTGAAAGAATTGAAGTTGAGCCACCCACTGTTGGTGTTTTTGTATCCGTAAGTACATCTCCCCTATCTGGACAGGAAGGAGAATACCTCACCTCAAGAAAACTTGAAGAGTTTCTTATTGATAGTTGTCGTCACAACGTGGCCCTCAAATACGAAGAGACTGATGATCCAAAAGTTTACAAACTTATGGGTCGTGGTGAGCTTCAGCTTGCCATCGTTTTTGAAGAACTTCGTCGTGAAGGTTTTGAGTTTATGCTTTCTCGCCCAGAAGTTCTCTTTACAGAAGAAGATGGTCAAAAAATGGAGCCCTTTGAAAAACTCGTACTTGATATTCCAAGTGATTCAACAGGTGCTATCACAGAGGCACTTTCAAAGAGAAAAGGTATTATGGAGGCCATGAGTCCCATTGGTGATACAAGAACGCGAATGGAATTTATTATTCCCTCTAGAGGAATGATTGGATATCGCTCTCGTTTTCTTACTGACACCCGTGGTGAAGGAATCATGAGTTCTGAATACCTAGGCTATCGCCCCTATGCGGGAGATCTTCTCGCTCGCCAAAATGGCGCTATTGTCGCCGACCGTGCAGGAAAACTCACTCCTTATGCTCTCTTCAACCTTCTCTCTCTTGGAAAGCAATTCGTTAAGCCCGGAGAGAAATGTTACGAAGGCATGGTGATCGGTGAGTACACAAAAACTAATGACACCAATGTCAACGCCGTCAGAGAAAAGCATTTATCCAGTATGAGAACTGCAGGTAAAGACGTAAATATCATCCTTCCTCCCATTCAACCGAGAACTCTTGATTGGGCACTTGATTGGATTGACAATGATGAATGGGTGGAAGTAACTCCCGAGACCATTAGAATCAGAAAGAAGATATTAGAATGTAATAAGAGAAGTGTTGTCAGAAAGTAATGAAGGCTATTTTAATCTCATTTATCGCCATTTTATTTGTCTTTCCTTCTTTCTCTGCGGAAAAGGAAGGAGTTACTGTTCCCGATAAGGTCACAATTGCCAAAGAGGACCTAGTGCTTAATGGGATGGGGGTTAGACGAGGTACGCTCTTTAATTTCAAAGTTTACGTTGGAAGCCTCTACTTAAAGAGAAAAACCAAGAAGGCTCAGCAAGTCATATCGCAGGACTTTCCCAAACAGATTCGCATGAACTTCCTTCGCGATGTGGACAAAGAAAGCCTTAATGAAGCTTGGAAAGAAGGCTTTGAAGCTGCGGTCCCTAAAGATCAAAGAAAACTTCTCAGAGAAGAATTTAATAGTTTCTTAGGAACCATGGATAATGTGAGAAAGAAGGAAGCCATCTTTATTAACTTCCTCGAAAAAGGTGTAGAGGTTATTTTTAAGGATAAAAAACATCCTCTTATTAAGAGCCAGGCTTTCTCAAAAGCGCTTCTGTCAATTTGGTTTATTAACGCCCGTGATGAGGACTTAAGAGACGGTCTTTTGGGGAAACTTTAATATTCGTCGTACTTTTTTGAACTCCCTTTAACTCTGTCCGCTGGATATTTTTTCTGATTTTCAGTGAATTTCCTCTCAAAAGCCTTATCGATATCCAGATTCATCTTCGTCGTGAGCCTTAACCAATAGATAAAGATATCGATCATTTCATCGGCGACTCTCTCTTTTTTCTCTTCGCTTAAAAGGTCAAAAGAGTCTCCCTCTTTGGCCCATTGAAAATGCTCCATGAGCTCTGAACACTCAACTCCTAAGGCCATTGACAGGTTTTTGATAGAATGGAATTGATCCCAGTCTCTCTCCTTGGCAAAGTTTGCCACTCTCTCTTGATATTCTTTAAGGGCACTATTAAGCATTATTCTCTCCCAAAAGAAGTTCTGTAATATTATTAGTGGGATTTATTTCAGCTCGAACGCCTCTTTTAAGTGACTCTACCTGATTGATTGCCTCTAATAAACTTTCATCATCAAGCTCATCTTCTAAAATAATTATACTTTTAAGCTTTTTTTGAGCTTCCTGTGCATTATGGAATTGCTCATTCTTTTGAGCTATCTTTAAGGGAACAAAAATCGAGGGTTTGCCCAGAGCAATAAGTTCGATTACAGTTCCCGCACCAGCGCGAGAAATAACGACATCAGCACCGTCTAAGAGTGAAATCATCTCCTCTCCTACAAAATCATATACCTTATAGCTGTCGGTCTCTTCTTTTTTATAGTTCTCGTACTCTAGTTTTCCACATTGATGAATAATGTAGAATCTTTCTTCAAGTCTCTCTTTAAGGGAAAACAATGTTTTATTGAGTAAAGAGGAGCCATTTCCCCCTCCTGTTAGGAAGAGGATTGGCCTTCCCTGTGAGTTGACGTTTAGAGAGTTAAGATTAAAAATTTCATTTCTCAAGGGATAGCCCAACAACTTAACTTTACTTGCAGGAAAGAACTTTTGAGATTCTTCAAAGGTAACCCAAACCTGATCTGCAAAATAACTGCAAATTTTATTCGCTAAACCAACTCGTGAAGTTTGTTCATGAATATAAATTCTCTTTCCTTGCATCCAGGCAGCAATAGCCACCGGAACAGTAACAAAACCACCAGTACAAAAAAGAACTGTCTCTTTTTTTGAGTAACTAAAAAGAAGGAAAAAAGATTGCAGTAAACCCAGGAGTATACGAAAGATATCGGTAAAGTTTTGCCAGGAAAAATAACGACGTAATTTACCAGTGCTTATCGACTTGTATAAAACTCCCTCTTTCGGAAAGAGACTGGCCTCGATACCACTATGGGAGCCCAAACAAATGATATCTAAATTTGGCTCCCGCTCTTTAAGAGAGCGAATAACAGTAATTGCTGGCAAGACATGACCACCACTACCACCACCACAAATGAAAATGTGTTTTACTTTCGAGCTCACTAAATACCTGAAATTACATATACATTACTATGCTTAAGAATATGACACCTAGTAAAGCTTATCCAGTATCTCATCTCTCACGCTTATCTATGCTAAATTACTGCAACTCTAATTTAAAGGTATTTTAAAAAGCAATGAAGACCATTGTCGCTCTTATATTCACATTTCTCCCAATTTATGCTGCCTTTTCTACTGGCCACGTCGCACCTGTCGAGGAGAACTTCGCAAGACTTAAGACGATTCGTAATGAACAACTTGGTCTACACTGTACGGAACCCGAAGATTTGCATCCTGCTGCCAAGGTCTTGATTAAGGAGTACACAGAAAATCATATCCTCAACTCGACTTTTTTCTCGGACTTCATGTGGCTTCATCCGGAGTATGAGGAGTTCATCAGCTGCATCATATGTGCGGTTGAAAGGCCAAATGACACAATCTGGGAATCAGACTTTGACACAGTCTGTCCTGAAAAAGACTCTATTTATTCCTCTCTTCCTGAAGAAGAAATCAGCTCTTAAATTAGGAGAGGTTTTTACAAGATTCTTGATTTTATGCCTTAAATTTAGTAAAAATTGATCTTCGTCAAAGCCGCAGTGGTGAAATTGGTAGCCAAATGCGGGCCAAGCATTTGGCCGAAGGGCACTTAGTGCGAATGAGCAATAAGCCGAAGGTGATGACGAGCAGGATGCGATCTTTAAAATTCATAATTATCTTAGCCGCAGTGGTGAAATTGGTAGACACGCTAGACTTAGGATCTAGTGCCTTTGGCGTGGGGGTTCAAGTCCCTCCTGCGGCACCATCATTTAAATAAGACAATCCGACATTCAAAAAGAGAAACCGACCACGTTCCCTCGGCGCTAACGCTTCTCAGTCTCTTTTTGCGATAGTTACACAAACTCAACGCTAAAAGCCTTTGGCTTTCATCGCAGGTTTGCCTGCGGCACCATCATTTAAATAAGACAATCCGACATTCAAAAAGAGAAACCGACCACGTTCCCTCGGCGCTAACGCTTCTCAGTCTCTTTTTGCGATAGTTACACAAACTCAACGCTTTAAGAAAAATGAAAGTAAATTCAATGAGGCCTTGAGAGCTAGAGTCATCGAGCAGACTAGTGAGTATAGACGATATGGTTATCACAGAATCACTGTTCTAGTGATTCGAGAGGGCTTTCAGGACTTTAAATGTAGTCGATGAATTTACGAGAGAATGGATTGGCTACCTCGTCCAAAGGATAACCAACTCTTTTGATGTTTTAGAGTTTTTAGCGAAGGAATTTTTAAAACGAAGCCAGCCAGCTTTTATAAGATCAGATAATGGACCTGAATTTATTGCAGAGAAACCAAGACAGTGGCTCTCTCGTTTTGAATTTAGAAAATTGTATATCTAACTAGGCTCCTTGGGAGAATGGATATTGTGAATCATTCAACGGAAGAATGAGAGATGAGTTTTCAAATGAAGAGATCTCTTACTCCTTGAAAGAAGCTCAAGTTTTTATTTAGAATTGGCGAAAGTGGTAATCCTAGAGCGTGCATAATAGAGTGTAAGTAAAGACGGGTGCAGATCATCATGAGGATGTGTGTTTCAGTATTTACGCTATTTTTTTTCAGCTTGTTTTGATTAAAAATCAATTTATTAGAGAGATAAGCACATCAAAAAATATAGTATGAAATAACCCATGCGATATTTAAATTCACGGCCATACGACAATTTGTAATGACAATAAAGTGAATACCCACTATAAATGACGGTTATGGATTCACATAAAAGAAGCGTTCTTAAGGGTATATCTTGGCGCATAACAGGCACTACAGATACAATTCTAATATCGTACATCATAACTGGTAGTATTGGAAAAGCCGCATCTATTGGGCTTGTTGAAGTTGTCACTAAGCTCTTTTTATATTACGCACATGAAAGAATTTGGCTTAAGGTTTCATGGGGCAGAATTTACAATTAGCTCCATTCGCAAACTTGAAAAGTGTTCCGAAAGCTGTTTCCTGCAATGGTTTAGCACAGTTTTCAAATATAAAAGCTCATCGAGGTCAACTTGGAGCAGTTTCCAAACCATCTCGTATTCCTCTGATATTGTGCTTGATCCGACCATTCTGGCCAGGAGTGCACCATCATTTAAATAAGACAATCCTACATTCAAATAGATAAACCGACGACGTTCCTTCGGCGCCCGAAGCATCACGTGGAGACACACACAGAAAAATATTCTAGAAATAAATAAACTAAGCAGCCTTTTTGAGATTCGCTTTACGCTCAAGCTCCTTAACTTTATTTTCAAGAGCTTTTTTCTCCATCTTTAATTTGTGAAGCTCAGTCTTCTTTTCACCAAGTTCTTTGGATAATTTATCAGCGGCTTCTTTAATGCGAACAGCATTTTTCTCAGCATGTTTTAGCTTACTGGCTAATTGCGCCTCATTAGCAGAGCCTCCCGTAGCTCCTACTTTTGCTTTTTTATTAGAATTTTTGTCAATCTGTACACTCATGAACTTAACTTTTTGCTCATAAGATTTTTGCTTAAGTTGAAGGGCTTTTATCTCATCGGTGGCCTGTTTAAGTTCAGATTTGAGCTTTTCCACTTCTTTGCCCTTCTCGATGAGTTCTTGGCGATCTTCAGGGCTTTTCTTCTGAGAATTAGCCTGTAACTTAAGCTTGTCGAGTTCTGCTTTATCTTTACGGGCAGCTTGCTCTAATTCCCGTTTTTCTTCTCTTAGCTTTTCAAAGTCTTTAACCATTTCATCTTTTTGCTTTTTATAGGCATCCTTGTCAGCAATCAACTTCTCTACATCAGCAGCGTCCATGACATTATCATTTTTACTCTTGGTGTTTTCATACATAAAATTGATTCTCTTCTTAAGAGACTCAACCTGGGCCCTTAGATTTGTGTTTTCTTTTGAGAGATTGGCGACTTCCTCACTACCCGCTCGCATTTCACCGATTTCCCCTTGAGCTTCTTTAAACTTTTTACTAATCAATTCATTCTCAGACAGGGCACGAGATAGATCATTTCTAATCTTCGTCACTTCTTTTTCTAACTCTAAGAGACTCTGCTTAGCTTGGTTTTTATCAAATTTTGCAGAGTTATCTTTTTCTAGGATTTCTTGTTTTGCCTCTTTAAGCTTGTTATCTAGGTCATCCTTTTGTTGAGAAATCGCATCAATCTTATGAGACAATTTATTGCTTTGTTCCTCTAAGGACCTGTTTTGGCCTCGTAAAGAATCAGCTTCAAAATCACTCTTTTCATTAGTTTTTTGTTCATCGAGTTCTCTCTTCGCTGTTTTTATGTCTTCTTTTAACTTCTGGTGCTCTAGCTCCATTTTCTTTTGAAGCCTAACTTTCTCTTCTTCTTTTTTAGAAAGATCATTTTCTAATGTATCAAATGCCCTTTGAAGCTCACGAAGTTTTGCTTCATTATCTTCCTTCGCTTTTTTAGAGAGTTCCCCACTTGCATGAGATTCTGTAAGTTTTTCTGTCTCTACTTCAATTCTCTTCCTTAATTTTTCTCTTTCACTTTCTGATTGAGAAAGTTTATTTTCAAGTTCTTGACTTTGTCTTTGGAGACCACGGAGGTCGGCCCCAGGACTTACCAAGCTTTCATCCCCAGAGACATCACTAGAAGTTTCTTTAATTTTCTCAATTTGTTTTTGTTTTTTGAGAAGTTCTGCCTTCATATTATCAATCAGGGACTTCATTTTTTTAATCTGATTATCTCGCGAATTGATTTGGCCCTGGGCCTTTTCAAGCTTAACCTTGGCCTTAATAGACTCATTAATAGGATCAATACCTTCTCTTACCCAGTCATCTGTTACATCGTCGGAAAGGGCAGACATAAAGCTGTCTCCCTCCTCCTCTTTTAGCTGCAACTCATTCATCATGATAGACTTAACTTTTAGATCAATCTCTTCCTTACTTGCTCCCCGTTCTTTGAGCACCATGAGCTCTTCTTTTACCTTTTCAGCAACTGCTAGGCGTTTCACTTGCCATGGTTTTTCATCAAGACTCTCTTTTGAGCCTTTAATCCGTAACGTTTCTTCTTTTAAATCCTCTTTCTCCCCCTTAATTGTCGTGACACTTTCTTTTTCATCAGACCCGCTTCCTTTCACCTTTGTCACATCAGAGTCTTCTTCTATCTTTCCGCCAACTCTGGTTATGGCATCACTGTCCTCATCGAAACTGCCCTCAACTCTTTGAGAATCTTCGCCTAAGTCTTCTCTTTCGCCAGAGACATTTTGAACTTCGTCATCCTCTTCAAGCCCTGCTGCGACCTTGACTTCTTCTTCGCTCATATTATTAAGAGAATTCAGGATTCCCTCGACATAGTCATCTTCTGAGATTTGCTCTTTAATAGCTTCTGTTTGCTTTTCAATGTCATCATCATCTTCAGTCAGAATTCTTAATATTTGATCTTCATCGTGCTCAGTAATCTTGTCTATAGCTTCTTTATCTGGAAAATTATTAATTTCCGCCTTTAATCCATCTTTATCAATAAGGCCCGTCTGAAGCTTTTCCATAAAGACATCTTTTGTTTTAAGAAACTTAACCACACGCTTAACCAGTGCAGGGTTATAAAGCTCTTTATTCTTTTCCTCAGGGTTAAATTTACTCGGCGTTTTTTCGATTGCTTTGATTTTATTTAGGCGATCGGTATTGGTATCAAAGAAGGTTTTAACATCAAAATCGACACTCTTTTGGTCTTTTTCTTTAAATCTCTCAATTTGATGAATGATGAGACTATTTTGAGGTTTTTCTTCTTCTAAAATATTCCAAACAGCCGTCAAAACAAATTTCTGTGAGCCTTTTAATTTATAAATCTCTAATAAGCTGGTTTTCTCAGTCATTTCTTTCAACATAGAGACAAAAGGACTCTTAAGCTCACTTTCTCTACTTGATTCTAGGAGGTTTTCAAAATAGAGACCTAAATCCTCACAGTGGGCTTGGATAAAAAAACAGTCCTGACTGCGTCCATAATCGATATCAAGAGGATATTCTAGAAGTTCTTTTTGGCTAAAATAATCAATAAAGCTAAAAAGCTGAACGGAGAAGTTTCGAATCATAGCAAGACTAAGCCCTTCAGCTCCGGCTTCGTTAGCCAAAATATCAGCATAAGATCCAAGGCTTCGCCCATCGACCACCTTAAACGTCCCTATGCTTAATAAAATTTCCTCGTAATTCTCTTCTACGGCCAAGGCACCTTCACCACCAAAGAATCTTCGCAAGACTAGTTTTGGGATATCTTTCTCAAAATCAGAATATTTTATGAAGGCGACGGGAGACTCTTGAACCTTAGTCCAGTCCACAGGTGAAAAAACTACATTTTCTCCGATGATTATCTTTGAATCACTTTTTTGAGAACTCATCTCAAGACCACAGCTCTCCAAGAACTCGATTACTTGTGAGTCTGTCTCTGGTTCCTCAGGCATAAAGAATGTTTTTTTCTTTATATTACTCAATTACAATCCTGTTAATTCCCAATAATCATCATCCTTACTCTTTACTTCACTTAGGGAAGACTTAAGTAAACGGCTAAGTCTTCTGGCGACAAAGAAAAATGAAAAATACTCTTCTTTATCTAGTAGAAAATTAATGAGGGGTTTATCTAGTTTTTCCTCTAAGTCTTTTTCTTGCCAATCAAAGTGATACACAAGAAGACTTAGGGAGTCTAAATCTGAAAGCTCTTGTTGTGAAAAATTAAAATACCTTCCAGGGCCATTCACTTTCTCAAAGCTCCAGGTAAGATATTTACTCAATCTTTTATGAGTAAACTCTGGCCTAATTTCTTCAATGGCTTTTTGCATTTGCTGAAAGTACTCTTCCACTAATAAGTTTTTCTCTTCCATCTCCTCACTGGTAACTTCACCTCTCCATAACTTGAGAAAAAAGTCTTTTTCTGAATTACTCCAAATTTCACAAGAGTAAGGTGCATCAAAAAACAAATAAACTGTAAAAACCTCCTTTAAAAAGTCGTAGTTTGTGTAACCCAAACTAACCGCCATAAAGACCCCTATGCTCGCTGCTATTAAGTTTTTCCTCTGAATCTCTAGTGGATATTGGATAAAACGTAGTTTCAGAGTTTCCGAGGATGAGAAAAAAGCTTGTTCGCAAAAAAAGCATAGATCTAAATAACTAATAGATTTATTTGTTTGTTGTAGTGTTGGATATAACCAACCTAAAAACTTTTTGCGCCATTCTTGGATTGCGCTTGGAACGGGATACTGGATGGCTTCTAGGTTTTTTAGTTCTTCAATAAAAGAAAGCCCCTCTGTGATCCAATCTTTGTTTATTTTCATATCAAAGGTAATTTTCATTCCGTTGCTTATTTGCTCTTCTAAATTTTTAAATGAGATGGCACTACCGGCCTTATGAAAGAGAATCTCTTTGCCAGATATTTTGGTCCAAATGCAATCCATCGGAAGCAAAAATAATGGTCTTGTTCCTGAGGGAAAGTGACCACTCAAATATGCTTGTGATTTCTGTACTTTATCCAATACTAAAAACTCCAAAACTAGTTTTATCCACTAGTCTTTTCGGAATTTTGAGAGAAATACAAAGAGAAAAAAGGGTCATTTTCATGACCCTCTTTTTTTACCGGACTTTTTGATTCAAGTATTAAAGTGTGATCGGATTATGGCACTTATATTGGTGTGTCTCACTTTCATTGGTTACTTCTGGATATTCCTGACGACATTTATCCGTTGCATTCCAACATCGTGGATTAAAGTGACAACCCTGGGGAGGATTCATCGGACTTGGGATATCACCTTCTAATAAAATTCTATCCATTTTTTTCCCAGGTGTCGGCTTAGGAATAGCCGAGAAAAGTGCTTTAGTATAGGGGTGTCTTGCTCCTCCATAAAGTTCGCTAGACTCTGCTACCTCAATCATGTTTCCAAGGTACATAACGGCAACTCGGCTACTAATATATTCAACAACTTTGAGATCATGGGCAATAAAGAGAAAGGTAAGACCAAGTTCTTTTTGCAGATCCATCAAAAGATTTACAACTTGCGCTTGTACCGAAACATCAAGTGCAGAAACAGGTTCATCACATACGATAAATTCTGGCTCAACTGCAAGAGCACGAGCAATACAAATACGTTGTCTTTGGCCACCAGAGAACTCATGGGGATATTTATTTAAAGCGTCTTTTGGTAACTGAACCTGATCAAGCAATTGATAAAGGCGTTTTTTTCTTTCTTCCTTTCCTGGAAAGAGATTGTGAATCTCCATTGGCTCAGAAAGAATTCCACCAATAGTCATTCTTGGATTAAGAGAAGCATAAGGATCTTGAAAAATGATCTGCATCTTTCTTCTCATCTCTCTCATACCATTGGCATCAAGATCGATAATATTTTTCCCATTAAAAATAACTTCTCCCGAAGTAGGTTCAATGAGTCTAAGAAGAGAGCGCCCTAGGGTCGTTTTACCACAACCTGACTCGCCGACAAGACCTAAGGTTTCCCCTCTTTTAATAGTAAAAGACACGTTGTTGACGGCATTTACTGCACCTATCTCGCGGCCTAGAATTCCACCTTTAATAGGAAATCTTTTGCATAAATTTCTAACTTCTAAAATATTATCACTCATAATTGTTCCTTAGCTCTCTTCCCCTTAAGATAAAGGGTGAAAGCACCTTACCGTTTGTCCCTCTGCCACGCTTTCTAGTTTTGGATCGCCATGTTGTCCTTTACATTTTTCAGTGGCATAGGCGCATCGATTTTGAAAATTACACCCTTCTGGAAGTTCAAAGAGAGAGGGAACCATTCCTTCAATTGTAGGAAGCCTATCTTTTGCAACTCCCGTTGTTGAATCAAAACTGGGAATTGATTCAATTAAGCCTTTTGTATAAGGATGCCTTGGATTTTCAAAAAGAGTTTTTACATGTGCTTGTTCAACAATTTGCCCACAATACATAACTGCCACATCGTCACATGTTTCCGCCACAACCCCAAGGTCGTGAGTGATCATAATAATCCCCATCCCCATCTCATCTTGAAGCTTTTTCATAAGCTCTAAGATTTGTGCTTGAATGGTCACATCAAGTGCTGTCGTTGGTTCATCGGCAATTAGGATATCTGGCTCACAAGCTAAGCTCATCGCAATCATCACTCTTTGTCTCATCCCACCAGAAAGCTGATGAGGGTATTCCTTTACTCTTTTTTCAGGAGAAGGAATCCCTACGAGACGAAGCATTTCAACAGCTTTGTCTTGCCTTGCTTGCTTAGATAGATCTTTTTGATGGAGTTCTAAGACCTCTTCAATTTGATTACCTACTGTAAAAACAGGATTCAAAGAAGTCATAGGTTCTTGAAAAATCATGGCAATTTTATTTCCACGAATTGTTCTCATATCATCAAGTGGAATATCGAGAACATTCTTTCCTCTATAAAGAATCTCTCCACCAGCGACTCTGCCAGGAGGATTAGGAATAAGTCTCATTACGGATAATGCCGTTACCGATTTTCCGGAACCAGACTCTCCAACAATACCTAGGGTTTTTCCTTTGAAGACGTCAAAGTTGACACCATTAACGGCCGTGATTAAGCCGCGGTCAGTTTTAAACTCTACAACGAGATCTTTTACCTCTAAAATTTTCTCTGCCATGCCTCGTCCTTATTATTTCCCTTTCAATTTAGGGTCTAGAGCATCCCTCAAAGAGTCCCCTAGGATATTAAATGCTAAAACAACCACCATCATCGCCAATGTCGCCGCTGCTAATTGCCACCAATTACCTCGTGCTAACTCAAGCTTGGCGTCATTGATCATGGTTCCCCAACTTGGGACACCTTGAACACCTAGTCCCAAATAGCTCAAAATAACTTCTGATTTAATGGCAATTTGAAATTGCAAAGAGAAGTTAATAATCACAATGTGAAGGACGTTAGGAAGTATATGCTTAAAGATTTTTCTAAAATCTCCACCACCAATTGCAGTAGCGGCTTGTACGTATTCTCTGTCTTTATGTCTAATGAACTCCCCTCTAATGAGGCGGCATAAACTTACCCAACTCGTGAGACCTAAGGATAAGTAAACGGCAAAAATTCCTTTTCCTACGATAAAACAAATTCCAACAAGCAACATAATGGAAGGAATGGAACTAAAGGTTGTGTAGAACCAGACAATTAATTCATCAACCTTGCCTCCATAATACCCAGCCAGAGCTCCAAAGAAGACGCCAATAATAACTGTTAATATACCTGTTACAAGGCCAACAGACATCGCAACCTCTGTACCCTTAATCGTTTTGGCAAAAACAGAGCGACCAAAGATATCCAAACCAAAGAGATAGTCTGAAGATGGTGGAGCATAAGAAGGCCCAATCTCTTGAGACCAACTACCTGCGATAAGACCAACAGCAGATAAAACTGCAACAAGACTATAGATAGCGACAATGGCCATCGACATGACAGTAAGCTTGTCAGAGATAAGCGAATCCCAGGCATGACTCCATAAAGATTTAGATTCTTGGGCACTTGCCATTAATGCTAGTCCTTTTATTTTAGTTGCACTCTTGGATCGACGACCTTGTATAGAACGTCAGTCAAAAGATTAAATATAATAATGGCAATGGCACTTAATACTGACATTGCTTTAATCACTGGAAAATCTGAAGAGTTCACGGCCTTAAGGGTAATTCCCCCAAGCCCCGGAATCCCAAAAAAGGACTCAATCAAAAGAGAACCCAAAATAAGAAAAGGAATTCTTAAAATCACGTAAGTGATGATTGAAACCATTGCGTTTTTTAAAACATGCTTAAACATGATCGCTTTTTCGCTTAGTCCCTTAGATCGGGCAGTTCGAACGTAGTCTTGATAAATCTCATCCAGCATAATCGTTCTATAAAAACGAACATCAGGTCCCACACTTAAAACCACAATAATAATGATAGGCAAGAGGACGTAGGGAACAAAGTCCGGAAACCCTTCTTCATAACCAGAAATTTCAAACCATCCCAAGTAAAAAGCAAAGAACCACTGGCCGACGAGAATATAAACCAGGGATGAAATACTCATCAGAGTCACACAAATAACGACAGCAAGGCGGTCAAAGAATGTTCCCCGATAAAAAGCAACAAAAAGACTTATGGACACAGAAAGAACAAAGCTTATGAAGAAAGCAGGGAAAGTCACTGTCATAGAAGGGATAGCCCCACTTTTTACCATTTCTGAAATTTCTTGCTTGGTGGACCAGCTCCTTCCGAAATCAAAGGTAAATGCAGATTTCACTGTATTAAAATATTGAATATGTAAGGGGTCATTTAATCCCAAAGCTTCCCTCAACTCAAGGACCTGAGTTTTTGAAGCATGTTTTCCTAGCATGCTTATTGTCGGATCAGGAGAGACGACATTAAACATCAAGAAGATGAGAAAACAGACCCCCAAAATAAGGGGGATCACATAGAGAAGTCTTCTGATTATGTAGGAAGTTAAACTCACTATAATCCTTTGCCTAAAGCATTTTTAGGGTTTTTGATTTTTGCTCTTTATCAATATTGAGGTACTGAACCATTCCTGCTTCAAAGTCGGTACTAATATAGTTCTTAAGCCATCCGTGTTTAACCACAAAGATTTGGCGGTGAACACCAAAGATCCAAGGAACTTCTTCAGCAGCAAGGCGATTCATTTTCTCATAAAGGGCCGTTCTCTCGGGACCATCCTGCATAACACTCGCTACTTTATAAAGCTTATTGAATTCGGGATTATCAAAACCAGACCCATTCGCACCCGGGGCACGATTAGGTCCATAGAGAAGTTGTAAAAAGTTTTCTGCATCCGGATAATCGGCACTCCATGCAATCCCGTAGGTCATCACATTTCGCGTGGTAATTTTCTTTTGAAGCTCTGGCCATGGATTTTGGATAACCTGAACATTAATTCCAATTTTTGCCATTTGAAGCTTAAAGTACTCTCCTTGCTGACGTGAAACTGTGGTGTTGGGACAATCATATGTCAGTGTCGGAACCCCCTTACCACCGGGGAAGCCTGCTTCTGCTAAGAGTTTTTTCGCCTGCTCAATTTCCTCTTGCTTTCCGTGCCCGCGATAAGGACTTTTATAGTTCTCCATGTACCCAGCAATTCCAGGAGGAATAATTGACTGCGCAGGAATAGCCTGATTGTTATTAAACTTTTTATTTAATTCTTGGATATCATAAGCAAGAGACATTGCTTGACGCAGTTTCTTATTATTTTTGAAAAGCGCAATATCGTGATTAAAAGCAATATAAGTGACATCGAGAGATGGAGTGATTAATAACTCAATTTTCTTCTCTTTATAGTCATCGCTTAGGTTCTTCGCATCCGGAATCACACTATCAAAGTTGTCCTTAGGAACAGTAACGTAATCCACTTTTCCTTTTTCGAAGTTCAACCAACGAGGCTGAGTCTCTTCGATAATATTAACGACAATGTGATCAACAAGCGGAAGTCTCTTGCCACAGTCTTTTAAGAATCCTTTGCTTTTAAGATCTTCGTGAGCCTCACAAGGGTAAAGCTTCTCTCTAAAAGTAGGATTCTTGTGGTAGTGAATTTTCTTGGTTTGCTTAAAGACACCATTCTTAATGGCAAATGGTCCTGTTCCTACAGGATGGTTAAGAAACTCATCCCCATATTTTTCTACAACTTCACGAGCTACAGCAAATGTAAAAGGCATCGCTAAAGAATAAAGAAACTGAGGGAATTGTTTCGAGAGCTTAAATTGGACCGTATAACGATCGATTGCCTTTAGCCCCTCCACTTCCTCGTCATAGTCAGTTTTAGGAAGCTCAGCATACTTTTGCCTCCATTCGTTTAAGCCCTTGATCTTTCCATCAAGAAGCCACCAACCTAAACCTTGAAGTTTTGGATCCGCTAGCCTTTTTATTGAATAAACAAAATCTGCAGCTACTAGCTCTCTGCCCTTACCCTCTGGAAAAGCTGGATCATCTTGAAAGACAACTCCCTTTTTCACCTTGAAGGTATAGGTAAGGCCATCATCTGAAACCTTTGGCATTTCTTCAGCGAGATTTGGCACCAACTCGTAAGGTCTTTTAAGGTAGTGATACTGAAGAAGACCCTCATAAACTCTGGCTACTTCATTTCCTGAATAGCGATCATTAGCATAAATAGGATCCATTCCCTTAACCTGAGAACTGACGGCAAGGTGAAGAGTTTTTCCCTTCATCTCTTCTTTTTTGGTACATGACATAAAGAAAAGAGAAAAAATGACGAATAAAAGAGAAAGGGTTTTCATTCTTGATATCCTTAGGTCTACGTCGAGTGAGCACCTGATGGTTTCAGTCAATCAGATTTTTAATTGAAGGTTATATAAGAAAAATCGTTGTTTTTAAAGGATTTAGATACCTAGAGAGTTAGAGAGAGCACTGGGAAACAAAGAGATCCAGAGACATTTCTTTATTGGCGCGCAACACAAACTGCATGCGCCCAAAATTTTCAGAAAGCTCAAAGGCCCTCATCGTAAAAGTGACACCCTTTGAAATGGCGTATTCGCCAAGCAGCTCGCCCTCTTGTCCTACAAAGGTCCAACCTTTTTGCTGAATTGAATTATTGGGATCTTTTGCCACCAAGAGGAATCGACCTATAGCACCATAAAAGGTTTGTAAGAGTTTTTGCTGATTGCGATTTTTAATATCATTTTTTAGACGCTTCGCAAAAGTTCCCTCTACACCAAGTCTCAGTGGCTTTGTTTCCCTTATTGTTATTGAGAGTAACTCCTGTCCTATGACGGGCAGGCTAAAGGCCATAGACCAATTATTTTCTTCTGGTTTCCAAAGAGACTCATAGGTAAAAACATGACGGCCACCACTATATTCAATTCTCCCTCTTCCTTGCGAAGTAAGACAAAGGCTTTCAAAGGCTTTTTTGATCCCAACATTTTTCTTTGATTGAAAAAGGGAACAAGAAGAAAATAAAGTGATTACTGAGAGGATGCAGGCAATCTTAGTTCCTGAAGTCCTTGCAAAGCTTCCATAACATCTTGTCTTTCCGATTCGAACTTGCAATTTTTTAAGGCCTCCACAAAATAGCGCTTTGCTTTGTCGTACTTTTTCATTTCTTTGTAGATGATGGCCAGATGCTTTGCGATAACCACATCATTACTTACCAACTCGAAAGCTTTTTTGACCTCGCTCAAGGCCTTATCCAATTGACCTGTCTTAAAATAATACCAACCTAAGCTATCTCTGATATATCCATCATTTGGCTCGAGCTTTACTGCTTTCTTAATCAACTCATAGGCCTTGGCCATATCCTCTCCATTTTCGAGGAGGCTATAACCTAAAAAGTTCAAAGCATGGGCATTTTCCGGATTTTTATCGAGAATTTCCTGAACGATCCCTCTCGCTTTATCAAAGTCTTTTATTTTTTCATAAAGAGAAGCAAGATAGTATTCATGTCCCTCTGAGTAATCCCCCGTGTTTCTTACCTCTTCAATTGAGGAGATAGCCCTCTCATAATTCTTTTGTCCCTCAAAGAAAGTCGCTAACATCATTTGAAACTCAACTTTAAGTACATCAATTTTACTTCCCCTCTCCGAAAGGTAACTCTGGTATTTCTCAGACCATTTATTTTGATCATCCTGAACTAAGAGTTGAAGAAGCCTAGCAATTTGCATTGAGCTATCTACATATAAGGAGCTGTCTTCTTCAATTTTTCCAAAAGACTGTATCGCCAATTCAGGTTTTTTGGTTTTTTGATAAAGAGAGCCAAGGTAATAAAGAACTTTATCCGAATTAGGAACAGCAGCAAGAATCTCTTTAAATACACCAATCGCCTTGTCATATTTCTCAGCGTCCGTATAAAGAATTCCCAATCTTACTCTTAAATTGAGGTCGCTATGATCCAATGAACTCAAGGTCTCTGCATAAGGTAAGACCTTCTCGAAGTCCTCTTTTGAAAATAAAACCTGTACCAAACGAGAAAGGACAGTAAAGTTACGGGGATTATCTTTTAAAAACGCCTCGTAAACGCTAACAGCACCATTAAGATCTTCTTTTTCTTCCTTAATTAGGCCATGGGCCATAGCTGCTTGGTAATAGGTATTATCAGCTTTCAGTGCTTTCTTTAAAAATTTAATCGCTGTCTTCTCTTTTCCCTCTTTGAGAAAGATCTTAGCTCTATAATAGTGAAAAATTGCAGAATTCTTTTTCTTTGAACATTTTCTTATAAGACCATGAGCCTTTTTATAGTTCATTGAAACAGAGTAGTTTTTCGCTAAGAAAATACATGCTTCTTCACTATCAGGGTGTTTCGCTAAAACCTTTTGATAGGTTTCTTTCGCTAGGGTTGTATCATTGAGAGCCGTGTACACCCCACCTAAAACCAATCCCAAAGTTTCCTCTTCAAATTTTGTCTCTTTAAGCAGATCACTTAAAACCATTTGTGCTTCAGCAAGATTACCCATTCTGATAAGTTCTACTCCATACTTCTTTTGTAGGAAGTGATCGTTGGGCTTAAGTTTTAAAAGTTGTTTGTAAAGATAAGCAGCCGTATGAGAATCGCCGCGCATAGAGCTATCATTAGCTTTTAAAAAGAGATCACTTGCAAGGTACTCGATGGCCTCAGGCCCTTCTTTTATGGCCGTCTCAACCATACTTTTCATTCTCTTATCGAGAATGCGAAAAGCCTCGACAAGTTTTTGCTCATTTTCTTTCGTAACCTTCTCTCCCAAGTCCTGAACTTGAGATTTTATCATTTCGTCAGCAGCATTTGATTTCGATTCTTTAAATGAACCGCACCCTACAAGCAACATCCCACAGAGTGCCAAGACTGCCTTAAATTTCAATTTCGCTACTACCATCTACTAACCTTAAGAAAGAGGAGGGATCACACCCGTCTTGATTCTTATCGTCAGCCAACGAGAGGCATTAATTGCAGAGGACAAAGAAATATGCGCTCAGCAACATTTACCCTTTATTCTCATCATAACCGACCTTCGTAATCGGCTAATCTGTCGAAAATTCGTAACAAAATTGGTTTTAATGCGCTGTAAGGATTTTTTCAGGGCAATTATATTGACACCCCCAATTTAATGCTGCTACACATAGTCCCGCAAGTTTAGCAAAGCATTAATACTCGAAACGGGTTTATTACGAGACTAAGTAGCTGAAATAAGGCTAGTCTTACCAATAAAATAGGTTTGAGTTTAAGGTTTTGAAGAAAATTTTACACTAAGTGTTAAACGCTTAGTCAATCGTTGTTATAACCGCGTTGATTAAGCAAATAAATATAATCACACACTTAATAACTTAAAGGTAATTTTAGCCTTCACACAATTAGGGGAAATGAAGATGAATGACGTAAGAATCATCAAGCGCTACCAAAACCGTAAACTTTATGACACTCATCAAAGCTGTTACGTAACATTGGAAGAAATTGCTCAAATCATTCGTGAAGGGCACGAGATCCAAGTTATCGATAACAAGACTAAGAATGACATCACCTACACTACTCAGATTCAACTTCTTTTTGATCAAGAGAAGAAATCGACAAAAGCTGGTGACACTGAACTTCTTAAGAGAGTTATCCGTGCCACAGAAGGAACTTTCACTGGTTACATCCGTGGCCTAGAGGGAATTGAAGCTCCTGTAGTTGAAGAAAAACCAGCTACTGAAGAATTCAAGCCTTTCATGAGTTCTTCTGAGTTCAATACAACTTCTGTTGAAACACCTTCTACTTTAAACTAAGATTTAAAGGGTAAGTTACTTTCAACAAGTTGAGTAAATGAACCTAAAAAAATTAAATTTAATTATGAAATACGTCGTGCCAGTGATTTTTCTCACTGGCACTTCTGTTTTTGGCAAGAGCTCTATTCAAAAGCTTACTTCTAAAGACAAGGCTGAAAAAGTAAAGAGCGAAGTCCAAGAAGCAGCAAAAGAGCCTCGTATCCCAAATAATAGCCGAAAGCACTCTGTGGGAATTGGGATCGGTCAAACTTTTGTAAGAGGCGATTTTGAAGATACTGGTGAAGATCAAATCACCTGGGATCTTTTTTACAACTACGCCGCAAGCTACTCATTTGACCTCCTCGTTAACTTTCACCACTCCAAGCACGACTTCTCTCGTTTTTACAGTCAAATGACATCCCTTAATCTTGGGATTAAAACAAAGCTTTATCAAATAGATGCCTTTTCGCCCTTTGCTATGGGTGGATTTGGCTTCTACGCGCCTAGAGTTCAAAGAGAACTTAATGGCCAGATGGTTGAATCTGATACTAAAGTGGTCTTCGGATACCATATAGGTATTGGTGGAGACCTTAGGTTGAATGAGAAAGTCACCGTAGGTTTACTAGGCCAGTACCACAACCCATTTGATGTAAAACAAGATAATGCACCAGAAGTTGAAGGCCGCTACTACAAACTCCTTATCACTGCGTTCTATTCTTTCTAAGAATACTCGACTGATCATTGTCACAGGAAAGGGTGGTGTTGGTAAATCAACACTTGCCATGGCCATTACTCAAGCCATTAAAGAAAAGGGAAAAAAAGTTTTCTATAATAGCTTTGATCAACCTGTTAATCACTCCCTCCTCACCGACCTGAAAATTCCTCATTTTGAACTAGAATTAGAAAGCTCTGCCCGAACCTATATGGCGAAAAAGCTAGGTTCTGAAACTATTGCAGGCTGGATTTTAAAGACGCCCTTTTTTAACTCTCTTTTTCATATGCTTCCTGGTTTGGGTCATATGATCCTACTGGGCAATATCATCAATAAGCTTGAAGAAGACCCAGAACTTACGATTGTTTTAGACTCACCAAGTTCTGGACACGCCATAACAATGATGGAAAGCCCTGGTAATTTTAAAGAGATGTTTCGAACAGGCTTAATCGTAAATGATATTGACCGCATGGAAGACTTTATTTTTAAAGATGAGCGCATGAAAGTCGTCATTACAGCTCTTCCCACTGCCATGGCCGTTCAAGAAGCAAAGGATTTAAAAACAGAGCTCAATAAAAGAAAGGCCCAAAACTTTGAGATGGTTATCAATGACCTCTTATGCTTAAGCCCTAGTCTTGAAGAAGTTACAGAAGAAGACCTCCCCTCCTTCATAAAAAAACGCTGTGAAATGGAAAATGAGCTCCTCAAAGATCATGAAGAAGGTTGGTCAAAAATACCTCATTATGCGCACCAGAATTCAGAGGGAATCGTCACAGATATTGCCAATCTTCTAAGGGGAAAAAAATGATTCCCGGAAAGAAGATAGAAATATTCTGTGGCACTGGAGGAGTTGGGAAAACCACTCTCGCTACATCAAGAGCCATTAATTTAGCACAAAGTGGCAAAAAGGTACTGCTCATTACTATTGATCCTGCAAAAAGACTGAAACAAGTGTTAGGACTTAATGAAGAGGATGCCGGTGATGTGGTCCAAGTTAATAACCAGGACTTTGATATCAAGGAAGGTGAAATGCATGCCCTCCTTATGAATCCAAAAACAACCCTGAAAAGAATGGCCAGCTCAAGCCAAGATGGTAAAGGTCTTGATAATCCTATCGTCAATATTCTCACCAAGCCCTATGGTGGAATGAATGAAATAATGGCGATCATTGAAGTTCAGCACTATCTGAGAGAAGGAAACTTTGACACAATAGTCTTAGACACCCCTCCTGGAAAACACTTTATCGACTTTCTCCAATCCAGTCATAAAATCAATCAATTTTTTGATAAATCCTTTGTCGATATTTTTAAGTACTTTGGGAAAACCTTTTCTCATCAGAAAGAAGAGCAAAAGTCAGGCTTTCTCTCTTTAATCGTTAAGTCAGGAATCAAAAAGCTCTTAAGTTATTTAGAGAAAGTAACAGGTGAATCCTTTGTCGATGAATTCGTTGATGCCATTAGTGGGCTGTATCTTAACAGAACATCATTTACTGATGCTCTTATCTTCCAAGAAGACCTAAAACAATCTCACTTTTCCAATTGGTTTCTTGTGACCAGCGTCGATCAGCGTAAGGCGACTGAGGCCACGGCATTACAAGATAATGCAGAGAGCTTCATGCATGAGGACTCTTTCCTAGTAGTTAATCGCTCTCTGACACCCTACTTAGAAAAATGGACCCCCAACACAAAGCACAATAACCTTATCAAGCTCTACGACTCTATGAAAGCCAGGGAAAATACGATAAAAGAGATGGGTTCAAAGAGGTGGGGACAATATAAAAGTGTCCTCTATTTTCCAGAAGTTCTCATGGCGAAACCCATGGATCATGTGAAAAACCTTTCAAGTTACTGGAAATAACCAGAGGACCCTATGAGTTA
>JASBRV010000099.1 GCA_030149295.1 Bacteriovoracales bacterium | reverse complement strand
ACACCTTGAGCTCCTTCATAGAGAACTTTCTTATTTTCTTGGATGGCGTGATCCAAAAGACTAAAAGTGTCGCATAGAAAAGGACTCACTAGTTTACCGAGTTCAAAGAGCTTTTCGGCTTCTTCTTCGATGGAAGGAAATTCAACATTGTAGAGATGCTTAAAGAGAACCTCTTTTTCTGTCATGTTGGCACGAAGCTTTTGAATTAAGATTTCCTTATTAAGAAGATCTTTAAGCTTTAATCCTTTACGAGAAGTCTTGTCTTCGTAGGCAGGACCAATTCCTTTACCGGTTGTTCCGATTTTAATCGGGCCTTTAGCTTCTCTTTGTCCATCAAGAAGCTTGTTGTAATAAGTAATTACCGAACAATTTTCTGAAATTTTTAGGCGACTTGGCGTCACATCAACCCCAGCTTTTTGAACGTGTTCAAGCTCTTCCTTAAAAGCACGAGGATCAAAAACAACACCGTGACCGACTACAGAAGTGCAGTGATCATGAAGAATGCCAGAGGGAATAAGGTGCAGGACGATTTTTCTGTCCCCTACAATAATGGTGTGACCAGCATTATTGCCCCCTTGGTAGCGAACAACGAGATCGCATTTTTGTCCAAGAAGATCAGTGATTTTACCTTTGCCTTCATCGCCCCATTGAGAGCCAATAATCGCCAGTGATTGCATACTTAAGCCTTTACCTCATTAAGTAGATTATTATTTAAGAAAAATTCTTTTAATTGATGAGCTGCCATTTCTCCCACTCGAATTTGTGCTTCTTCAGTTCCTGCACCCAGGTGAGGAGTGAGTATAAGGTTTTCAAGTTTACGAAGAGGTGAGTTTTCTTCTAGAGGCTCTGTTGCAAAAACGTCAAAGCCTGCACCACGAATGGTCTTTTCTTTGAGAACTTTTTCTAGTGCTGTCTCGTCAACGATGCCACCACGAGAGGCATTCACAAGAATCGCATTAGAATGCATTTTTTTAAGAAGCTCTTCGGTAATCATTCCTTTGGTCTTATCCATGAGAGGTGTGTGAAGAGTGATGACATCACAAGTGGAAAAGATATCTTCTAAAGTATTTGCTTTGTGAGTGTTGGGAATATCACTCTTTTCCATAAAGGGATCAAAGAAATGGATTTCTGGCTCAAAACCTTGCAGTCTCTTGGCCACGATCTGACCAATTCTACCAAAGCCAACGATCCCTACTTTCTTATTGGCAAGCTCTAGCCCTGTGTATTTGCTCTTATCCCAACCTCCATTTTTCATAGTTTGGTTAGCAGCCGCTGTATTTCTGAGAACGGTCATCATAAGGGCAATAGCATGTTCTGCGGCAGAGTTGTTATTGGCCCCAGGAGTGTTAGCGACCTTAACACCTTTGGAGGCACAAGCAGCTTTATCAATATTGTCAGTTCCTTCTCCTGCACGGATCACAAGTTTGAGATTGGGAGCTTTTTCTAGCGTGTCTGCCGTCACTTTTGTCGCCGAACGAATAACCAGAGCATTGGCCTTTGGAAGAAGTTCGGCAATTGCGTCTTGTGAATTTTTCGGTTCTGGGTGAACATCAAAGTCAGAAACTGCTTGAAGTGAAGTGAAGACATCTTTGTCCATACCATCACAAACTAGGATAAAAGGTTTCATTGAAACTCCTCATTGGGTGCTTATTTGGTGGGTCCGTAACGCGCTCATTATACGGCTGGATTTGGCCACTGGAAAGGATGAACTATGAATATAGAGTTGCGTCAATTGATGGAACAAACATCAGAAGTTTTTATTCAACAGGTCAAAGAATGGGGTGAGATACTCCTTGGATTTGAATCTGGTAATAAATACGAGCTATTAGATAGTAGGGGCTCACGCATCGGCTATATGGCAGAAGATGGAGGCGGCATCCTAAAGTTTTTTGTGCGTCAAATCTTACGAAGTCACAGGCCTTTAGAAGTCAAAATCTGGGATAACGGAGGTCGTGAGTTATTAAGTCTAAAGAGACCCTTTTTCTTTTTCTTCTCAACTTTAGAAGTGAGAAGTGAAGGAAGTTTGTTGGGAATTATTGAGCGTCGCTTTGGAATCCTCTATAAGAAATATGATCTTGAAGATGCAAGGGGCAATGCTTTTGCCTTTGTTCGTGCACCAATTTGGCGTCTATGGACTTTTCCCATCCTTGATAAAAAAGACCGTGAAGTAGGTGTGATTAAAAAAAATTGGGGTGGCATGCTTAAAGAAATCTTTACGGACGCAGACAAATTTGGAGTTCAGCTTCCTGAAATAGAAGCGGAGAAAAAGGCGATAGCTCTCGCTGCGGCCATTACTGTTGACTTGGATTGGTTTGAGGACAACAATCAGCGCAGCTGATTGGCAGTACCCGACAATAAAATAATGAAGGTAACAGCGTTGGCAGGCGAAGCATGCTCACGGTGTTAACCTTTTGTCAGGGTGCAATCATCAGCGCAGCTGATTGGCAGTACCCGACAAAAAAGGGAGCCATCCTAGCTCCCTCAATTTATGCGTTAATTCGTTAAGTTTAAAGGTTTAAGCGATCGCCCTGACTTCCACATTCGAATGCAGGTAGTTGAGCGTCTGTTGGAATTCCGCCAGAGTGGGGAGATTTCCAAAATGTGTGTTCTCCAAAGAGTTCTGAGCAATAAAATCGTAGATCTCGATTGGTTTTGAGGACTCACTCTCTTTACAGAATGCCCTCCATTTTGATCTCCCGGTTTCCCTATACTCTTTGAAGAGTGATTGAACGAGCTCTTCTCTCGTCTTGACCCCAATGCCGATGACCTCTCCTTTGTGGTTGAGATTCAAGTACCAGACCTTGTAATCGGACTTTCGTTCGGGGTGTTTAAAGGTTTCAACTGCAATGGCCATCTTCATAAATGCCTCCTTGTTGAATATCATCAAGAGCCGTGTGTGTGTAGAGAGGTGACTTCCTGTCCGCCTTCTAGCGACTCCATAAGAGAATGATATCGGCTCAAACACCGATCAACACGGGCTTTTAGCTAACACTTACTGTCTGGTCAGAAAGAAAAAGTCAGTATTTAAGGGGCAAAATGACCCTTTTTTTGGGAAAAAAGTCTCTTTTTCACCTCAGCTTTTGGCTCTAAGTTACCGAAAAAGCTAAGGTGAAGGGTCTTTTTCTAATGCTCCTATTCTCATTGATTTACTTTCCTGTTCTCGCAGGAGATTGGCTTTCGTTTGGCAGTGAGGATGTAGATGTGAATACGATTAAGCCCTACAACTACGCAGGCTTGAAGTTGTCCTTTGATTTTGAAGAAAAGAGATTGCGCTGTAGAGGAGTTCCTCTTTATTGGAAACCAAAACAAATCAGCCCAAAAGAATGGGACCGTCTTTTTAAAAAGTTGGCTGTGGTTAAAGATATCGATCCTAAATATTGCTCTGATAAGTTAAGGCAAAGGAGCTATTACGCGAGGTTAAGAGACCGCGATAATGCCTGTTTTTCTATTTTTAAATCTCGTCATGGTGATATTCCTTTAAGAAAAGTTAAGGAGGGGTATTGCAGAGTATCGGGAAGTTTAGATCAATTGAAGATGTCATCTGCATTACGTAATTACTACCGTGAGGAAATGAAAAAAACATGTGATCAATTAGAATTTTGTCTTGGTACTCTCAATGAGAATAATCTTCAAAATATTAACGATGTAGTCAATGCTATTAACCATCATTTACAAACCAATATTGACGCCGAAATAGAAGTCGTTTCTCTGAATGATGCTGAAGCCATCAACGAAATGCGAGAACGAACGGAGGTCATCAGGGAAGTTATAGAAGACTGTCATAAAGAATTTCCCGATGTTGATCAGCTTCTTGCAAATGATTTAAGTTATTTAGCAAAAACCCTGGAGCGAGACATTTCTGTTTTTCATTGGTTTCCAGCAGAAAAGGCTTTGATGTTCAGATATGGGCATAAGTCTCCAGAGTCACGAAAGTCTAGGATCTATGCTAATTATATGCAGGGTATGTTTTTTGATGAGACTTCCACTCAGGATAGGGTTGGTCAAGGTCTTTATGCTGTGGGAGATCCCAACACAACTGAAGGTTATGGCGACAAGCTTTTAAAAATTGATTTACCGCTAGGTGCAAAATATTTGGATTTACGTAATAGCGCTGATGGTTTCACTATCTCCGAAGGCACTATGCTCGCTTTAAAGGATGCTGGATGTGATGGGTTTAAGGAGTTGGATAGGGATGTCATCTTTGAACAGAGTCGAGGAAAGGTGAAGCTTTACTCGGGAAAAAAATCAAACCTTTATCAAAACAAAGAATGTCGTGAGATTTTTAATCGAGTCATAAAAGAAGAAGGGTATCAATTTCTTTCCTATTCTTTTGTTCAGGTAAAAGTAGGGTTTTGCGATGACAAAGAAATGCAACAAACCGCATTTGTCCTCATAGATGCTCCTCTAACAGAAGAGACTGTGGATATTTATGATAGGAGATTTAAAGAGGAAGGTCTTTTTTTTCCTCCTTCAAATGAGGAAGTTGAGAAGTATCGCCGCTTAAGCGTCCTTAAGTCTAATTTGAAATTAGATAGAAACTTAAGCTCTGAAGAAAAAAAGAAATATCAAGATTATTGGAAAAGCCGGATCTATGGTTGCGACAAACGCTTCAATGATGATCCGGCCATTAATAAACCTTAGCGCCAGAAGTAGTTTCCAGCGTGCTTACCTTTAACACAGTAGGGAACAGATACATGAAGATGTTTTTGATGGTTTCTATCTTCTTTACCAATAGAGCCTGTCAATTGAACTTGTCCTCTGTAGGCAGGACAATTATTTTGTGAAATGATCGCTCTCCCCCAGCATTTTCTAAAAGCCGTAAAGAATTCTCCATTTCCATATTTTCGAAAGTTCATTTTCTTGTTACCCCCGTAGGTCGAAACGATGATTTCAGCAATGTCTATAGCGCGACCAGGAGAATGTAAACTTCTAGGGCTATGTCTGGCATCTCCAAAAATTCCTTTGTGGATAATATGGAAATCTTTCATTCGCCAATTGTTACTTTTTGCGGCTTTGTCGACACAAGTCTCAAAATTTTTTTTCATAAATGTAAAGAGGATCTGTGATATATTTCGCTGGCGAGTACACCGATAGCTTAAGTAGTTACCTGTGACTCTTCTATCGCTACACTCATTCCAATTTGTTCGCGGAAATGATTTGCGTTTGAAACCTCTCCCCATATCTTCAAAATATCTTTCCTCCTCTTCTGGGGTGAAAGGAGTGGCATGTTCATGTTCATGGTCCTGCTCTCCTTCTTGAGTGTTAGCAAAGGTAATGTTTTGAGTTGATAAAAGAATAATTAAAAGGATGATTTTTTTCATTTCTTTCTCCTGGGTTATAAAGGGGGAAAAACAATTAAACCTGAACGATATTTTTCGGTATTAGTCCACTTTGGGCCCCCGCCGGGTGCAAAGGGGTTAAAAGGTGAAAATTCTAAATTATCAAAAGCTGTTATATGGCGGGTACTATGAGCTTCTACGACACTTCCTTGAGTCCCAGGAAATACGTGATAGCCTGTGTGGGCAGTTCCTACCCAAAAAGGAAACCTCTTTAAAATGGATGGTTGCTCTCGATCGAAACCAACTAAGTCACTTGAATTATCAACTGTATTAAACCAGTAACGGCCTTGATTAATGACCCTGTTATAGCGATAGAGGTGATAGCCTTTACTTTGCCAATTTCTCTCTTCATGATCCCATCGCTTGGCAAATTCTTCGATTTTCCAATAGGGAGAGGGGTTCCAATAGTAGGTTCTCCAGCCAATCTTGGATAAGGCGTATTGTAGGGCCATACCACTAACGTTGTTAGCTTTTACAAATCTTTTAATCTTTGCCCACTGTTTATTTTGCCCTGTTTTTTGAAAGCCTTCTTCTAAGCAATTTAAGGCTAGGCCTACACAGCTAATTTGCTTCATATGCTGAGCATAGAGGGGGTTTAGACCAAGAGATCTCAATACATCAGGAAGAAACTCAAGCTCCTTACCATCTGAACGCTGGGAGCCGCGTCTCATCGTGTAGCGACGATCACCGTAATATTTAGAGAGGCAAAACTTTTTTCCTCTGGAGTTTCTCCAGCAGTTTCGACGATAAAATTGCTCATGATCATTTTTGTAACTATTTAGACATCTTTCAGACGCTTTACTTAGCCTATAGGCCATTTGTTGATGTGTTCTTAACTCTTCATTATCAAAGCTTATTTCACCAACATAACTGGCATTTACTAGGCTAGTGAAGAATACAGAGAATACGATGATTGCAGCGATGTTCATTTTTCCCTCAATTTTTTGGTAATGAGGGAAAATTAACAGGGAGTGACTTTTATCAATAGTGCTTCATTTTGAATGAAGCACTAATTAATTTAAATTGATAATTGTTTCAGAGTATTGGTCTATCAGATAGAGGCTATGTTTATAATCAACATCTTGCACTCCTAATAGGGGGAGAATTTCATGAAAAACGAGGAGTCTTTGGTCCTCAAGATCAAAATTCATGAATTGATGGCAATCAAAATAAATTGTTGGAGAGATCTTGTGAGGGAAGTTTTTCGCAAGGACGAAGCCGCCATTTGATTTAAGGGGAATTGGGGAACATATGATCTTTATTCGCTTCTTGATGTGTTTATATAAAGCAAAGCTTTTTGAATAGTCTATTTCATTTTCCAGTACCTGTTCAAAATCCTCTTGAAGAAGTTGGATTTTTGATAGGGCGGGATGACCACCGTTACCCTCAAAATCTCCACCTAAATATTTTTCGAGGTTTTGATATTCTAAACCCTCAGTAATGAATTTCTCATATTCACCATTTTCCTCCAATGGCTCACCTCTCAAGGTGATTCCATTTGGGGGAGTAAATTGTTGAGAAAGCGATCCATAGAATTCAATTTCTATTTCAGATGGCTTAAAAGGCTCGGTTTTTACTATTGTAGGCTTAACACCCTTTAAGAGAGAAAGGTCGGCTAATGTCTCAGAGTCATGGATATCAAATGAAAAAGTTGAGACAAAAGTAAAGAGGCATAAGAAAAAACTAAAAGATTTCAATCTATGCTCCTTGTAAGGGGATAGAGTTGGATATTTATTTTATAGACTTCTTTACATGTACCACTTTCCAACAGGGTGGATAATTCCTTTTGAAATTGTCTTATTGCGCATTTTCCCTGCTCGATCTTATCAGGGTTAACGGCGAGAGTAACACTAGTAAAGTCTCTCTCTTTGACAGAGGCTTGCTCTAATGCTGAAGCGGCAAGTTTACAGTTTATTCTATGACCTTCCTTTAAAAAGGGATCAGATTTGTTGTCGAGGGTAGCGAAAGCTTCACTTGTTCGCTCTAGTTTTCCATGATCATTAAAGGCCAATAGTCTTTGAGCAAATATCTTCGATAATAGTTCAGATGTTTCTGTCTCATCAAGATTTAGTCTGGAGGAAATGTATTGTGTGGAAAGTTTAAAGTCCTGAACTTTTACTAAATTAAGAATAGCGTAAACCTTCCATAAATTCTCCGGTAGAAATTTTTGATGATCAAAGAGTGTTCTTTCTTTGTGGAGGTTTTCTTCCAGCTTTTCTTCTATAAGGAATGGTTCTAGAATCTCTTCCTTTTGTTCCTTGCTAAGATTCAATGCTTCGATAAATTTAAGTGCTTGTTTCTTTGAGATTCGTCTCTTTCCCTTGAGGATTTGAGAGAGAATTCCAGAGTTTATTTCAAGCTGATTAGCGAAACTTCTCATCGAATACTGTGAGTTTTTTTCTTTTCGTGAGGTTAAAATCTCAGTAAGGATTTTTGAAATATTACTCTGTTGGACAATCATATCTTATCAACTCCGCTATAGAGCAATCTTAAAACAAGAAGACGATTGAATACGGAATTTTATAAACTTTTCTAAACTGTAAAGTTTCTTAACATATAAATGGTTCGGGGGGGTAAGTTGTCGATATTGTTGTGGAGAGCGAGAAATTATGGGAAAAACCGGATCTATGGTCGAGACAATTGCTTCAATCATGATCCGGCGATTATTACTTTTGATAATTAAAAGCTTTATTATTTTATCTTACAAAATTCGGGAATGAGGTTAAGCTCTTTGAGTTCGTAACCATCTTCACCTAGCGAGTAGGCTCTTTTGATTGCCTTCGCCCGTTCTTTCTCAATATGCCTCATTCCATTAGTACAGTTTAAAATTTCTCGCTTTTCAGAAGATTGGGAACTTAAGACTTCATCGTACTGGTTGACTAGCCTCATAAGTTCGAACTTTTCGTATTCAACTTGTGTTTGCCCACACGTATCTAGTGCACTTATCATTTCAACATTTGAGTCAATTGCTTCTAGTTTTTCCTTGGCTGAACCTCCTGGTTTCATCGAAATCGTGTGGAGATTGACTACCGTTCTTTTTAAATTCCTGATTGAGACTGCGTAACTCGAAACGAAAAAGTGACAGGTCTCGCTATCTCGAGAGAAATCTTGGGAAAGGATAAGTTCTCTTTGTTTTTTTATCGCTTTGATTTGATTATCTACAAAATTTGTATTCGCAAAAATAGATGCGCTAAAAAAGCATAAAAGGATATTGAGTTTCAAAGTTGCTTTCATTTCATTCCCTTTGGTTTGGTTTGGTTTGGTTTGGTTTGGTTCATTATGTAATTATCTATAATGTGGGAGGGCTTGGAGATAGCCTATCAAAAGAGGTAGGGCGGTAGTATCTCACCCTGTAGAAAAGAACTGACTGTATAAAGATAAAACAGATTTATCCCTATATGGGGATCTTAAAGGTCTGAAATGAGTTTTTTGAGATGATCATCAATCTTATTGAGTAAACCCTCGGAAATTTCAAATTGACGGTATTCAATGCCAGTAAGATCAAAGATTTTCTTAGCAGCGACATTATGATCACGATTGAGGTGTTTATCAGAGAGATAGATGACTTCTTTAATGCCTTTACTTGCCATGAGCTTAGCACACTCATTGCAGGGAAAGAGCGTCACATAACAGCGAGCCCCTTCAAGGCTAGCTGGGGCGTGCAAAATAGCGTTGGCCTCTGCATGAACAACATAGGCATATTTGGTGTTGACGAGTCCTTCGTTGAGATCCTTTGACCAAGGAAGTTGACTCTCATCGATACCGGCAACAAATCCATTGTAGCCCATAGAGATTTGATGATTTTTTTGATCGACGATGACAGAGCCTACTTTTGTGGAGGGGTCTTTAGAGCGGGTACTCGCCATCATGGCCTGAAGCATGAAGTACTCATCCCAAGTTAAAGGTGCTTTACTCATTTGGCTTCTCCCTAGTCATGTCATAAAGACTTTGGCATATGTGGAGGATCTCCGTATGAAATTTTTCTTCCGAGGCGTAGCGCTGCTTGTCCTCTTGATGGCGATGAGCTGCTCGCATAGCTTTTCTCTCTTCAAGGGTTTTTAGTCCTCTGATCTCGTCATACATATCGAAAAGGGGTTTCCAGCGTGTTTCGGTATGGTCAATATCATCAAGAAGCGGCAGAAGATTAGCAATTCTCAAACAAGCTTCTGAAATTTCACATTGTTCTTGAACTGTTGCCATGGAAATAACGCAGATACTTTCTTTGATGTGCTTTTGTCTTTTTTCTTGGCCCTCTAAGACTTCTTTTCTCTTTCTTTCTTTTTCTTCTTTGATATTTTTAAGAGTTTTACACTGAAGGAAAATCGCATAGCCGAGAATAGGGATGAGAATTGCAAAGGCGATGAAAAAGTAGTTCCTATAGGTCATCAGCTCTTGCATCATGACCTATTCTCCCTTGGGAGCTGCAGAGTTGCCATTACCTTTGTTGTTACCTTGGGCATTGTTTGGGCGAGGCTTACGATGATGCTTTTTCTTGCCTTTAAAATTGCGATTGCTATTTTTGTTATTGCTGTTGTTGTTATTTTTATTGTTGCGATTAAAGTTTGTTTTCTTTTTCTTCTTTTTCTTACTTTGTTTCTTTTTGAAGGTTTGCGGCGCATGTTCAGCGGCCATTGTGTTTCCGTTGACTTCCTCATTGGGGTCACGATAGGCACTTGCTTTTTTATTGGATTTAAGAACCTTAATTGAGTGGTCCCGACGGCTTCTCGTTTTCCAATCTTGAAATTCTCTTAGAAAATAATGCTTGAGGATCTCATTCTCACGCGCTGGCTTTATGTCTTTAGGAGCAATGTCGATACCAAACATAGCTTGACCAGAGAGGTAGGCGTGTCCGCTAAGTTTGCCTCCACTAAAGAAATGGCAGGAGAGTTCGTCATCATCACGACCTGGGCCCATCACCACAAAGTAGTCATGGGGGTAAGACGCAAATGGTTTAACTTTAGCACGAATCGTTCTTTCTCTTTCTTTTTTGAGACGATTAATAAGTTTTTGATCTTGTTGGTCGATATAAGCAAATTCCTGTTTTTCGACGTCATTTAATTGCAGGCGAATCCAATGGACGGCATCCTCTTTATTATTCGCCATAAAAAGAAGATCACCTTTACCTTTAAAAAGAGGAAAGGCGCGCAGGGAAAAGGGATTTTCTTTGAGGAAGACTCCCCAGGAGTTTTTTCTCTCTTCCACATTAAGAACGGGGTTGAGTTTGGCGATGCGTTCTTCTTTTTTCCTCATCGCTATTAGTGAGTCTTTATAGGGGAGAACTTGAAGTTCTTCAATTTCAACTTCTTCCCCATGCTTTTCTTTGAAGCGTAAAAGAAGGCGAGGGACTTCTACTTTTAAATTTTCAAATCTTTCTACATAAACCGTGACACCATCATTATTAAAATGGACAACTCCTGGAGTTGGATCGAGTTCTCCCAGAAATTTCAAATCAAGAGAGGGAAACTCTTTATGAATCTTGGTAAAAGACGGTCCTTCCTCTCGTGATGAGCCGAGGGTTTCAAGGTAGGTTTTTTGGAAGATTTCAGCGCATGCAACTGCATCATCCATGGCCCTATGGTTAAAAGTTAGATCAATTTCGAGTAACTCACAAAGATTCTTCAGGTCATACTTACCTAGGGAAGGATAGTGTTGCTTAGCGAGTTCTTGGGTGCATTTTGTTTTACGTAAAAACTCTGTTCCAAGAGTTTCAAATTCTTCACGGAGAAGACCAAAGTCAAATTCGACATTATGGGCGACCACCACACAATCTCGAGTGAAAAGTTCTATATCTTCGGCAACTTCAAAAAACTTGGGTGCCGTCTCTAACTCCTCTTTGGTGATTCCTGTGAGTTCTAAAATATTAGCAGGTACTTCTACCTCTGGGTTCACTAAAGTGCTGTAGCTGTCTTTGAGAACCATCGAATGACCATCATCTTCTAAGATGAGGATAGCGGCTTCAATAATGCGATTTTTTGGCTTGGTAGAGGACGCTTCTAGATCGATAACGGCAAAGCGTCTACTCTCGGCTGCTTGATTTTCGAGCATGAGACACTATAGGCCATTGACTCTCAAGTGCCAATGGCCAATGAAAAGATAATATAATCAATCTGTGGTGAAGGCGGGGATTTTCTTGAAATATCGATGAGAAATGATCTCAAAAAGACTTTTGTCTTTGTTTTTTTCGATATCAAACTCAGTTTTTGCTGCTTTACTATTGCTTAGCGTCGGGAAACTGACCTTTCTGGCGACAGTCGGAACACCAACGCGACCTCTTAATTTCTTCATCAGAAAGTCTCTTCTTTTTTTAGAAATTTTACCTGCCTTGTAAGCAAACTCTATATCTTCTAGAGTCAGTCCGTGCGACCTCATGAAAGTGAGAATATTGTCCGGAGTTTCTTTCTTCGCTTTATGAAAAAAGGCATTAGAGTTTTGTTGTAATTGAGAAAGATAATTATTGTTGTTGAAATTTTTCTCATTATAGATTTGATTACTTGATTTTCTAAAATTCATTGAATTAATGGAAGAAGGACTACGATTAAATTGAGAAGAATTTGAGTTCGCGCTCACATCTCCTAGTTCTTTGTCGATTCGATCACTCGCTTCATCACCATCAATTTTTCTATAAGTCGCAAGCTCTCTATTAGTAAAACTTCCACTGCTTCTACCACTGGAGCCTATGCCACCTAGGGCCTTATTTCTTTTACCAAGTTGAGCTTGAATTTCTTGTAGGTCTTCAACTTTTCCACCAAGTTCTTTGATGACAGCGATAGCCTGATTTTTAGCCTTCTTATTTACTAAAAACTTATTACCCATACGATTTAGGACTCCAATACAGGGGTCCTGAATCTTTGGAACATGGGTTTTAATGTCAATCACTGTTTTTGACAATACTTGAAAGTCGGCAATATTGGAATCTGGTTGTCTTGAGTAATGACTTCGACATTTACCTAGCAGTGAAGCATGTGTGGGCATAGCAGCAAGACCTGCGGCCAGACTTTCAATATGGGCTTTTTGAAGGTTCTCTATATTTTTAGCTGATTGACTTACGCTTTTATTGAGTCCGGCAACACTTATGGCCGATGTTGCTTGGAGGTCATAGCCAGCACTTTTTAAATTTTCGTTAATTTCAGTTCCAACATCTTTTGTGTTTTCTGCTTCGATGGCGTGAGTTTCTTTATTTTCCCTTAAGTAATTATTATGAGGAGTAAGGAGGTTATCCACACAAGAAAAATAATCATCTGCCGTTGTGACTCCTTTATAGTCGCATGAGATTTTTCCATCATCAGACGCTGTTGTTATATGCTCATTAGGATCGTCTAGGTCAGTAAAGACTCTCGGGTTTATTGATCCTGACAGGGCGACACATTCTCGAACACGTCCATAGTGGTCACTATAGTAATTTTTCTGTGCTTCAGGGTAGATGTTGTCACATGACCCAGACTTGTTTTCTGTATCCCGAAAAGAGGATTTAAAATGAGCTCCAGTATTGGCTCCAGCCTGAGTTGAATCAACTAATTTATCATAGGGCTTGCTAGCATAGCCTTGGCAGCGAACAAAATCGTCACTTCCATGAAGAGGAGCATTTGGATTCATAGTAACTTGAGGGTTTTCTTCATCAAAGTTCTCTGGAACGTCTTCTGGGATAGGAGCTAATGTTCCTGGGCCATCGACACCTTGACCTGGCATCGGACATTCATTCATGCCCGCTTGACCCAGGGACTCCATAGATGGCTCTGCTGTACTATAGTCAGGATCATCGTTTAAGCTAGGAAGCTCTTCTCCTTGGCTCACACTTACACCCGAAGGATCAGTATCCATTTGGGCCACATCAGATAATCCTTGGCCGCTACTTTCTTTAGGAGGAAGAGAGTCATGAAAAGCATAAAGCAGAGTTCCTCCTCTAATGGCATCAAAAAGGGAATCACGATAAGAATAGGGCACTGTGAAACAACCCCAACTATTGCCCATTCTGCCTTGGCGAGCAATAACCTTCAAAGTTGAATAATAGGAAGCATGCCAAACAATGGCCCTGGATCTAGCGTTATCATTTACTCCCGGAGAGCGCCCATCAACTCTTAAGGAGTAACCATATTTTCCTTGGTAGTTTTCAGAAGTTCTGAAAAAACCAAGTGAGGACTTCTTACTTTCTGGTACATTACCAAAGCGAACCGAGTTACCTCCGTCATCACTATTCACTCCGTGTCCGACGTAAGATTCAAAAACTAATGAAGCACCACTGCTACTGACATCGGTGACAAAGAGTCTTTTTGTCCCGTTATGAATGTTAAAATTAATAAACGTAATCAAAGGTTTGTTAAATTCGGCCTTGCCACCACGATCTTGAATTCTCCCTTGAAGATAGCGAAAGTAAGCACTCTTAAAATGATCAAAAGGAACTTGGCCGCTTGTGAGACCTGTTTTTTGGTAAATTTCCTGGGCATGTTGGTTCATGTCCAGCTCTTCAGCAAAACTATGGGGGATGAGAAATAGGCTTAATAAAAAGACACGTATCACATTAATATTATCGGTTAACCAAGGGATTTAGTTGAGTATCGGGGGTAAGTTGCTGAAACCACGATATGGCTATGGCGTAATTTCGAGGCGATACAGGGATTTTAGACGGGAATAATCCACAAAGCTGGGGACTTCATGGCTTGGGTAGGGGGCTCCATCAATGGTGACAATGGAATAGTCGCTGCTATTGCTGAATGTTGTTGAGGGATAGAGCATAAAGGTATCAAAGGTGAAGGGGGTTCGTTGGAGGGCTTTGGGAAAACTCTCTTTTGCAAATCTTTCAAATTGAGTCCAATGTTCTTCATTAATATTTTCCCAAATGATTTGCACATGTTCATCGCGATCAAAACGATTTTGCTCGTGAAAGAAGCCTAGGATATGAAAAATCTCATGATAGATTTCTTTGTATCCACACCTTGGGTTCAAGGAAATGATACTTTCACCTTCGCGAAATCCGACTTGGGAATAACAATGATTTCCTCCGGCCTTAAAAGTAATCCAACTTTTATGCTTTGAAGGTATATAGGTGATGAGCTGAATTTGAGTTTGAGCTTTTAAATCACTCGCAATTTTTTCAATGGCGCGTTCTTGCTCTTCAGTGAGGTCCTTTGTTCGATAGGGAAGGACTCCCTTCGGCCAGAGTTTTGGAGTTTCGACTTTAAGTTCTTTATCTCCTGATTGATAGTTTTCAACAAAGCGCGCTTCACCAACAATAAGATCTCCATAGGCAATGACATGCTCTTCATCGACCAAGAGCTTGGTAGGATAGAGGTTCCCTGATTCATCGGTGAAGGCATCGTGCTTACCTCTTTGTTGAGAGCCCTGGGGACTTGTTTGAGAAGTTAATTTGAGGCTCGGCTTTTTTACAAGTTTATCTCTTTTATTAATTGGGCGTTTGTCTGTTGGCGTAGTGGAAGTATTTATTTCTTCTGTTTGATCCTGAGGATCTTTGGACCTAGCGAATTTTTCTTCTTGGGTTCTTTTATTGAGGAGATGATTGACTCCCCCATAAATTGCAAGCGCGATAAGAATGATGGTGAAGATTCGTCCCATATCGCAATTATAGACCTATCCTCACCTAAGCGCCAAAGTTCGCGCTTCCCACCCACCTCACTAAGCTTGAGAAAGTACAAGCGCCACAGGCGCGCAGTGCCCGAGATGCAAAAGTTATAAAGGCGGTGGGGTACGCGAACAAAGTTCGTGCTTCCCACCCACCAATATCTCGGGTAAAAAAAGGCCCAACATTCGTTGGGCCAAACCTTTAATGATAAATTTACCTGACGTTATGCCAGTTAAGTGACTTTTTTAAAGTAGTGGTGCAATAACTAGGGCAACAATACTCATAAGCTTAACGAGGATGTTCATTGCTGGGCCTGAAGTATCTTTGAAGGGATCCCCTACAGTGTCACCAGTAACAGCAGCTTTGTGAGCTTCTGTACCTTTCTTTTCACCTTCAACGTGACCTTGCTCGATGGCTTTCTTAGCGTTATCCCAAGCACCACCAGCGTTTGCCATGAAAAGAGCAAGAAGAACACCAGTCACAGTTGCACCAGCAAGCATACCACCAAGAGCTTCCTTACCGAGGACAAAACCAACGACAACGGGAGCAAGTACTGCAGTAAGACCTGGAGCGATCATTTCTTTAAGAGAAGCAGTTGTTGCAATGGCCACACACTTTTGAGTGTCTGGTTTTCCTGTTCCTTCCATAATCCCAGGAATTTCACGAAATTGACGACGAACTTCTTCAACCATTTCCTGAGCAGCAGAACCAACTGAGCTCATAGTGTTAGCACCAACATAGAAAGGAAGAACACCACCAATGAATAGACCAATCACAACTTGTGGAGTCATGATGTTGATTGTCTCAAGATTAACAGCAGCGGAGTAAGCAGAGAACATAGCGAGTGCTGTAAGAGCAGCCGAGCCAATCGCAAAACCTTTTCCAACCGCAGCAGTAGTGTTTCCGATAGAATCAAGTCCGTCAGTAATTGCTCTAACTTCAGGTCCTAGCTCAGACATCTCAGCGATACCACCGGCGTTGTCAGAGATTGGTCCGTAAGCATCAACAGTCATCGTAACACCAACAGTGGCAAGCATACCAACGGCAGCGATACCGATTCCATAAAGACCAGCAAACATATTAGCGAAGTAGATACCAACGCAGATAAGAAGAATGGCAGGAATACAAGAGTACATACCAACAGCAAGACCAGCGATGATATTTGTTGCAGGACCAGTTTTACCAGCAAGAGCAACTTTCTTAACGGGAGCAAACTCACCAGCGGTGTAGTACTCAGTTGCTAGACCAATAAATAGACCAACGAGTGATCCAAGAACCATGGCATAGAATGGACCCATGGCTGAAGTTCCAGGACCAAAGGCGCCAGCAGAAAAAGCCATATTGTTAACGGCAAAGTATGAACCAGCAAAAAGACCAACAAGTCCAACAACTGGAGCAAGACGAAGGGCCCATGCTGGATCAAATCCCTTGAGGGCTTGCATAGAGAGAATTCCGATCACAGAAGCGATGAGGCCAATGGTGATGATGATTAGAGGAAGAATAACCGCACCAGTTGCAGCAGCATAAGTTGAGCCAATAAACATGGTTGCGATAACGGAACCAACATAGGATTCGAAGATGTCAGCACCCATACCAGCAGTGTCACCAACGTTATCACCAACGTTGTCAGCAATCGTTGCAGGGTTACGTGGATCGTCTTCTGGAATACCAGCTTCAACCTTACCAACAAGGTCAGCACCTACGTCAGCGGCCTTTGTATAAATACCACCACCAACACGAGCAAAAAGAGCAATTGAAGAAGCACCCATGGCGAAGCCGTTAAGAGCTTCAATAGTAGGAGTGCCTGAAAGCCATTTATAAAGAAGGGCTACACCCATAAGGCCAACAGAACCAACGGCCATACCCATTACTGAACCACCATAGAAGGCAACAGAAAGAGCTTTACCTTGACCACTTTGAGCAGCAGCTTCTGCTGTTCTTACGTTGGCTTTAGTAGCTGCTTTCATTCCGATCCAGCCACAAAGCATTGATGAGAAGGCTCCAATAATATAACAGATTGCAGTGTTGCCACTAAGTTTTACAGCGAGAAGAGCTGTGACAACGGCAAGAAAAACTAGAAGAATGGTGTATTCCTTTTTGAGGAAAGTCATGGCTCCATCTTCAATAAGGGAAGCAATACCAGTCATTTTTGCGTTACCAGCAGGTTGCTTAGCGACCCACATATACGTGACGAGCGCGAAAGCGAAACCAATGGCACCAACGATTGGGCTATAGGTTAGAAAACTTAGTGACGATTCCATTAGAACCAACTCCTTTTCGTGACAGTCTGAATAAGACAGTTAATATTGAGAACTAAAGTCCGGTGAACTTTTAAATTCGTTAAAACATAACAATAATAGTCGTGTAGAATTATCATAGGCGCTAAGATGCGTAAAACTTTAATTTAAAGGTTGGGCTTTTTTGACTCACGATAACGCTCCGGGCAAGTTACCCTCAGGTGGCAAGAATAAGTCGCTGATTTTTTCGACGTTAAAGATGGCTTTGGCAACTTTCTCAAGTCGCATCCTTGGCCTTGTGCGCGAACAAGTGATGGCCGCAACTTTTGGTGCTTCGGGGATTACTGATGCTTTTACAGTAGCCTATCGCATCCCCAATATGCTGCGCGATCTATTTGCAGAGGGGGCTTTTAGTTCGGCTTTTGTTCCCGTTTTCACAAAAGTGAGAAGCTTGGGTGACAAAGAAGCCAGGACACTTCTTTGGTCCATGGCCGTAGTTCTTTTGCTTATAACAGGGATCATTTGTACTGGGGTTATTGTATTTGCTCCTGAAGTTGTTCAATTGATGACAGATGCAGAGTTTACTGCAGATCCAGAGAGGTTTGAACTCACTATTCAAATGGTGAGAATCATGGCGCCTTTTCTTACTTTAATTTCTTTAGCAGCTCTTTTTATGGGGGCGCTCAATACCTTAAAGATGTTCTTTGTGCCAGCCTTAGCGCCTGCGCTTTTTAATGTCGTCATGATTCTTTCCATGATTTTCCTTCCGCCCGTGCTTGAGGAAAAAGGGGCTCACCCTGCTTTGGCCCTCGCCCTAGGAGTGTTGTTTGGTGGTGTTTTTCAGATGCTTTTGCAGATCCCTCTTCTCTTTCATAAGAGGTATGCGCCAACCGGAGTCTTCTCCTTTAAAAATGAGTGGACAGGGAAAATTCTCAATCGCCTCGGGATCGGGACCGTAGGGATTGCGGCAACTCAAATAAATATCCTTGTGACGACCATTCTTGCTACTGGCACTCAAATTGGGGCTGTTTCTTGGCTGACTTATGCCTTTAGACTTTTTCAATTTCCCGTTGGGATTCTTAGTGTCTCTATCGCCGGGTCGAACTTGGTTCACTTCTCCGAAGCACTTAAAAAGGGAGAGAATGAGGAGGCACGCTCCATTCTCTCTACTAGTTATCAAATGAGTTGGTTACTGATTGCACCTGCTTTTGCTCTGATGCTCGCCTTGGATTTGGAGAGTGTAAATATTATTTTTGAGCGTGGAGCCTTCACAAGATCGGACTCGATGAATTCAGCTTTGGCCCTCAAGCAATATTTGTGGGGTCTGCCTTTTTATGGCCTTTATAAGATTTTTGCTCCTTCGTTCTTTGCTTTAGATAGGCCTAAGATCCCTGTGATGATTTCTGTTTTTTGTATCACGGTGAATATCATCTTTTGTTTTTTACTTGTCCCTGAATATGGTTATGCTGTTCTTGCCCTTGGAACCAGCCTTTCCATGCTTTTAAATTGTGCACTGCAAGGCCTCTTCCTTTCTCGCCATCTCAATCTCGGCCTTGGTTTCTTCTTTCCACTGCGTCTCTTAAAAATTCTGATTGCAGGTTTGGCTTGTGGACTAATGACGGAATACCTTTCTCAAAGTTTTTTTCACATGGACGCAAAATTACTTTCCAAGCTTGTCTCTTTCGTTGCCATTTCTCTGGCAGGAGGCGTTACTTATTTTCTATTACTTTCCGTAATGGGGGAATTGAGTTTGCTCAAAAAGGTGATCAGAAAGAAATAAATTGTTGTTTTTAGTAAACTATCTTCTTGTAGGAAGCTGACCAATTCGATAGACTGACGGTAGTATTTAAGTTAACCCTTTGGGTCACAGAAGTTAGGATGTGTTCATGAGAACTGATTTTGACACGCTCAGAACTCTTGCTGCGTACACCATCAATTTGTTGGCAGAAGCAAAAATGATTGAGTTCGACATAGACAAGCGTGAGGCATTGGCTGACGCCATGGCCACGGAATACGGGGTAAGTTTCGCGACTGACGAAGATATCCGCGATCAAGCAATTGAAGAAGTTGAAGATAAAATGGGTGCGGACAACCTCCCTGAGGATGTCACAGAATCTGAAATGTTTAACCATGCGAGAAAAGAAATCATTAAAGGTTTTTCTGGCGAGAATATTTCTGGTCTCTATTTGGTAGAAAGCCTTCATGAAACGGCTTTAAGAATGACAAAATTCTTAATGGACTGTGAAATGATTGATGACGTTTTTGGAACAGATGAAGAAATTCACCAATTTCTGGTTTCTAAAATTCGTACCTTCTCAACTAAAAAGAACTAAAACCTTCTTAAAGATTGATCAAAAAAACCCCTCTTTAATGAGGGGTTTTTTTATGTCTTCATTTACTTTTTTATTGGCAACGATAAATTGTTCTCGTGGAAGCGAAAAAGCTTTGAGCATCAACTCCTTTATAATGAACAGAGTCTTTATCAAGAACTTCAGCTTCACGTACGCTTAAGCCTGAGCTTTCCCATGAGTAAGTTCCTTTATTAATTTCTTTAGCTAGTGATTTTGCACTTCCTGTGAAACAAACGTTGTCTGCTCCCCAAATAAAATCTGCCGTGCAAGCATTCACTTTCATCTGTGGAGTGATCGTAATCGTGCTGTCTGTGAATCGGTAATAACACTGAACTTCAGCAAAAGTAGGCGCAGACAAAAGAGCTGCTAATAGGGCCAGTTTTTTCATGATAAATCCTCTTTAAAACGCATTGAGGTGGTTGTTATCAGTTAATTAGCTAAAGGGGTAGTTGTCTTGTAAAAAAGTAACCAAACTCAACCTAGAACCTTTTGGGACCATTTCGCAGATTTGATCATCTCTTCGAAGTAAGGCCCTTCAACCAGCCCATTGAGGACACTAGAGTGGCTTGAGGCGAAGAGGGTTTCACCCCGCTTGAGATCTCTAAAAAGAAAGGCATCGAAATAGCAGCGCTCAGTGCCTTTTTGGGTTGCCGTTCCTTCAATGCGAACAATCTCAAGATCACCTTCTTTAACTTCTTTGCGGTCCTTGAAATCACCTGGCATGAGGATATCGCTACTATCGAGATCAAAAATCAATTCAAGACCTTCAATTCGATTTTTGAAATCTTCTTCTATTGAGATTTTTGTGTTTAAGCTCTCCTCTCTTTCAAGCTTCGCTTCCCAATCGTAGCGGGTATCTGTTCGTTGCCACCTGATAAGGTTTTCTTTTTCTTCAATAAGCCCCCACCAACTAGGCACTTGAAAGGAATATTGGTGAAAAACAAATTCCTTAGCAGAGTCTCGAAAACTAGCTTTTTCTTCTTTCACTACTATTAAGGTGTAGGCGAGAAAGAGAAGAAAAGCGATAAGAAGGGCCCAGCTGAGCCAGTGGTCAGTTATCATAGGGAGGTTTATGACCTTTTTAGTTCATAATTTCAATGATTTAAGTCAACTTTAAAGCTTTGCCTAAAGTAATTTCTCTATCTCACCGATAATTCGATTGAGATGAAGCGGATTAAATCCGATTGGTGAAGAATATTTGGAGAAGACTATGAGTCACCTCAAGAAGTTTGTACTACTTAAATCTTTAATGGCGCTGCTCTTCGGGCACACGGCACTTGCCTATGACAATAATACCTGTCGTACAATGTTCCCCGATGAAGAGGAAAGAGTGCGTTACGCTGATGAATATCGTGCGTGTCTTCGCGTTGAGATCGCCGGTGGCGCTGATGTGGATTGTGTTGATTGTCTTTTTAGCCAGCAAGAAAAATCCAATCCATGGGTAGATGCTCTTGGAATTGTTGCCGGACCACTTGCTCTTTTTGGTTCAGCTTATGTTGGTGCAAGATACGCTTATAAATCTCAAAAAGAATGGGCCGGAGCTTATGAAGCTGGACATGCGGCCTGTACGTCACGTTTTAATTCATATCTTGATTACTCAATTACTCGAGGAGCTAATCCTATTCTTCCTGAACAAGCAGAAGGTCTTATGAGCTGTAATGGTTCACCTTATGGAGCTTTCGCTGGTTTTGGTGGAATGGGTGGAAATGGCTTCGGCGGTTTTGGTTCACCTTTTCTTAGTGCAGGTTTTAGTCCCGGCTTTATGGGCGGCATGATGGGACCTGGCTTTGGTGTCGGTGGTGGATTTGGCGGCGGCTTTGGCGGTCCTGGAATTGGTATCGGTGGAGGCATTCAAATCGGTGGTGGTCTTGGCTATCCTGGATTTGGAATGGGCGGCTACCCAATGGGTGGTGGTTTTGGCATGCCTGGAATGGGTATCGGCGGTGGTATCGGTATTGGCGGAGGATTTGGACTACCCGGTGGTGGCTTTGGAGGCGGTTTTGGTAACGGCTTCGGTATGGGCTATGGCATGGGTGGCGGTATGCCTGGAATGGGTATCGGTGGTGGCTTCGGTATGCCTGGAATGGGTATCGGCGGCGGTATCGGTGGTGGCATCGGTATCGGCGGAGGCATCAATATAGGTGGTGGAATGGGTCTTCCTTATCCTGGTTTAGGTGGAGGAATCAACCTAGGCTTTGGGGGCGGACTAGGCTATCCCGGAGCTGGTGGTGGCGCAGTTATGTGCTTCACAGCACCTTGTCCAGGAGCTGGTGGCTTTGGCGCTGGTATGCCTGGAGGCGGTTACGGAATGGGTGGCCATATGGGAACTCCTGGATGGGCTTTTGGTGGTCCCGGTATGTGGAACGGCGGTATGGGAATTGGCACAGGTGGAGGTTTTCCTCCCATCAACGGCGGTTTTCATGGCGGTGGTCTTAATGGAGGCTTTAATGGTGGCTTCAACGGCGGCGGCGGCATGAATGGCGGCGGTGGTTTTAACGGTGGTTGGAATCCTAGTGGAAGTTACTGGGGCAATACCGGCGGTTGGGGCGGTAATAACTGGTGGCAACAACAGCAACAACAACAAATGCAAGCTTATCAGCAACAGCAGACACGCTCTCAATTTTCTAATTATATTAATCAAGGAAATTATCGTGCGGGTCAGGCTGCGGCTCAAGGACTTTACAATAATTACCTTCAAGCCGGTCAATCCTATGGACTTGGCGTCCAAGGAATGGGGGGCTACGGCAGTTACGGTGCCGGTGGTGCAGGCTATGGTGGTTTCTTTGGAGGAACACCTTACGGTATGGGTGGAGTTCGTGCTGGTGCCTCAATTGGCGGCTGGGCTGGAATTGGCTTCTAATTCAAAAAAATTTTTAAATTAAAAAAAGAAAGGCTCCTGAAGGGAGCCTTTTTTAATGCCTACTGGGCATCCAAAACGCGGTGCCTAACGGTTATGAATCAAAGTCTTGATGTCATGCCTAAAGATCACTTGAATTTTATCAGCATCAATAAGCTTATCGATCACTCCAGGCCCAAACTTGGGATGGTCAATGATATCGCCTAATTCAAATTTCGTTTTAATCGAGTATTTCTGAGATTTGCTGCTCGATGAGGCAACCTTGTCCATCCAAATATCAGAGATAGAGTCCTTTGAAGCCGTTTTCTTTGTCGCTTTTTTTCCTCGTCTCGTTTTTGAAGCTTTGACACCAGATGGGTCCTTGTAAGCATGAGTTCCAGTACAAGTCTTGCACTGAACTTTACCAATGGTGGTATCACTCTTCATGGTTACTATGAGATGGGCCAATGTGAGTTTACATTTATTACAATAAGAGAGAACTTCTTTACCAACACCAAGTTGACTCATGGGGATCCTTTAAATGATAGCATGGGAAAAAACGAGGACTTTTCCTGTTAAATACTAGGATAAGTATAAGGATTGTCGAAGCTAAGTAAAGACGACTCGCGACGCATAAAGAAAAGGGAAAAAGAAGGTAAAAGAGAAGGTATGCAGTCATCTATCATATTAAAATTATTGGAGAAAGCGAAGAGTTTACCACGTAAACCTGGCTGTTATCTTATGCGCTCAAGTAGTGGCAAAGTCTTATATGTCGGTAAAGCAAAGGATTTGAAGTCTAGGGTCTCTAGTTATTTTCAAAAGGGAGCGAAGTCCCCTAAGACGGAAATCCTTGTCGGCCATATTAGAGATTTGGACTTTTTCCTCACTGAGAATGAGGCTGAGGCTTTGATTCTAGAGAATAATCTCATTAAGAAATATCGTCCGAAATACAATATTATGATGAGAGACGATAAGTCTTATCCTTATGTGGTTATCGATTTTAATGAGCCGTATCCTCGATTGATCTATCAAAGAAAAGTGAAAAGAACTGAGGGAAAAAAAGTTTACGGGCCTTTTGTTCATGGAAGCAATATCTCAGATGTTTTAAGAATTATTGTTAAATCTTTTCAGCTCAGAGATTGTAATTTAAGAGAGTTCAACTCACGTAAAGAACCGTGTCTTCTTTATCAAATTAAACAATGTAGTGCTCCCTGTGTGGAAAAAATTAGTGAAAGAAAATATGAGGAAGATTTAAGACTCGCGCTTAATTTTTTTGAAAACCAAGGTGAACAATCGATTAAAATTCTCAAAGAAAGAATGCTCTCCTTGGCAGAGAAAGAGGAGTTTGAGCATGCGGCACTCCTTCGCGATAATTTAGAAGTTCTTGAAAACTTCATTCAATTTAGTACGCAAGAAAATGCAGAGATTGTGGGAAGCGCGCGCGATGTGGATATTGTCGCTTATTACGTTGGTGATATCGAAGTCGAGCTTTCTCTTTACCTCATTAGAAATGGACTTCTTCTCGGGCATAAAAACTTTCATTTTCCCGTTGTTGATTGTGGTGAAGATATTGAAGCTGAAGTCATCAACTTTCTTTTTCAATACTATGCCGAAGGACATGAGTCCTACCCAGAAAGGCTCGTGACGGAATTTAGTGGGGCTAATAATAAACTTCTTCAAGAGGCTTTAAAGAGCCTAGCAAAAATTAAAGTTCATCTTCCAAAAGTTAAAGGTTTCGACTTTACCTCCCTCATGAAACTCACTCACGATCACGCGAAAGAAACTCAGAGAGTACGAGTAACAAATGAGGATAGTGTTTACGTGGGCCTAAATAAGCTCAAAGAACTTTTGGGAATGAAAGAAAGACCTGTTCTTTTGGAGTGTTATGATATAGCAATTTTTCAAGGAGCTTCACCGACAGCATCACAAATTGTTTTTCGTGACGGAAGACCGGATAAGAAAGCCTACCGCAGTTATCACCTCCAACCAAGAGATGAGGGCAATAACGATTTTGCCATGATGAAGGAAGTGCTTGAGAGAAGAATTGAACATGGAGATCTTCCCGATGCCTTCATTGTTGATGGTGGAAAGGGGCAACTAAGTGTCTTTTGTGAGGTCTTAAAAGAAAAAGGCTTAACGATACCTGTTTGTGCTGTGGCCAAATCAAAGGCAAAAGGAAATTTTAAAGAAGCGGAAATTGCAAAAAGCGAAGAGCGTCTCTTTATTCCTAACCGGGCTAATCCCTATATTCTCTCTAAAAATAAATCTCTTTTTCGTATAGTGACACAAATGAGAGATGAGGCCCACCGATTTTCTAGAAAGCTTCATCATAAAGCTGAGAAAAAGAGAACTTTTACTAGTTGGTTGGATCAAGTTGAGGGTGTTGGGCCAAAAACACGAAACCAAATATTAAGTCGTCTTGAAATGAAACCAGAAGAGCTAGGGAAACTGGATGTCTCCCAAGTGGTCTCAACCTTAGGAGTAAGCACTAAGGTTGCTAAGAATATTTTAAAAGTTTTGTCGGATTCTTAATTTAATATATGGATTAATTTCTTATTTCCACCACCACACTCTGGACATCTTGCTGTCTCTTGGACATAAAGATTTTTATAGTCAGAGAGATGAGTGAAAACGAGCTTTGTTCCACAAATTCGACAATCATCAATTTGCTTTTTGACTTGGCTTATTTCGCCAAAATACTCTTCAAATTTTTCAAATTTAAAGTCGACCTCTTTAGACATGGCCGTAACTCCTCAATTGGTGGGTCTTTGACCCGTTGCAGGTAAACCACCCTCTACAGGGCAGGGTTATATTATTTTTCGTCTTTTATGAGACTCGTCTTTACAAAGAAATGGGAGTTTGGGATTTATGGGAGATTATTACCGTAGGGTAAAATCCTCCAATTAAAAGGCGATTAAAATTGTCTAATTTCTCTGAAGACGAACCTATTGATTACAAAGACTTGCGAAAGTCGATTCAGGAAGTGAATAAAAAGGGAAGCTTTCCTTTTCCAAGCTATGCTGAAGCTTTGTTTTCACAGGTTCTGATTTCCCTTAAGCCAATAAAAGGTGTTTGGGATAAGCCGAAGCCAAAAGTGCCTCTAGTGACTCAGGGACCGCGTGTTGCGGGAAGTGAGCCCCAAAATGAAAATGAGAGAAAGCAGGTGTTGCAATCTCTCGGTCGTTTTGTGGAAGAGCAAAGTGAAACGAAAGGCTCTGTCACCTTTCCCGGTGGCGAGGCAAAGATCAAGGCAGAAGCTGGTATTGATAAGATCAATTTAGACGAATTGAATATTAAAAGCGAACAAGAAGGTGACTATCCCTTATTTGTTGAGGCCCTAAGCCAACAGACCAAGGTTCTTTTCCTAGGGGATAGGCCAAAAGACTTTGACCCAGAAGCCCCCCATAGTGATCTTCTTTCCAAAATGATTGCTGCCATGAAGTTATCTGAAAATACTTATTGCCGGGTTTTCATCGAGAAAGATCAGGAATTGGGCACGGCTCAGTGGCATCAAGTTTTAAATAAACTCGATAAGCATAAAGAAATCATTGTCGTTTGCTTAGGAGCTGTCGCTACCAACATCATTCTTGGAAAGAAAGAAAGGCTATCGCGGGTTCATGGAAAAGAGGTCAGCCTACTGGTTCAAAATAAAGGAAATGAGACAACGATAAAGGCTTTTCCGATTTTTCATCCCGATATTTTGCAAATTAACCCTAATATGAAGAGATCCGCATGGCTTGACCTCCAAAAAGTAATGGAAGCTCTTTCTTAACATCCCAGAATCATTGAATTTAATTACTAAAGGCGTTATTATTTAACTTGAGGTTCATCTCTTTGAGAAGATGAAAATTTTGGCACCATGGAAGGAGCCCAGTTGAAAGGTTTAACGATCACCCTTTTCTTTCTGATGAGCACTAGCGCCTTTGCAAGTATTGCCAAGATTTATGGCCTAGATAGAAAGGAGCCTCAAAAGGGACCAGAGTTAAGGGCCCCTCGTATCAGAGTCAGAGTTCAAAAGTCTCTCAAAGATGTCATTATCACAGGCACTGATCTCAAAAGAAAATCCCATCTCAGTAATCAGATTAGAAAATTTAAAGGACGAAAAGCCGTTAAGTTTAAATGCCGAAATCTTTCTCAAAAGAAAAGGCAAAGCAAACCGGTCCTTTTGGCTTCACTTGGTTCGGCAACAGGTCTTATTTCTTTGGCGAAGGATAAGTATCAAGGCCTTCTTCACGTCGTGACTTCAAAAAATAACAATAGCTGTGATGTTATCCATGAAACAGATTTGGAAAACTATATTTCAAGTTTGTTGGCACGAGAAATGAATTCAAAGTGGCCAATCGAAGCCTTAAAAGCGCAGGCCGTAGCAGCGAGAAGCTATGCGATTCATAAAATGAGAAGCAGACAAGTGAGTCGTGAAGCAGGACATGAAACCTATTATCACCTGGAGAGTTCTGAAAAACATCAAGTCTCAGGAAACTTTTTTGATACGAATTTGAAAACCCAACTTGCTGCCCAATCAACTGAGGGGTATGTACTCTCTCATGGTGAAGGAAAGATAAGTCCTATCTTTTTTCATGCGAAATGTGGTGGACAAACCTTAAGGCCAGAACAGGTTTGGCAAAATAGGGTAAAGGGTTACAAATCGGTTCCCTGTCCCTTTTGTAAGGATCATGGAGAGAGAGGTTTTGATAAAACCTTAAGCTTGAGTCGTTTTAAAAAGTTCCTCAAATGGGCAAAGCGAAAAGGGCATATCACCAAAATTGAATCTCAGGACTTAAAAAAGGAAATCAAAATTGTTCCTGACAAAAAGTTTTCCCGTGTGATTCGCTTTTATTTAGGGGATAAAGTTTTGGTCTTTAAAAAATCTCTTTTGAGGAGGTACTTTGGACGTTTTATTGTTCCCTCTAATAACTTTAGACTAACGTTAGAAATGTCTGGACCCTATAAAAGTGTCTTAAGACTTAAAGGTGATGGGCTAGGGCATGGGGTAGGTATGTGCCAGCTGGGGGCTCTTGATCTTGCCGATAAGGGATGGGATTATAAGGCGATCTTGGCCCATTATTTTCCCGGTCACAAATTACAGAAGCTGTATTAATGAAAGTTTTTATCTTTATTTGTACTCTATTGATTAGTTTGATTCTACCTGCTCAGGCAGTGACCATTCTTATTGACCCCGGACACGGCGGAGAGGATGAAGGCGCTCGTGCTCGCTTTTATTATGGTAAGAAAAAATGGCGTCTTATTCGTGAAAAGGATATTGCGCTTTCTCTGGCTAAAAAGATTCATGAAGAATTGGGTAAGCGCAATTTTAATTCCTATCTGACTCGAAGTGTGGATCGGACAGTTTCTCTTGCTGAACGAGCGGAGATTGCTGATAAAATTAAGGCTGATTATTTCATTAGTGTTCACGTTAATGCGTCTGAAGCGAATGAACCACGGGGTTTTGAGACTTACTACCTTGATAATCACAATGACTCAGCCATTAAAAAGGTTGAGAGCGTGGAAAACAAAAACCTTAAGGGAGAAGAGCTTATTGTTAATAAGATTCTTACGGACTTGGTGATTGACAGGACAGTAAAGTATTCAAAGGGTTTAGCGACTTCCATTCATTCTCGCATTCAAAAGATAGTTGGGAAAAAGTATAAGCTAAAAGATCGCGGAGTGAAGCCTGGCCTTTTCTATGTTTTGGCCTTAACCAAGAGACCTGCGATTTTACTTGAGGTGGGTTTTCTTTCTAATTCGAGAGAGCTCAACAAGCTTCTTAATGATCGTTTTCAAGATCGTTATGCCAAAGCTGTTGCTCAAGGTCTTTCTGAGTACATCAAAAATCAGAGCAAAAGTGAGCCCTCTCTTCTTTAAAAGTCATTAAAGAAAAGAGGTAATTTAGTCTCGACTCTTTTTCTTAAGAGAGGAGTGAAGGTAATGTTCACCCTCACCCCTCACTTGAGAGAGAGTAGAGAGAAAGCTCCATTCCTTTGGAGCTTTTATAAATTACCTTAAATTAATAACAGTTGATTCCTGCTGATGCGAATTGAACAGGAACAAAACCTTGTGGGTTGGTGTAATCAGCTGCTAATTGACTTTGAAATGCTACGTAACCAGCGGTTACAGCACCTGTTGTACAATTACTACCATTGTTGAGAACGAGGTTTTGAACTTGAAAGTTTGACATGGAAGCACCGTCGCCGATCATCGTCATGCCATTTAGACTCCAGTTACAATACGAAACGACTACATTGTAAGTAGCACCGTTTCCATTGGCGACCTTTTGAACATAAAGAAGGTCTCTATTGCCACTGATTCCATAATATGATGCTTGGACACTTCCACTAGATGTTCCAGACTGAAGTTGAGCTTGAACAATAGTGTTACCGTAAGTGTTTCCGCCTGTGATTTGAAAAGTTAAATCACTCATTCTGCCTTGAGGGCAGCTATTTTGACTTTTTAGTGAGTTCCAAACACTAGCATCGTTTCCATTAATTCCTGTGTTATTAAAAACAGGGTTGGAATTCGTTGTCGTGGTTGTGTTGTTCACTGGTGCTGGTGCACTCTCATTACTGTCTGATCCACATGAAGCTAGCATGAGTGCTGTCAGACTAAGCACTCCTAGATTGCGACCAATGGTCTTTAGTTTTTGTGTTTTCATCTCTCTCTCCTAGTTAGAAAACAATTAAAGCTATATGCCTATTACGTTGCAGAAAACGTGCCAAACCAGTCAGGTATAGGGGGGAGTCCTTTTTAAGGCCTGACTTATGTAATTTCAGTGGCTTACCGGGTTGATGACAGGGACTTTTCGCTTAACCCTGTAACCTTCTCAACTGTTGTCAAAAACTTAAACACTTTTCCCAAGAGGGAAAATGGCTGAAGGAGGGCTAGAATTGACAGAAAATTAACGGCGGGCCTTTAACAGGATGGCATCTAAAAGCCGAGTTTGGAGGAGACTAAAACAAAGCAGGAAACATTTTCTGTAAAGTATTCTAGGAGCTAAGTCCTTATAATGGTATCAATTGCAACAGGAGTACATTTCTTGACCCTTACTCAAAGGTTGAAGAGTAAGCTTTCTCCTCTTAAGTCTTATTGGCAAAGACTATGGAAAGATGAGGAAGCTAAGTTTAGATTAGGGACATCGCTTAAGATGACGACGGTATCACTATTCTCATTTGGTGTGATGGGAGGGTGTATTTTCATCTTATTAAGCTTAGACCTTTTATTCTTTAGGGCCAATGAGATTAATGGTATGGATCGTTTTGAGGAGGTTTTTTATGACTTTCTCTCAAGCACTCTTATAGATTTAATGCCCTATGCCGCTCTTCTTCTCATTTTTATCAGCATTACCTCAATCTATATAAGTGACCTTCTGCTGAGACCCTTTCGAACGATAGGTGAGTATTGTGAAAAAAGGAATAATGGTGAGAGTTCAAGCTACAATCCTGACTTCTTCACCGATTTAAAATTATTAAGTCAGTTTAGTGAATTCTTTTTTAATTCTATTGAAACAGCAGAAGCCAATAAAAGTTTATTAAAGGTGGTTATCCCCAAGAAATACACAAGGATTCATCAGCCAGTGTTTGAAACCACCTTTTTCATGCACTACATTCTTTATCTCATTGCAACGATTCTTGCTGTTAGTATCACTCTCTATGCCTTTGCTAATGAGCTTTATGGTAGCCTTATCAATCTTGCAGAACAAATTTTACCTATAGATCCGAAAATTAATTTCTTTCTAAGCGAACAGGCGCGACTCTTGGATAAGATTATCTTGATTGTGTTGATCGTTACTTTTTTGATGTATTGTTTTTTAGCGCGCCACCTCTACCAAATAGTAGCTACACCTGCTTTTGCTATCTTTAGTACAATGCGAAGCTTCCTCAAGGGAAATTATGGAAAGAGAGTTCATTTGATTGGATATCCCTTTTTTAGAGATCAAACGCGTAAGCTTAATAAGTATCTTGATTGGGTAGAGAGGAATTTAGTTGAGAATGATGAAACAAAAGGTTGATTTTCTGGAAAGGAAATGAAGAATAATAGTGGTCATCCACAATAAGAAAAGGAATAAAGATGAAAAAATTGAGTGTATTTTTAATGGCCGCGGCAGTCTTGGGTCTATCTTCATGTATGAATGAAGATAAATTGGCAAAGACTCTCAAAGAAAAGCCTGAAATAATTTTTGAAGCTATCAAGGCGAATCCTGCAGCTTTTATGAAAACTATTCAGGAGGTAGCTGAGACAAGTAAGACACAAAGAGAAGAGATGGCCTTTGAGGAATCTTTTAAAAATCCTCTGAAGCCACAAATTAGAGATGATGAGGCCATGAGGGGTCCAAAAGATGCACCCCTTGTCCTAGTGGAATACTCTGACTTTGAGTGTCCGTACTGTACGAGAGGTTTTGGTACGGTTACGGAACTAATGGAAAAGTATAAAGGTAAGATCAAGTTCATCTACAAGCATCTTCCTCTGAGTTTTCATAAGCAAGCAATGATTGCAGCTCAATATTTTGAGGCTATTCGTCTTCAAAATGAAGATAAAGCCTTTGAGTTCCATGATGAGATTTTCAAGAATCAAAGAAAATTAAAGAATGGAAAGAGTTTTCTTGATGCAGTTGCAAAGAAACTTGGTGTAAACATGAGCAAATTGGCTAAAGATATCAAATCCAAAGAGGTCAATGAGCGAATTAAACAAGATATGGCCGAAGCAGCTAAGTTTGGTATCCAAGGAACTCCTGGCTTTGTTCTTAATGGTATTGCCGTTAGGGGTGCTTATCCAGCCTCACATTTTGATAAGATCATCAAAGAACTGCAAAAAAGAGATCTAGTTAAGCTTTAATTATGAATCATTAAATGGGTTAGTGATTAGCCAAAAAGGAGAGGCCTTGCGAAAGCGAGGCCTTTTTTATGTTACGATAGTTCTATGTTTGAAGGAATGTACTCTCACATTCAAAGGAAACCAATCAGAAGAAGTCATATTTTAGATGAAAAGTTGTCTTTAGATGACTTTCTTTCTTATGATAAACTCAATGAAAGTCTTCTAATAAAGTCTTTTATGGGTGAGCTTAAAAGTCTTTTGGAAATCAATGATGCTTTCTTTCTTATTGAAGCTTTATTTGAATTAGAAAGAAAATTGGCCAAGCTTCAAGAAAAATTTGAAGAAACTCTTCCCATTCAATTAACAAATTTCTTTGAGGATCTTTCTCCGATTTTACTTCAAAAATTTTGGGAAAGAAGGGAGAATCCAGTTTCAGAAGAGACGATCGACCGTCTTTTTTTAGAATCAATTCATATTGTTCTTGAGGAAGAAATCTATATTTGGCAAGAAAAAATCCAATAAAAAGTCCAAAACCCCCATCCGATCGGGCATTACGAAAAAAAATTTGTCATTTAAAAAAAAATACGTAACCATTTTCTTATCCGAATAATAATTAACTTTTTAGGAGTTAGAATGAACAGAAAAGAGCTGATCGAGGCAATCCTCAAGGACAAGCAACTTAACCACCTTACAAAGAAAGACGCTGATCACTTTGTAGCTACACTTATTGATGTAGTTAAGAAGACAGTTAAAAAAGGTGACGATGTATCACTAATCGGTTTTGGTACTTTTTCTAAAACTCGTCGTGCAGCTCGTACAGGTGTTAACCCTGCGACTGGTGAAAAAATCAAAATTAAAGCTAAGACTTTACCAAAGTTTCGTCCAGGTAAGGCTTGGAAAGAAATGATGTAATTCCTTTTTTAGGATTTATGGATAGAAGGCCCGCCTTGAGCGGGCTTTTTTTATCTTTAATAAAACGAAAAGCAGCACAGTAGTCGGTAAAAAAAGTTGGTCTTTCGGCTGTCTGTCATTAAATTGACGGATTTTCAGTGACTTGGAAATTTTTGCCGAGCACTTCAGGTAGAAAATTCCTTCCCCTTTTGAGAATGCTTGAACCTGGCCGTGCAGCGTGTATAATTTTTGACAGAGGGTAGGCATTGTCTTCCTCTCTGAAAAACCAGGATGGTAAGAAAATGGCCGAAGAAAATGAGCAAATGGAAGTGCAGCCGCCAGCGAATAAAGTCGCTTCTGCTAAGAATCCGCTCCTTACAATACTCGTAATACTCAACACGGTTATGCTTGGTGCTGTTGCTTACTTTCAATTTATGAGTCATAAAAAACTCGCTGCTTCTCCTTCTATTAGAGACGTTGTTAAGGCCGAAATGAAAAAGGTCACAGGAGAGGATGGGCAAGTAGAGGATACAGGTGAGGCGCAAGTTGATGATGGAAAACTTTTTCAACTTGATGGTTTCACAGCTAACCTCGCTCAGGGTGATGGACCTCGTCGTTTTGTGCGCTTGAATACAGTGCTTAAGTTTTCAAAAGAATCAAATGAGGAAGAATTTAAGAGAAGAAAGGCTCAAATTCGAGACTCGATAATTACAACTTTGAATGGTAAGAGGCCCGAAGACCTTCTTACGGTCCAAGGAAAGAATTTTTTAAAGGAAGAAATTAAGGCCGCAATTAATTCATTTTTGGTTGATGGTCATGTAATAGACGTTTTCTACGTCAGTTTTCAAATTAACTAAGCCTGCCTAAGCAGGTGGCCGGTGAACATGAGGTTCACTTAAGCTTTTTCCCAGGAGGGGGATTCGTATGGCCCAAGTTTTAAGTCAAGAAGAAGTTGATGCTCTCTTAAATGCTGTTAATGACGGTGAATCAGAGGATATTCTCGGAGATGGAGGTGGCGATTTTGATGCTGCTGATGATGTTGATGATAATATACAGACCTATGATCTCACCAACCAGGATAGGGTTATCCGCGGACGGATGCCGATCTTGGAAATTATCTATGAAAGATTCATTCGATCTTTCAGGGTATCTCTTTCAAACTCGTTAAGAAAGATATCTACGATCTCTATGATTTCGACGGACCTTTTGAAGTTTGGCGAATTCGTGAACACTCTGCCTATTCCAAGCTGTATGTGTATCATGCGCTATAACGAACTTCGAGGGCCTGCTTTGCTGGTATTCGAATCAAAGCTTGCTTATGCCATTATTGATTCCTATTTCGGTGGAACGGATCGTCCTTTCACAAAAATTGAAGGTAAGGAATTTACCATGATCGAACTTTCTTTTATGAAGAAAGTTATGGATATGGCCATCTCTGATCTTGAGGAAGCTTGGGCTCCCGTTCATCGTATTGATGCTCAGTACTTAAGAACAGAAATTAATCCCCAGTTCGTCGGTGTTGTGCCTCCTTCAGATGTTATTATTGCGACAACACTAGAAGTTGAATTCGAGTCTGCTTCGGGAACGATAATGATTGTGGTTCCTTATTCAACGATAGAGCCAATTAAGCAAAAACTAAGTTCAAGTTTCCAAACTGATAATGATATGGCCGATTCCATTTGGACTACCGCCATGAATGAGCACATCATGGACGCAAAAACGGACATGATAGTAAAGCTTGGTGAAGCTGATATGACAGTTGGCGATTTAATTACCCTTGAAAAGGGTGACATTATTCCACTCAATCAAGAAGCCTCAGGAGAGGTTACTCTTGCTGTTGAAGGGGTGGAGAAAATGAAATGTTTAATCGGTGTCCATAAAGGAAACCGTGCCATTCAGATCACGAAAGTTATGAAAGAAGAAAAACGAAACTTTAAAATGCCCGAGGGAGAATAACTATGGAAAACGAAGTAAACGAAAACAACAATGAAGGACCACTTGGAAATGTTGATCCCAAAGATATTCAAGAAATCTCGAATATTGCTGATGAGGTCAAAGCCGGTGATGATGCCCTTAATAAGCTAAAGGTACAGAATCTTGATTTTATATTAGATATCCCTCTTAAAGTTACAGTTGAGCTAGGAAGAACAAGTGTTGTAATCAAAGATCTCCTTCAGCTAGGACAGGGTTCGGTATTAGAGCTTGATAAACTTGCTGGTGAGCCACTTGAGATCCTCGTTAATGGAAAGTTAGTTGCTAAAGGTGAGGTTGTGGTTGTGAATGAGAAATTTGGTATCAGGCTCACTGATATTATTTCTCCTGTTGAGCGAATTGAAACATTGAAATAAACGAACGAATCAAACTTAGGAAGAGTTATGAGAACGTTATTAGTATGCATTTTGTCCTTTTTCTCACTATCGACTTACGCTGCCAAAGCCAAAGTGACAAATGTGGATTTTACTGATCTTGGTAGGGAGGGGAAGATCATTATTACCCTCGATAAAGACACCAATGACTTTCCAGAGGTTTCGGTAAAAAAGGACTTTGTTCAAGTCGCCCTTCCTGGTTCTTTTGTCTGGCCTAAAATCGAAAAGAAGTTCACTTTTCAAAGAGCTTTTGATTCAAAACTTATGGCCTATCAGTTTAATAAAGACCTTGTGCGTGTGAGGGCTTACATTCCGGGGAATGTTGAAAGACTTACTGATAAAACCAGTATGGTTCTCAAAGGAAACAAAGTTATCGTAAGTTTTCCGAAGAAAAAGTCTGATGTCGCGGTTTCTCCGGTTCAAAGAAAACCAGCTGTTGTCAAAGAGGAGAGAATCACAGCGAAACCTTCTGCTGACAAATACGATGAGTCTTATTTAGATAAACTTCTCAAAGAAAAAGAACAAGCAATCGAGGTTGATGCGAAGAAACCAATTAAACTAGGTCAATCAAATGACACTGGTGCCAAGGAAGACTCCGTCAATGTGGCCCTAGCAGCTCCTAAGAAAGAAGAAGGTTCATTTAATTTAATGAGTTACATCGGTAAATTCGTTGGGTTTTTGGCCTTAGTTTTGCTTCTCTTTTACGGTGTAGTCACTCTTTTGAAAAAGGGTGCCTTCAAGAAAGGAAAACTAGGGTTCCTAAATAGCACAAAGATAGTAGAGGTCCTTAATACAACCTATATAGGTCCAAAAAGAAGTCTGCTTCTGATTCGTGCTCACAAACAAGTTTTTCTAGTGGGCAGTAGCGAAAAGGGTCTTCATATGATTTCAGAACTTAATGATATGAATGGTCTATTTAAAGAGGGAGAAAAACAAATTAGTGGAAGCAATTTTGATTCGACCTTAGGAAGTGCAAACGAAACGAATAAAGAGTTCAAATTAAAAGACTTTCTTGAGCATGAGGTGTCAGAAGAGAGTCATTTGGGTAAGACACAAGAGGGTTCTTCTATCGCACTACAAGCAATTGAGAAAGAAATGAAGGCCGCCAAAAATAGTCATAAGGCGAAATTCTCTGATCAAATAAAAAATAAAATGAAAGACCTTAAACCATTACAATAAAGGGAAGACAGTGAAAGGATTCATGACAACTCTTTTATTCTTACTTGCTGGAGCTGTTCATGCTCAGCAAGGTAATGTGGGTCTTCCGGGACTTTCTGTGAACTTTGGTCAGGGAACTGATCTTGTCGATACGATTCAGGTTTTAGTGCTTTTCACCGTTTTAACTTTAGCTCCTGCAATTCTTATTCTTTGCACATGTTTTACAAGAATAATCGTTGTTCTTTCGTTCATGAGGCAAGCGATCGGTACACAGAACTTACCACCGAATCAACTCTTGGTAGGGTTCGCATTGTTTCTTTCCATCTTTGTTATGAAGCCCACGGGGATGGCCATTTATAATCAAGGCATTCAGCCATACGTAAAAAAACAAATCACGACTGAGCAAACTCTTGGGGTTATTGAAATTCATTTACGCGACTTTATGTCAAAGCAGGTCAGGAAAGCGGATATTGGACTTTTTTATGATATTACAGGGGATAAAGCGCCAGCGACAATCGATCAAGTACCCATTCACTTTCTCATCCCGGCTTTTATTATTTCTGAACTTAAAACAGCTTTTCAGATAGGCTTTTTATTGTACATCCCTTTTCTCATTCTCGATATGGTCGTGGCATCAGTACTTATGGCCATGGGGATGATGATGTTACCACCAGTTGTTGTCTCATTACCCTTTAAACTACTACTTTTTGTTCTCGTTGACGGTTGGCAGTTAGTGACGGGCTCAATTTTGAGATCATTTAATTAAAGGAACTTTTTATGGGTTATGACATTTTTTCTGAAATTACGAATCAGGCTATAAAGGTGACTTTATTTGTGGCAAGTCCGATGCTGATTGGAGCCCTCGTTATGGGTATTCTCGTATCTCTCTTCCAAGCTGTCACTCAGATCAATGAGCAAACACTCTCTTTTATTCCTAAAGTCCTAGTGATTGTTGGGGCTATGGTTATCTTTGCCCCATGGATGTCAGAGACGCTCACGAATTTTACGAAAGAACTGATTTTACAAATACCAGAAATCGTTAGCCAGAACTAAGAGGAGAATCATTGATTAATGTAGCAGTCTCAGATATTCAAGCCCTCACCTGCTTTTGGCTCGTTTTTACGAGATGGCTTTTTATTGTCATTCAGCTGCCAATCTTTGATAACACAGGAATTCCCAATATGGTGAAGGTCCTTTTTAGTCTTATTTTAAGCTATGCTTTTTTTCCACTAGTGAAATCACAGGTCTATCAAGACATGGCTTATATCGGTGAAAATAACTTTTGGGTTTTGACCATTTTTTATGGAGCCATAAGTTTATTAATAGGATTTCTCGTCAAGTGCTTGATGGACCTCTTTACTGCCTCAGGGTCGGTGATCACTCAGCAAATTGGTTTTGGTGCCGTTGCCTATTTTGACCCTCAGAGTGCATCACGGGTTGGTCCTTTTGAAAGAATTCTTCAATGGACTATGATCGTTATCATCATTTCCTCTGGAGCTCTTCTTCCTATGTTTAAAGGAATTTTTGCTTCCTTTTTTAGTATTCATGCCTATGACCTTGGTAAAATGGCATCGAGCCCAGAATATTTTTTAAGAGTGTTTAAGGGAATCTTTCTCTCCGCACTTCTTCTTGCGAGCCCGCTAATTTTTACGAATATGTTTATCATGGTGATTTTGGGGATCATTGCTCGAACGGTGCCTCAGATGAATATTATCATGGTGAGCTTTGTTGTTAATATTGGATTAGGACTGCTTGTTTTTGCAGCCAGTTCCTCAGAGTTTTTTAGAGTCGCTTTTCGAATCTACACAGATAAGTTAGGCGAATGGTTTCAGTTTATTACCTAAGTAAGGAAAGTACGTGGCTGAAGAATTTGATTCAGATCAGGAAAAAACGGAAGAGCCGTCCCAGCATAGGATTGATCAATTCCGTAAAAGAGGAGAGGTAGCGAGTTCGCGTGAACTTTCCTCTATTCTTGTGCTCTCTGCTTCGATCTTGACGCTTATGCTTTCCCTCGTTTTTGTTTTTGAAACCCTTTCGGAATTCGTTGAATGGCTGTATATGCTTGATGTTGATCAAGCATTTACTGAAAAGAGTATCAAGACTATTTTGATGAAAACTGTGACAACGGCAGGGACTTGTGTGGCACCGGTTCTTTTAACTGCTTTTTGTGTGGGGATAATCGCTACTGTTTCACAGATTGGTTTCCTGTTTAGTACAGAGGTTTTGGAATTTAAACCGGAAAGAATTAATCCTATCAGCGGATTTAAAAAACTCTTTAGCATGAAGAGTTTAGTAGAAGCTCTGAAGGCAGTTTGTAAATTTGTTTTTATTCTCGCGGTTGTTTATTACATGATCAAAGATGAACTTCACACCTTTCAAGGATATTTTCATGTTTCTTTCGTTGAGGGGTTCTTTTATGCGAGATGGTTTTTCGCCAAGATTGCATTTTCTATTATTGGAGCCTTTTCGATTATCGCTATTGGTGACTTCGCTTATCAAAAAATAAGTTACCAAAAAAAACTACGTATGACCAAAGAAGAGGCGAAAAAAGAACATAAAGAGCAAGATGGTAATCCTGAAATTAAACAACGGATTCGCGCGGTTCAAAGAGAAATGGCCACGAAGAGGATGATTGCTGATATTCCCACTGCTGATGTTGTTGTCACAAACCCAACTCACTTTGCGGTGGTCCTTAAATACGATGCTTCTGAAATGGTTTCTCCGGAAGTCATTGGAAAGGGGGCGGATCATCTGGCATTAAAAATTAGAGAAATTGCAAAGAAGCATAATGTGCCAGTGGTAGAGAATGTTCCTCTTGCTCGTGCTCTTTATAAGACAACAAAAATAGGTGATAGCGTGCCTCGCACCCTCTATAAAGCAGTAGCAGAAGTGTTGGCATTTGTTTATAAACTTAAGAAAAAGCAAAAGGCTCTTAGCTAAAAGGTGATAATCCATGGACGGATTCTTTAAAAAATTTAGCTTTCTTACTTCAAACTCAGATATTACTGTTGCTGTAGGTTTGCTATTAATTCTTTCGGTCATGATCGTACCGATTCCACCGCTTCTTTTGGACCTTCTCTTAGCTTTAACGCTGAGTCTGAGTATTATGATACTCTTGGTGTCGGTATACACTAAGAAACCTCTCGATTTTTCTACCTTTCCTTCAGTTCTCCTTGTGATGACTCTCTTTCGTTTGAGTTTGAACGTAGCCTCGACTCGTAATATTCTTCTTCGTGGTGGTGGATCTGGCACGGAGGCCGCTGGTGAAATTATTCGATCATTTGGTGAATTTGTTGTCGAAGGTAATTATGTCGTAGGTATCATTGTTTTTATTATCCTCGTCATCATCAACTTTATGGTCATCACTAAAGGTGCTGGTCGAGTTGCCGAAGTTGCTGCCCGTTTTACGTTAGATGCTATGCCTGGCAAGCAGATGGCAATCGATGCCGATTTGAATGCTGGTCTGATTGACGATTCTGAAGCGAAAAGACGACGACGGGAAGTTGCTGAAGAAGCAGACTTTTACGGCTCTATGGACGGTGCGAGTAAATTTGTCCGGGGTGATGCCATCGCGGGTATTCTTATTACAGCGGTCAATATTATTGGTGGTATTATTGTTGGTGTTGCTCAAAACGACATGGCAATGAATGAAGCGACAAGAGTCTTTACCCTTCTAACGATTGGTGATGGTCTTGTTTCACAAATACCAGCCCTAATTATTTCTACTGCTGCTGGTATCATTGCTACTAGAAACACTAATGATGACAATCTCGGCTCACAAGTTGGAAAGCAATTTAGGCTTCATCCCAAGGCCATTTACATGGCATCAGGGGTGCTTTTTACCTTTGCTGCAATTCCTGGTCTTCCAAAACTTCCTTTCATCACGATGGGTCTTATATTGGTCGGTACTGCCTACAAGATTGAGCAGTGGGATGCTAAAGAAAAAGAAGATGCTAAGCGAGCTGAGAGTGAGGAAGTTAGTGAAAAACCAGAAAGTCTGGAAGATCTACTCAGCTTGGAGCTTGTAGAACTTGAAGTTGGTTATGGTCTTGTTAGCCTAGTTGATGCTGAACAAAATGGGGATCTTCTCGAAAGGATTACTCATATAAGAAAACAGTTCGCTATTGATTGGGGGGTGATTATTCCTAGTGTTCGTATTAAGGACAATTTAGAGCTAAAACCAGGTGGTTACCACGTTAAAATTAAAGGTGTAAAGGTCGCTGAAGGTGACCTCATGACGGATCATTTTCTGGCAATGGACCCAGGGGGAATCATTGAACCAGTTGATGGTATAGAAACAACTGAACCCGTTTTTGGATTGCCTGCTGTATGGATTAGTGAGGATCAAAAAGAAGATGCCCAATATAATGGTTATACTGTAGTGGATCTCTCAACTGTAATGGCCACTCACTTGACTGAAATACTCAAGTCTAACGTTCATGAGCTTTTTGGTCGCCAGGAATTGGTTGGTCTCTTAGACACTTTTAAAGAGCATTATCCGAAAATTGTATCAGATCTTATTCCTGACATTTTAACTATGGGACAAGTCCTGAAAGTTTTACAGAATCTCCTAAGAGAGGGGGTATCTGTTCGGGATCTTCGTACCGTTCTGGAGACACTGGCCGAGTATGGTGCTACAATAAAGGACACGGACAGTCTTACAGAAATGGTAAGACAGTCCTTGTATAGAACGATTACGCATTCTATCAGTAGTGAGCAGGGAGATATTCCTTTATTCACTCTGGATAGAGGAATTGAAGAGTCAATCGCTCAAAATATTATTCAAACAGAGCAAGGCCAACAGGTTTCTTTGGACCCTAAGATAACCCAAACAATCCTAGCTAGTTTGAATGAAAAAATTGAGGAAGCGACGAATATGGGCGAAAAAATGGTTATTCTTTGTTCTCCTGTTATTCGGGGCCATTTCAAGCGGCTGACTGAAAAATTTATTCCAAACTTAGTTGTCGTTAGCCATAACGAACTAAGCCCTGAAGCCAACATTAGATCACTAGGGACGGTGAGGTTGTAGTATGTACGTAAGAAAATTTGAAGCCGATTCATTGGACGAAGCGCTCAAATCAATTAAAAGAGAATTGGGCCCTGATGCCATTATTCTCAAAACCGTGACTAATAAGGGCTTAAAAGGTGCCTTTAAAAAGAATCGGGTAGAGATCACAGCGGCGATTTCTGAAAAAAACTACACAAGAAAATCAAGAGTAGATAAAGCGCTCGATGACCAAAGTCGAGAGCGTTTCTATGATGGTGACTCAAGTTATATTAGCAAAATGATTGATGGTCATATTGATAATAAAACCGAGAAGTCAGAAAGATATCAAGTAAATGATCCATCAAAGAACTATGCAAACTTGGGTCTTAACAAACAAGTTCAATCAGTAAAAGAATTTGGTGGTAAGGTAAGAAATAGCTTGGATGACTTTCTTTCGGGGGGCGCAGAAAGAGAAAGTGTGAGTCTTAGCCAGGAGCCAATGCAGCGGGAAATTCCTCGTGAGAGGATAGAATTAGAACCTCAAAGAACTACTCAAAGTCTAGTTGAGGAACCTATTTCAAGGCCGATACAAGAAGAAAGGGCTTCATTCTCACGAGAAGATCATGAGTTGATCAATCAACAGAGAGCTAAAATAGATGAGCTAGAAAAAAGGCTCTATGAACTTGGAAAAAGCGTGGAGCGTCTCGATAAGAGAGAGCCTTATGGTCTCTACCAGCTAAGGACAACCCTAAGAAGTCTTGCAATAGCTGAGACCACTGTTAATGAGTTAATTAAAAAAGCGAATTTCGAACTTAATGAAGAAGAACTTAAAGATGTAGATGTAGTTTTTGAGTTTGCCTTAAGAGAAATGCTTGAAAGAATTCATACAGGTTTACCAAAGTTTTCTAACCTTGAAGGAAGTGAAGTACCATTCCTAACAGTTTTGGTATCGGATAGTAGTTGTGGTCAGACTTCCATGCTATATAAGCTTGGAGCTCTTCAAAAAGATAGTGTTTTAATTCAATATCAACCTGGAAAAGACAAAAAGTTTACCGAGTCCATGTTCGACCTCAAAGTGGAAAAGGTTGGAACTATTCCTGAAGTCGTTTCCGCTATTAGAAACAATTTAGAGAAGGGTAATAACGTTATTGTCGATTACCGTAATAATCAAACAGAGCTGAATGACACAAAGAAGTTTATCGATGGTGTAAGGCGCTCATTTGGCAATGTGGAAGTAATGATCTGCCTTTCGGCGATCCATTCTGAAATTTATAATAGAAGAGTAATTTCAACTTATCAGAATTTGTCTGATGGCTTGATTATTACAAATATAGATTTGTGTTTAAACTACGGCGCTCTTTTTAATATTTGTGAAGAATACCCTCAGTTACCATTAAAGTTTTTTGGCACTGGTGAGGTCATTCCGGAAGATATTGAATCGGCAACAGGCGAGAGAATTCTCGCTGGTATGTTTAACTTAAATTAAATTGTAGTAACTTACAGGACCTCTAGGATGGAGGTTTTGAGGAGAAAAGATGTCACGGAAGACACCTCGGGATTGGCTACTTTCCCACAACTCTAACTTTGACTCTCAAAGTTT
>JASBRV010000098.1 GCA_030149295.1 Bacteriovoracales bacterium | reverse complement strand
AAAGAAAAAGAGCGTGTTTCTCTTGGTCTTAAGCAAGTTCAGCCCAACCCTTGGGAAGAAGCTCAAACTAAGTACGTTGCTGGTAAGAAAGTTGGTGGCGAGATCGTATCTGTTAAAGATTACGGTATCTTCATTGAACTTGATGATGGCATCGAAGGCCTTATTCACGTTTCTGAGATGTCATGGACTAACTCTGTTAAGAACCCAGCTAAGCACTTCACTGTTGGTGAAAATGTTGAAGCACAAGTTCTTGATGTTGATGTTGAAAACAAGAGAATCTCTCTTGGTCTTAAGCAACTTCAGCCTAATCCATGGGATGATCTAGAAGCGAAATATCCTGTTGGAAAGAAAGTAAGTGGTAAAGTTAAGTCTATTGTAGACTTTGGTGTTTTCGTCGACCTTGGTGAAGATGTAGACGCTCTTATCCACGTTTCTGACCTATCTTGGACTAAAAAGAACGTTAACGTTGCTGATGAGTTCAAAGAAGGACAAGAAATTGAAGCAGCTGTTGTTTCTCTAGATAAAGAAAACCAAAAATTCTGTCTTGGTATTAAGCAGCTTGAAGAAGATCCATGGAAGAAAATCGAAGAAAGACTTCCTGTAGGAACTGTTATCGAAGCAGAAGTTGTTCGTGTAACTGACTTTGGCGCTTTCGTAGAGCTTGAGACTGGAATTGAAGGTCTTGTGCACATTTCTGAGCTCTCTGAAGATCGCGTTGAGAAGCCTGAAGAGGTTGTTCAAAAAGGACAAGCTGTTAAGGCAATGGTTATTTCTATCGACAAAGATGCAAAGAAAATTGCTCTTTCTATGAAGTCTGCAACTAACGCAGAGGCAAGTGGCTATAACACTGCTGATGCTGTTAAATCGGCCACTCTTGCTGATAAGCTTGCTGGATTCAAAGTTGATGAATAGCCGCGGCACAAATGCCCGGTGGGCATTTAAGTGACGCGTGCGATGGAGCCCCCAAGGAGAGACACAGGCCAAAGGCCGCTCTGTCTCTCCTCTTCGGAGCTCTTATTGGGAAAGATTTCATAGGAATCCGTACCAGCGACGGGCGAAGCCCGAGCCGTTTTTTAAGCGACGAGCACAGCCCGAGCCGTTTTCAAAGCGACGAGCACCGCCCGAGCCGTTTTTGAGCGACAAGAGCATCGCCCAAGCCAAAAAAATCACCAAGGCTCCCCCAAGGGGAGCCTTTCTTTATGGAAACAAAGAATAATTAATAAAGATCACCAATTTTTTTGGCCATTATATTTGTATGAGAAAATGAAAATGAAGCCCATTAGCTTTATGATTTCAAAACACTAACGCTACACTGAGATTTTCTAAAGGATCTAATCTCTTTCATCAATCGTAGTCATCCCTCTTTGGCGCAGACCACGTGTATTAGCATCAAGAAGGTAATCGACTCTTCGGGAGACGGTACGATTGTTAAACCCTCTTGCCGTTCCTACCGATTCAAGATTCATCATAAAATAGGGGACCCCAAAATCAACGGTGATGGTAGCGTCAACAGTAATATTGTCTGATCCAGTTGAAACAACAGAAGAGATATTAATGATATAGCGGTTTGAGCCTAGGTCGCCAATGCTTTGCAGGTTAATATCACCAGAGTCAATGGATGATCTAAAGTCTTCAAGAATTGACTCTTTAGTGTGTTTGTTAACCAAAACGAGAACGGGGCCCTGATTGGAGTTGAAGCGAGCACATTCAGAAGGGTTATTGGGAATAGGGCGAGAAACTTCTTTCCTGTGAAGAAGAACAGCATCCTCTCTCACTTCAAGAATGGTTTCCGTCTTTGTATCAATGTATTGGCAAGTGATACTTGTGCCATCGCTATTACCATAGACCACAGTAGAGGTCTCTTCCATAACATTTTGATATCCCACTTTTTGTGGTTCATAAGTGTTAAGATTTTGATTTAACTTATCCAGCAGTGTATCGACTGAGACTTGAGGGGCTTGTGCTTCACTATTGTTTGATGAGTCCCCACCACAAGAGACGAGAAGGGTGCTTGAGATGATTAGAATAAGACTTAAAAGTTTCATCGTCGTCATACCTTTTTTGAGGGTTATTAGCTGTCGCATTAAACCAATCCTCTTTTGATATGTCGAATTAATTAAAGTTTTCACTTCTCTAATCTTCTCCTGATATTCATAATGAAAAGTATGAATAAACAGATTGTTAGCTTACTCGTACTTACTTCTTGTGCAACTGGTCAGCAGGTTGAGTCTTTAAAAGGTCTTGAAAAGAAAACATTGGAAGATGAGGTTTCTGTAAGTGTCGTGCTCTTACAGGCTCATGCTGCCTACATCAGGGGCTGCCTAATAGAGAGGCATCTCCAAGGTTATAAAAAGAGCTTCAAGTACTGTAAAAAGAAAGCGGATGCCTATCTAGAAAGCGATGTGAAAAGCATCCTCAAGCAATAAACTCATAGAGATTTTTGGCTGAGAGGGCCAAAAGTAAAAGGGCGAAGCCCTTTCGCATTTTTGCTTGTGGTAAATGGTGATTCAGCTTAGTTCCCAAGCGAGAAAAGAGAATACTTGTCGATAAAATTCCTAACAATGCCGGTAAGTAAATAGAGCCGACAAATCGCTCTTTAGCAAAGATGTCTCGGGAGGCTTGAATCAACTCAGTTGAAGTGCCGGTGAGAGCGATAATAAAACCAATTGCAGCAGAGATACCTGCTGCTTTTTGCATAGATACATTTTGCCAGACGAGATAGGGGATGGTGATAGTGCCACCGCCGATACCTAATAGTGAAGACTTGAGACCAATAATATTGCCCACAATAAAGTTGAGAAGATGAGAGCCTTTATGCTTTTGTGTTGATTTTTTCGGCTTAAAACCAAACCACATCTTTAGACCAATAAAGAAAATGTAGATCATGAGAAAGAGTTTGAGGTATTGAGGCGAAATCATATGGACCAAAAATGCCCCTAAGATGGTCCCTGTGATGACAAAAAGAATGAGCTCTTTAAAGTGACTCCCAATAATAGATTGTTTCTTGTGGTGAAAACAAGCCGCGGCCAAGCTTGTGAAGAGAATCACTGCGAGAGAAGTCCGAGAGGCAATGACAATAGTTTGATCTTCTGAAATCCCTATCTTTTGAAGAAGTATAATGAGGGCCGGAACCATGACAACGCCACCGCCGATACCAAAAAGACCACTAAGAAGACCAACGAAGGCTCCTAGGGGAATAAAAATGAACCAATCACTCATAGTGCCTATCTTAGATGGTGTGGGGAAATGTGCAAAGGAATTAAAGTTGGGTGGGGCGAATGACAATACTTTCGTCGCCTAGGGCCTTCATTATCTTTTCAAGCTTTTCGTATTGATCAAAGTCATATCTTTTAAAGATGCCTCTTAAATGTTTATTTCCTTTTTCAAAGAAAATGGTTTCAAAAGTCATATCCTCTCTAGTGAGGTGGACCTCTAGAGACTTCATTTTTGTTTCACAAAGCTCTTTGATTTTATCAAGACTTAAGCAAAGGCCATAGGAATTGATATTGAGACATTCTACTTTTTCTTGCCAGCCACTTTTTGGGCATTTGAGAACAACTTCACCTTCATATTTCCAACGAGGCTCAAGTATTTTCTTCTCTAAAGGAATCGAGCTTTCCTTGTAAACGTTGATTCCTTCGTTCTCTTTAACTATTCCTTCTAAGGCAAAGTTCTTATAAACTTCAATCATCAATTCTTTTTTTACAAATGGTGCAAGATGATCACAATCCTTGAGGACACCAACAACAGAGTTCTTACACATATTGGAAACGGCTAAACACTCACTTGGTGTCGTAAAATTGTCGTATTCGCCTGCGATGACAAGAGTCTCACATTGAGGCTGATAATTTTCTAACCCATTTAAATTTAAAAGTCGCTGGGTGTTGGAGCGGTATCGTTCTCTATCCTTGTCAGAAAGAGACATAAGGGATTTATGAAAACCTCTAATGAGCATTCTAGGAACGCGTGTTCTCTTGCGTTGTGAGTAATTAAAGAGATTAAGAATAACTCCAGTTGAAAAGTCTTTCATTCGACCCTGGTCAAGGGCGATCAAGCTTTCCTTAAGAAGAAGTCTTACCGATTCACGAAGTTTAGGAGTTGTTCCTCCCAAAATGAGACGATGAGTTCTTTCGGGAAATTTACCAGCGAAAGTAAAGCCTATGGCCGAGCCATAGCTTAGTGCCACTGGGACTATTTTTTGAAGGTTCATTTCATCGACAAAGGCTTTTAGAATATCGGCGTAATCAGTAAAGCTGAGGTCTGTAGCGATTTGATCGTTACTTCCTTGTCCTGGCAGGTCGACTAAGATAACCGGCATATAGTCGCAAAGCTTTTCGACCTCTTTTTTAAAGGAATGGAATTTTTGAAAAGCCCCGCCTAGGATAACGAGGGGTGGGCTCTGGTCTATCTTCTCACTTGAGAAGGCGAGATAATTTACTTTCCAAATCTTATTGAAACAACTGACTTCGAGGGTGTTGTGTCCCTTTAAGTCGAGAGCTGAGAAAATCTTAAATTTCATAATTGCTCCTGCGTCCTAAGTCTTACCATGGGGCAATAGATTTTCAAATTATTTGCAGGTGTGAAAATAAATAAAATGGTTTCCTAACCATTTGCTGCATAACGGTTAGAATTTGTAAGATTTAATAGGGAAAAAGAGGACAAATTGGGACTATTGGAGAGTTTTTGTTGTGCTGCAGCAGTCCGTTCCATGAGATTCGATTTCTTCATCAATTTCTCTTCTCAGGCGACCAGTGTCCATTTCACTGGCACCAAGGCTGGCAATAAGGGTCTCTGGGAGGGATGGCTCTTTAAGGGTAACTTCAATTCCCATTTCCTCCATCTGCTCGGCATATTCAAAGGCCTTATTTCTTTCTTCTAAGGAGAAGCTGGCCAGCTCTTGTCCTTGGGAATCGTAGACTTTTATTGGTTTCATCTCTTCAATATAGCCCAATGTAGCTGTCTTGACACTAGCTAAAAGGGAAGGCTAGATATGGCCCATGAGAATCTTTTTACTGGCAAAAGACCCCTTGCTTATTAATGCATTCAAAGTGGTTTATGATGACTTCTACTACCTTTCTGATCTTGAGGATGTTTCTTTTCGATTGCCCGAATTTGCTCCAGATCTCATTTTGATAAATGAGGATTTTATCAGTGAGCAAGGGGATGAGATAAGAGTTCTTGAGGAAGTATCTGCGCAGATTCCTGTTGTGCCAATGATCTTCCAAGAGAGGGAGCAAGAGATAAAGAAAAAGGGCTGGAAGGGACCGTTTCTTTATAAACCCATTGATTATGGGTCCTTAAGAGAGATTCTGAAAAATCTTTTTACTCAATTGAAGGCTTAAAGTATCCGACAGAGAAAGTATGGATCGGGATCATCTAGTTGTCTATTTAGGAATAGCTATCGTCGTCGTAGTCTTTTCGGTGACACTCTATTTTAGGAGTGGAGCTTTTTATTAAAGAGATTCCTTGCTCTGAATATCTTCACTTTCCTCTGGCTTAAGAACAAACTCATGAAGACCTAGTTGATTAAAAATGAAGTCAGGAACTCGGACGCGATAGAAGATCCCTTTTTCATGATTACTTGTTTTAATAATGTTGGTCTTTGATGCTACTGCACTATGAGCAGCACCCTCATCATAGGGAACAAAGAGATCGTACTGATCTTGTTTTTGTAAAAAGTAGTCGATGATTTCTTTTCTTAAGTTTCTCATATCATCGTCGTTAAAAGAGCTCACCACATAAGAATTGGGGTGGATTCTTTTAATGATTTTTGATTTTATCGGATCATTGAGAAGATCTTTCTTATTAAATACAATGACTTTTTCCTTTTCACCAACACCAAGCTCCTCAAGTACTTCCTCTGTGACTTTTAGTTGCTTCTTGTAGTTAGGATCGCTGATATCACAAACAATAATCAGTAGATCTGCTTCAAGAGCTGATTCGAGGGTTGTTTTGAAACCATCAATGAGAGTATTGGGAAGGTTAGAAATAAAACCCACCGTATCAATGAGAATCATGGGAGGATGCGTGTCCGGGTTTAAGGTCCTAAATGTTGAGTCGAGTGTCGCGAAGAGTTTATTTTCTTCCTTAATAGCAACTTGGCATAGTCGATTCATAAGAGAGGATTTACCTGCATTGGTATAGCCTACAAGTGCTGCCGTTACGGCCATATTTTGACGCTTCTTCTTTTGTTGCTCTCTGCTTTTAGCGATAAGCTTTAGTTCTTTTTTATAGAATTCGATTCTTTGGCGAATGATTCGACGATCAAGTTCAATCTGTTTCTCACCCTCTCCACCTTTTACACCAACACCACCTCTTTGACGTCCAAGGTGGGTCCAAAAACCTGATAGTCGGGGCAGGACATATTGAAGACGTGAGATTTCAATTTGGATTTTTGCATCTCTTGTTCTTGCGTGCTTGGCAAAAATCTCAAGAATAACGTGAACTCTATCGACAACGGAGAGTCCAGTGATCTTACGGATATTTCTGATTTGGGATGCAGTAAGCTCAAAATCAAAAACGAGAAGAGTTGAGCCCTCATCCTTTGCTTTGGTCGCTATTTCTTTTAGCTTTCCTGAGCCGAGAATCGTAGCAGGATCCAAAGAGTTTCTGGTTTGAACATATTGGTAGCCAGCAGGGATACCTAAGGTTCTCATCAACTCTCTTAATTCTGTTAAAGAGCGTCCAGTCTCGATTTCTGATTTATGTTCTTCAAATTTAGGGCAAATAATGGAAACGAGAGAGGCTCTAGCATCATGAGAAATATGGAATTCATTATCGAGCAAGGGACCGTCCTTAAATCCTAAAGAGAATATTGTCTATAAGACGAGTATCTCCCATGGTGAAAGCCCCTGCAACTAGAACTTTACTTGTTTGCTCAGAAACCTCTTTGAGAGAATGGGCGTCAAGGATTTCTAGATACTGCCATCGGGGTTCTGCAAAAAGAAGGCGTTCTCTTGAGGCCATGGCCTTGTCAGGATTTTCTAAGAAGGATTCTTTTAATTGGCTGAGAGTCTTAAATATAAGAGAGGCTTCTTCTTTTTGGGCGGGGCTCATATATTGGTTGCGACTGCTTAGGGCTAAACCAGATTTTTCTCGAACAATGGGCTCCATAGAAAGATTTATGGGAAGAGAAAGGTCTTGAACCATCTTTTCGATAACTCGAAACTGTTGATAATCTTTTTGTCCAAAGAAAGCTAGGTGGGCATTAGTCAGTTTAAAGAGTTGATAAACAACCGTTGTTACCCCCTTGAAATGGCCTGGACGATGAAGTCCGCATAGAGCGTGATCTAGGCCAGAGACTTCAATCGTGGTGCTAAAGCCTTCGGGATAAATTTCCCTCTCACTTTGAGGAGCAAAAACTAAAATATTCTCTGATTGAGGCAACGCATTTAGTTTTTTGAGATCTTGTTCCAAAGTTCGTGGGTACTTACCAAAGTCTTCATTTTCCCCAAATTGTTTGGGGTTCACAAAGATCGTGACTATTGTTCTTTGAGTTTTCGAAAGTGAGGTCTTTACGAGAGAGAGGTGGCCAAGATGAAGGTTGCCCATAGTGGGAACAAGCCCTACTGAAAGCTCACTGTGCTCAGTGTTTATGACTTTATCTAGCTCGCTTTTGGTCGTGACGAGTTTCATAGTTCTCCATAGATCTCAAGACAAGCACGAGAGACCATTTCTTTTTTTGAAAGTTGAACGAGAGGACTTAAGTCGTTTGGTCCTTTCATAAAACGATATTGCGCTTCTTCTGTTCCAAAACCTTGAGATTGCTTTTCTTGCAGACCTGAATCAACCTGAGTGCCTACAAGAAGATCAACAGGCTTTCGTTGGTATTTTTTAGTGAGTACTTCATCGGATAATTGAGATTCTGCTGCGAAACCAATGATTTTTTGATGGTCTTTTTTTAGATAAAGAACATGTGCCAAAATATCACGGGTCTTTTTAATCTCAAGCTGATTTCCAAGAGAATCTTTTTTTAACTTTTCGTTACTGGGGATAAATTCAATGTCTCCGATTGCTGCACTTGAAATATAAACATCACATAAAGGAAAAAGTGTTTCAATTTTTGAAGCCAAAGATTCTGTCGTTGTAAAATACTGCAATTCAAAATGAGGATGGGCTTTGTAGAATTGAAGATTATTGGTAGAAAATTTTCCCGCTAAGCAGATGACTTTGTGACCTCTTTTTAAGGCTTCTTCGATAAAAGGGATAGCCGTTTTTCCGGAGGCTGCATTAGTTAGATAGCGAACGTTATCTAGAGGAGCAACAGTAGCACCAGTAGTGATAAGAGTTGTTTTTTGAGTTTGAAGTAATGTTCGAGTTTCAATAAGAGCGATGATTTCTTCTACTGAGAGAAGTTTTCCCTCCCCTTTATCATTACAGGCTAGAAGTCCGGTACCAGTGGGAGCACACCAAAGAAAACTTAGTTCACTTAATTTTTTAAAATTATCTTGAACAAAGGGATGGCTTAACATCTGTGAGTTCATTGCTGGAAAGATTGAAATAGGTTTTTCTCTTCTCCAGGCCAAAAAAAGTGAGGAAAGAAGGTCGTTGGCTTTTGCCTGGCAGAGGTTAGAAAGAGTATTGGCACTTAATGGGGCAATCACCAACTGATCGGCCCATTTGGCAAGGGCCACATGAAGAACGGCCCCATCTAGTTCAGATTCTTGAGAAGCCATTTCAGTAAAGTCATCTTGAGGTTGATAGACTTTTTCTGCTCCTAAGTAAGTAAAGATTTTGGGGACGACAAATTCTAAAGCCCCACGAGTAAGAACGACTCTTACTTTATGACCTTTCTTTGTCAGCTCTCTCGTGACATCGATGCTCTTATAGGCACTTATTGATCCGCTAACGGCTAGCACAATATTCATGAACGCTTTATTCCATAAGAGCCAAGTTTTGGCCATGAAATCAGGAGGGGAGTCCCTTTTTAATGACTCTTAATATATTGAAAGTACAAGGAATAGTGAATCAAATGGGGAATATTCATGGCGCCTGAGAGGTATGGAGAAAAATGATTGGCATCCCCTCCGCTAAAAATAACCTTTCTTCCATGAGAGAGGTTTTCAATTTTTTCAATAAGAGAGTGAAGATAATGGGCAAGTCCACTATCAATTGCTTCAGAAGTTGTGTGAGGAACTTTTTCTTGAAGTTTTAAAAGCTCACTGTGGCCATGAGGAGAATGAAGTTGGTTACCCTTTTGGTAGCTTTGAGAGAAAGTCCTGAGTCCTGGTAAAATAAAGCCTCCTTGAAAGTTACTTTGATCACCAAGATCTATAGTGATGAAAGTCCCTGCGTCGATGAGAAGAAAGGGCTCCTGTAACCACTGGCCCACAAAGTATGAAGTGACGAGGCGATCGTGACCAAGTGTTGGTCCATATTGAACATTCATCTCCATAAACTTACCGTCGTGAAATAAGGAGGCAAACGAAGAGGGAGAGTCTCTTCTTACAGAACAAGTATGGACGGGAAGATTATATTTTTTACTGAGCTCTTGGTCGTTACTGTGATGATACGCTTGAACTTCGCTTAGAGAGCCCTCTTTAAAGCGAGCATAGTGGGGATGACTATTTCCCAGGTCCAGAGTAATAAGATCTCTAGGGGGAAATTTACTGAGAAACTCTTGAGGATCCATCACTATCTTTTTCTTCTTTTTGAACATCATTGAGGAAAATCTCAATTCCTTGTCTCTTGAGTTCGAAAAAATCGGCAACAGGTTGGCAAAACTGAGGAGGTCTCAGTGGTCCCATTTTTAACAGGTCATTGATGACAAGAACTTGGCCATCTGTGTCAACGCCACTTCCAATACCAATGGTCGGAATTGTTAGCTCTTCAGAAATACGCTTTGCGAGCTTAGGGGTCACACATTCTAAAACGAGAGCAAAACACCCCGCTTCTTCAAGGGCTTTAGCTTCTCTCATTATTTTCACTTCTTCAGGGGTTGTTTTCCCGTGGGTAAAGTAGCCACCTTGTTGGTGAACACTTTGTGGAGTGAGACCCAAGTGGCCCATGACAGGAATACCTACGTCAGTTAGTTTTCCAATAAGTTTGAGAAATGTTTTGGACGCTCCTTCCAATTTTAAAGCTTCAGCTTTTGTCTTTTGAAAAAGTTCAATGGAATTTTTTAAGCCACTAGAAACCGTCGCATAAGTTCCAAAAGGAAGATCTACGACAGTAAAAGTTTGTGGAGCACCTTTTTTAACGGCACGACCAAAGGTGATCATATCCTGAAGCGTGACCTCAACAGTGGTGTCATAACCCAAAACCACATTACCAACGGAGTCCCCAACCAAAATGAGATCAAGGTCTGTTTGATCCATCAATTGTGCTGTCTGAAAATCATAGCAGGTAAGCATAGAAAGAGGCTTCTTTCCAAGGTGGAGTTTTCTCTTTTTTATTTTCCTGGTGTTGAGTTTTACTTTAGTCATGATGGTATGGGTTTAATCCGCTAAGGAATTTTTGAGCTCCTCATAAGCTTGTTGAATGTCACTTGAAGACCAAAATGATTGAACCTCATTAGTTTGATTTTCCTCAAAAAATTGGTTGGCCTTTTCAAAGAATTGACCGCCTTCAATTTCTGCTAGAAGCTTTTCTATGGTTTCTTGGTACCCTTTGTCAAAGAGCTCTTGAGAGGCTAAGTGAGCCCCAACTAATGCATGGGGACTTATGAGAGAAAATAGGCTAGACGGCCCGTGTTGACTCATAGCGTTCCCAATGAGCCTTACTTCATGCCATGCCTCCAAATAGGCTAACTCTTTAGGAATGCCATTTTTGATGAGAGTGTCAAAACAATGTTTTGCCGCATAGGGGATGAGTCCGCAAAGAAGGCTTTGCTCACTCAAAAGATCTGCCGTTGTCTCTTGTTTAAAAGTGACTTCAAACGGACCGGCAGTGATTCCTAACTTTAGGGCCAGGTTAGTTAGCTTTTTACGACTAGTATCTTTGTCTTGAGAGAATTCGACACTATAAACTGCACCGGTCTTTCCCTTATTGAGATAGTTGGCCCTGAGTTCACTTGCAATGGCTTTCGGTGCTAAGAGGAAATGTTCGTAATCAGGATATCTTGTATTTAAATGGTGCTCGATGAGGCTAGCTCCATGAGCGTAAATAAGTTGGCTTCCTGTGGGGAGGGGGTTTTCTTGTAAAAAGGAATGAATCTTGGCATCAGGAATGAGCAGGAGATAGGGGCCTGAGTTTTGACTAAGATTGTCTATGATCTTTAAGCCAAGTTTGGTGGCAAGCTCTCGACTGGGGCTATTCTCTCTTAAGAAGCAATTTACATGAAGACCACTTTCTTTTAAATTTTGGGCCCATGCTTGTCCCTGGGAACCGAGACCAATGAGGGTCACTTCTGTCCAGTGTTGCACCGATGCTCCTTTGCAATCGTTTTTTAGTGTGGCAACGTTCTAACACAAACCATCATCCTTAGGAAGTATTGTTGGAAA
>JASBRV010000071.1 GCA_030149295.1 Bacteriovoracales bacterium | reverse complement strand
CCCGATGTGAAACTTCGCCTGATCAAAAAAGGTGAGGCCCGTTGGAAGGGGGTGAATCCCCACGATATTCTCACTTTTAAAGATCCCCTCAATCGACCAACCCATCTTAAGGGAGATATTCTTCATTATAGCTATAGTTCCGTTTCCGATCATGTTCATCAGACCAATCGTTTTACTACGATTGCGGCAAAAGAGGCTTTTGGAAGAGGAGCGCGCTCGAACCTTTTTAAAATTATCACCAGGCCGATTTTTAAATTTTTAAGAGATTATCTGTGGAAGCGAGGATTTCTTGATGGACGCTATGGTTTGGTGATTTGCACGATCAATGGTCTTTCTGCTTTTTTGAAGTACACGAAAATTTACGAGCTTCAAAATGGTCACTCAATAGATTAAGCAAATAGAGAAGCCCTCCGAAGAGGGCTTCCTTGATCTTCATTGCATTGAAGAGGAATTCGCAGGATCAGTAACGGATTTCCGTACTCATCGATCGAATGGAGAATGTGACCCCCAATATTTTGCAGGTCCATGGTGGTAGGCGAAAAACATCGCTCAGAAGAGGGAGCAAGTCCGTTTGATAAGGGCGGGAGATCGCATCCATTGCAATCGATAGAGAGAATGAAGAATTGAGAACAATTATTGGCCTTAATATTGATAGAATTCTTTAAATGGTGATTAGCCTCAGAAAATTCGCTAAGAAGGTTAAAGAGGACTCTGTTGAATTGGTCTTTATTGATCAAAAGATCGTTGAAATCGCAAATAGAAGCAGAATATTTAAGCTTGGAGGCGATCCCTTTTTCGTTGAAAAGTGAAAGCCTCGTTTCTATAGTTTCTTTGATTGTAAGATTGGTGGTGAATCCACGACCATGAATGATTTTAAGCAATTGTTGTTTCACTGATGTTCCTCACTGGTTTCTAGACATGAGGCAATCTAGTGGAATTGTTTTTTTACGTGAACACAACTTTCATGACTTTTTCATAAAGCCAATTTGAAATGAATTTGATTGAACCAATTGTTATAAACTACTGAAATAAAGTATTTCAGCTTTTCATAAAGTTATAGTGAAACGAAATAGGAAAGTAAAAATAGACTTAAACTTGATCAAGAATAATCTTTGAAAGCAGTTCTAATAGCTTTTTTGTGTTCAAAAAGTAGTTGGGATAAGAAATTTCTAATTTTTCGATTTCATCAATATTAATAAAGACATAGTTTTTGTCCTTTTCGCGTCTTAATTCTTTTTCAGTGTAGATTTGAATGGCCTTTTCTTGATCTTTCTTGTTGAAAACTTCAACTTTGGTTGTGTTATTTTTTATGTCCAACTCAATGAGAGCATATTTTCCCATTCGTCCCGATTTATTGTGTTTTTCGAGAGTTACTTGAATATTATTGGTGGCTGCATTTAGTTTCTCAATGGCCTTGAGAGTTTTAATTTTTTGCTTAAGCTGACTTTTGATTTTCGTTCTACTAAGGGTCAGATGGTCCTCCAAAGGAGGGGAGTTTTCTAGAATGGCGATATAGGAGCTTAAAAGTCTAAAGAGCTCCCTCCATTCCTTGTCACCTTCTCCCGTTTTAAAAGATGTTTTTTGCAGCTCTCCGTATATCTCTACGGCGGTCGCCCAAATATGTTCCAACTCGGTTCTTAGTTGGATCTCTACTTGAAGAGACTCTTTCGTTTGGTAGATTAAATGAATGCCACGATAACCATCTTTTTTAGGATTTTTATGGTAATCATCGACTCGTTTAAGCGTATGCCTACTCTTTCTGACCCTAAGTTCAGTATAAATCTTCTCTAATTGTGACTCCTCCTTAAGGACGAGTCTAACTCCGGCAATATCTTGGAAAGTACTTAGCCTCATTGTACTGAAGCGTTTAAGTTTCTTTTCAATCGAATCAATTCTTTTTAAGCGCCTTACTAGAACTGTTCTTTCTTTCTTACTCACCGACTCTGATAGCTTTTTGTAATAATAGTCCATCGTATCAGAAAAGTTATTTCTCCAATCAAGGAGTAATCTGAGATCTCTTTCGTCTAGAGGCTCGCTCTTTTTAAGAGATGCTCCAATTTTATCGATTTTGCTATTGCTAATCATGTATTAACTCTACTAGTTAAACATTTTTTTCTCTAGAAAAAAAAGCTTAAATGGCTGTAAGTGCCCAATATTACACTCGGATCATGTTTTTTAGTCTAATTTTTTATGAATTAATCATGGGTAATTTTTTGAAATGAAGCTCCAATAGAAAATTGTGCTGTAAATATTTCAACAAAATAAGTTTCCAATTGTTCAGAGCGCAAAACGGTGGCAAAACGAGACCACGTTACACGAACAAATGTCAGGAATTACCAATAGTGGAAACACAAACAATTGCTCAACCAGAGGAGACTTGCCCAAAGGATATCGTCCAGCAACTTCTCGACATCGCCAAGAGCCACGATGCTCTCGATGAAATTGGCGGCGCTACCAGTTGGCGTTGGCAAGAAGGCATCATCTCTCGCATGCCCAAAACCAAAACTGTCGCAAAAATACTTCGCAAGGCTTATGGTACAGAGGACCCATACCTTTGGTATCAGAAAACATCGGGATCTCTAAAAGTTTTTATTAAAAATTCATTGATTGTGGATGGAAGAGTTCTTGATAATTTTGAACCCCAAGATTTATATGAAGCTTTTTTAATGTTCTCTGTATCTAACGATAGGGGTTGTTCTTTCTCTGAAATGGTTCAATCGATATGTGACCTTCGATTTATTAAAGCCAACTTGAAAGATGATGATCTTTTTATGGATTTAAACCATGAGTTAGCTTTCGAGACCTATGGGAAATGGGCTACGAAAAAAGTAAGTGACTTTATTGAAGCTTCAAATGTACAAAAAAATAACTTGGATTTATATGCAACATCCTATGATCCACAGTTTGTAAGCGATAAAATGTCAGATTATATGAGGGAGTTACAGGGGCTACGGTTTCAGGTCGTTGGTAAAACCTCAGTTTTTGATATGTGGAGAAACAATTATGTATCTCTTCTAGATGATGAAATGATTCATATTGAAAAGATGTATATAAAGTTTAATCAAGAGGTTTTAAAAGAGATAGAAAAACTCAAGTCGAATCCTAACAGAGATGAAAAACTAGGAACTCCTAGATTGTTATCTATCACAGCAACCAGTCACCCATTTTTTAACATCGGGGGGATGGCATGAAGAAAGTAATCACGCTTTTAGTTACAATTTTACATATGTCTGTCTTTTCTGCTGGTGGTGAAGGTGGAGGCGGCCCTAAAATTGAACTTATGAGAGCTCAAGGCTTCGAAGGCATGACTAGAGAAGAAGCGGCTCATATATATGAGAGAGGTGCACAAGGCTCTATTCATCCTCATGAACTAGCAGAAGGGTTTTCAAGATCAAATGAAAAAGAAGATCGTCGTGTTTTTGGATTTGCCGAAAGGCTTGAAGCAGAAAGGTTTGATAAGGAAAGATTTAAATATCTATATAGTGGCGAAGAAGATAATAATCTTATATATCAAATAGCAGATATACCGGGCAAGGAATACCTCTTTCATAAAGAAGATGTCGTTGAATTTCACATAAAAGATGTTGGTGTTGTAACGATTGAAGAGCTTATTGAAGAGAATGCCTTTGAAACCAAAGGATCTGTAGAGGTACTAGATAGCCGTCTTGAAGTAACTAAATATTACACCACTGATGGAGAAGTCCATTATGTGACAAAGGGTGCTGTCCTTATGATGAAACTTCAAAAAAGACTTAATCTGTGGTTTTAGTCAATAAAGCCAACGGCCTCGCAAAATGCGGGGCTTTTTTTACTTCAAATTTGCCTGTAGTTGATCCAATTTTGTGATGCCTTAAAATGAGAATTGAGGTGTCTATGAAGATTGATGAAGCGATTAAGAATATTTATGGAAAATACAAAAATGACCTCTCTGGAGAGGTTTCGCAGTCTTTTCCTGCCCTTTCTAATGTAAATCCTGACCATTTTTCTATATCAATTGCTACCGTTGATGGGGACATCTATCACATTGGCGACCTCGAGCAAGAGTTTACTATCCAGTCCATTTCTAAGCCCTTTTCTTTTGGCCTTGCCTTAGAACAGCATGGGCATGACTTCGTAGAAAATAAAGTGGGTATGGAGCCCACAGGAGAGGACTACGATTCTATTATTAAACTTGATGATCAAAACCGTCCTTTTAACCCCATGGTCAATTCAGGGGCCATTGTCACGGCTGGACTGATTGATGCCAGAAACTTTGAAACAAAAAAAGAGGAGCTTCTCTCTTACTATTCAGATTTTGCTGGGGGAGCTCTTGCGATTGATCAAAAAATTTATAAGTCGGAATACACAAACTCTCATAAAAACTGGGCGATTGCTCATCTTCTTCGCCACTTTCGCGTGATGACGGCCGACTTTAAAACCGATCTTGAGGTCTATTTCAATCAATGCTCGGTGCTTGTTAATAGTGACAAGTTGGCACTTATGGGAGCGACTCTGGCAAATAAAGGTATAAATCCGGTAACGAAAAAACAATGCCTCAGTCATGATAATCTTCGCCACGTTCTCTCCATTATGTTCACCTGTGGCATGTACAACTATTCAGGAGAGTGGGCCTTTGATGTCGGCCTCCCAGCTAAATCAGGAATTAGTGGTGGCATTCTGATGATTGTTCCAGGCCTTGCTGGTATTGCCATCTATTCTCCTCGCCTTGATAAGCGCGGAAATAGCGTTCGAGGAATAAAAGTGTGTGAAGAATTAAGTAATCTCTTTAGGTTTCATATCTTTGATTATGAAACCCCTAAGCGCATTAAAGACATAAAATAATGGCCTTCCTTTGCCATCATCTTTCAATCTACTGACAAGCAGAGTGTTTTAAAATGAGATCATCAAGTCTTCTCAGATCGAGAGGTTTGCTAATTATGGTAAAGTCCTCATTCTCGACATGAGAGCGATTAAGTGCTGTCATGAAAATAATGGGCACGTGAGGCGCATTGTATTTAAGGGTGAGTCCATTATCATCAGGCAGTTTAACATCAGAGATAATGAGAAACGGCGGCCAGCGACCATGTTCGATTTCTGCTCTCACTTCTTTCATCGTTGCAAATTTTTGAACATCAAAATTCCAACGTTTCTTGAGATGGGCCTCAACAAAATTGAGTATGTCAGGATCGTCATCGACCAAAAAAACGCGAATGCCTTCATTGTGATTATTATCGAATAAATCCTTTAATAAATTAATCATGAGGTCCTCCGGTTTTGGGGTGTCTATAGATTAAGTTGAGTTTGTTCTACACACTAAGTTTTCCCAGTTTCAGGGATTTAGGCTAAATATTTTTCAGTTATTGACGTTAAATGCGTGCTGTTTGATTGCCACATTGGGATTAATATTTAGGAATCTTGAAATTTAAAGAAAGCTTTATATCTTCATAAGCGTAAGCTGTTAAACGACATTTAACTCTTGAGTAGAATTGATAATTGAGTCTTGAAGACGATAAAAAACAGACTTTGAAATTTTAAGGCTTTGGCAAACTTTATTAGGGCGCCCTTTAAAACGGTCATATTCTCTTTTAAAGAGTTCTCTCTCTAACTTCTCAATAGCTTCGGGTAGGCTTTTACTTTCTTCTTTATCTTGGGGAAAACTCTTAAGTGAGGTTAACTCATGGACGATGGGGAACTGTTCACATTGAAGTCTATGATAAAGCTGGGCCAATTCACGAATATTTCCTGGCCACTCATAGGAGAGAATTTGCCTTTTAAATTCATCCGTAAAGAAAAGTCGGCGACTATAGTCTTCTTGGAAACTTTCAAGAAGCATAAGAATATCTTTAGCCCTTTCTCGTAAGGGTTTTAGATGAGTCACATGACCACTTAGGCGATAATAGAAATCTTCTCGAAATTTCTGCTCTTGAATAAGCTCTTTTATGTCCTGACAAGTTGCACTGATGAGGGAGAACTCTACTTTCTTAAATTGATGAGAACCAACAGGGCTAAAAGTTTTCTCTTCAATAACTTTTAAAAGCTTACTTTGAATTTCTAAGGGAAGGGCTCCAATCTCATCGAGAAAGAGGGTGCCTCCACAAACTTGATCCAAAAGTCCTTTTTTATTTTCATTAGCCCCAGTAAAAGAGCCTTTCACATGACCAAAAAGTTCTGACTCAATCAAATTGGGATTGATCTCCAGAAGATTGATTCCAATAAAGGGTTTATCTGGTCTTAGGCACTGATGAAGGGCGCGAGCAAGGTGGGTTTTTCCGCTCCCGCTTTCCCCTGTTAAAAGAAGAGAGAGGTGGGAGTTCCTTCCATATTTGAGACACCTCTCAAGCTCATTTAGATACTCAAAATCATGAGTAGGGAAATAGGTGAGTAAAGTTGGTGGTGGGCTCAGGAGCTTTTTAAGCTCTTCGATAAGCTTATGAAAACCATAACTAGATTTATCACGAAGGACAAATACCTCTTTAGCACCACCTCTATAGAGCGAGTCAACATGCTCTTTGTGGGTGGTTATATATTGCGCCTTTTCTATCATTGAGGGGAGATCATTCATGGTATGAATAAGAATTTCGGGTATTTCTCTTTTTAGGATTAGACTTAGAGTATCAGGGGTATTGATAAGAATGACTTTCTTGGTCTTTTCGTTATTTGAGTTCACTTTTTCTCCTCTAGGAAAATCAATAGAAATGAGTGAAAAAAGGAATATCTCAAAGCTGAAATAGACTCGAATTTTTAATGAAAACTTAGTGAAATACGCCCGAAAACGAGAAAAAATTACGTGAGAAGACTCTCAAAGTCCCTCATAGTGAGCTTGCCAGTAAAGAGATTGTCATCATCATCTGGTAACAGGTCTTTAAAGAGCTCTTTCTTCATTTCCTGCAGTTCTAGGACTTTTTCTTCCACTGAACCCTTAATGATAGGACGATAAACAGTAAGGGTATTTTGTTGGCCGATTCTGTGAGCCCGGTCAATGGCTTGGGATTCAACGGCAGGGTTCCACCATGGGTCCATAATGAAAACATAGCTCGCCGCTGTTAAGTTTAGACCCACACCACCGGCCTTAAGGGAAATAAGAAAAATGGGGGCTTTGCCTTCTTGAAAGATTTCCACCTGGCTTTGACGCTTCTTCACCGTTTGGGTTCCGTCAATTCGCGCGTATTTCCAATGGCGTTCATGAACGATTTTTTGAATAATATCAAGATAGGTGGTGAACTGGGAAAAGATAATGGCCTGATGCCCCTCTTCTAAAATTTGGCTAAGGGTTTCCATGAGAAATTCAATCTTGGAGGAGTCAACCATGGCTTCGCGAAAGGCCATCTCTCCGGCACGTTTTTGCCATAAGCATTTTTGACGAAGCTCCAAGAGGCCTCTGAGGATTTCTCCATATTTCTTTTTTGACGGAGCATTTTCAATCTTGTGCTTAATTTTTTGGAGGCTTGATTTGTAGTCCTCTTCTTCATGTTTTCCAAAACTGAGAACAACATTATTTTCTATTTTTGGCGGCAGGTCGGTCAGAACCTGTCCTTTGGTTCTTCGAAGGATAAAGGGAGCGGCTGTCTTTCTCGCAAGAAGACGACTTTTCTTATTTGAAGAAGTTCTAATAAATTGAAGATCGCCCCAGATTCCTGGGATAGAAAGATCTAAGATATTATAAAACTCTGCGAGATCATTTTCGACCGGTGTACCCGTCAAGCAAATG
>JASBRV010000059.1 GCA_030149295.1 Bacteriovoracales bacterium | reverse complement strand
GAAAAAAGAATATTGTTTTGATCTTTCTCAGCATGCTCTTCGTCGTGCTAAGCACGAGTTCGTCTCTAATTTAAAAGAGATGACTAAAAATATTGATAAGGTTGAGAAACGACTTTCTGATGCTGTGGCAGAAAACGGTGGGTATGGCCTCGACATTATCGACTTTTAAAATTAATTTTTTTCTTATAGGGCTCCTCCTATTTGGAGGAGTCTCTTGTTCTTCTTCTAAGCAAGCCCCTCCAAGTAAGGGGGGAAAAATCATTAAAAGAAAGGCAACTCCCATCGACAGTGGCCCAAGTGCTAAGGCCGTGAGAACTGGCTTCCAAGATGTGACCAAAAGGTTGGGACTCGACAAGGCAAAAGGAACTCACCTTTATGCTGTAGATTGGAATAATGATGGTCATACTGATCTCGTTACTTTGCCTGAGTATTATGGAGTTCCGCAGTTTTTTAAATTTCAATCATCCAATAAGACTTTTTTAAAAGTCGAAACCTCACCACTTAATCTTGCGGTGAGGGCTAGCTTTCTCGTTTTTGCAGACTTTAATAAGGATGGTCTGCTCGATATGATTGTAGGCACTCTCAATCAAAAAACAGAATTAAATCGTTTTCCTTTGCGTCTTTTCTTAGCGACGAAGAAAAAGGGAGAGGTGCAATTTAATGAAATCGCAGGCGCCTTTCCAAAAGACATTTATCCCACCGCCTCTATCTCTCTTATCGACGTCGACCTTGATGGCCAGCTTGATATTTTCTTAGGCAATTGGTTTGACACCACTAAATCTCCTCCAAAGCCAACACCCGATCGTCTTTTTTTAGGACGAGAAAAGGGAAGGAAATGGATTGATGGGACCATTCTTTTGGAGGGAGAACATGAGTTTGATAGTGGTATCAATGTATTTACCAATGCAACTCCCTCGTTTGGCTCATCGACTTGTGATATCGATAGAAACGGGTACCCGGATATTTTGGTTGCTTCCTCAAGTGGTTACAAGAACAAGGTTTGGCTTAATCTAGAGGGCAGCGGCCAACGAAAATTTGTCAACAAAGCAAAGCTTATGAAAGTGGATGCCGACTCTGAAGGCATCTATTCTACGACGGGAGGAGGCAATTCTTTTTATATGCTTTGCCATGATTATAATAGTGATGGCATTTTCGATCTTGCTTTAGGAGAGTTGTTTCACAGTTATGATCCCGAAACTCGGGATCGATCAAGTATTCTAACTGGCAGCAGCTTTGAGCTGCCACCAAAATTTATTCGCACTGAGTACCATAAAGATGATGGCAGCGGTACATGGAGTCAGGGAGATCGCAGGGCCTTGTGGGGGGATTTCAATTTCGATTCCTATCCTGATCTTGTCGTGGCCAATAGTGGTTTTCCTCCGCGGAGTCGCTTAATCTTTTTTGAACAAGATGAGACTCATGCTTATGCTGACTCTGCTTCACAATTAGGGATCGATATCGTCAATCCTTCGGGGGTGGTGAAGTTTGATTACAATGGGGATGGTCGTCTTGATCTTTTCTCAGGACAAGTAAGCTTGAGAAATAGTTCCATTAACCCTCATATCTTTGTCTTTGAAAATCAATTTCCCTACAGTGATAAGAAAATTATCAAAGTCACTTTAAAAGGAGAGAAAGCTAACGCTCATGGTATTGGGGCTAGCCTTCGTTTGAAGACAAGTGGGGGAGAGTATTTAAGAAATGTGGAGTACTCTTATGGGCCTTTAAATTCACAAAATGAAGAAGGGACTTGGTTTGGTCTCAAAGAAGGCGAAAAACCTTTGAGTATTGAGGTCCGCTGGCCAATTCTCATAAAATCCAAAAGAAATAAGCCCTACCCATTAAGAAGAGTTTATTCCCTTAAGTCTGTTAAGTTTAAGCGATTTCTCAATCTTGAGTTGAAAGAATCAGGAAAAATGAAGAAGCGTCATTTCTGAACGATTTCACTGAGATTTCTCAGACTACTTGGCATATTTTTATAATTGAGTGTGGTCATGAAGATTTCTGCTTGGCTTAGACCTTGAACTTCTTGGACGATAAGAGAGTCCGTCTTTTTAAGCACATGATCAGGAACCACGGCTATTCCTATATTGGCTTTGACCAGGTCGACAATAGAGTGAATGTCTTCCACGTAAATAATATCGGGAGATACTTTTTTTGTGAGGCGAAAAATATTATCCTCCTCAGAATAAACGATCCATCGATAATCGTTGAGTTTTTTGCGGTTGACCTCTTCACGACTAATAAGCACAAGATTTTCATCAAATAATTTAAGACTACTAATAAGCTCGGATTGGATATTTTCTGAAGAAAAAATAACATCAAATTTTCCTTCTTCAATACCTTGGCGAAGATCTTTTTGAGTGCCAATTGTGATAGTAAATGTCCTATTATGTTTTCTATAGTATTTTGAAAGTCTTGGAATAAACCAGTTTTTCAAAAGACCATGAAGAATTCCAATTCGTAGCGGTCTATCATCTTCTTTATCAAAAATTTCGTGAGTCACCTTATCAAAGTGTTGAGCGGCGATATAAAGGGCATTACCACGATCAGTTAAGATGACTTTTTTGGAAGAGCGAATAATGAGCTCTTCATCTAAGCTTTCTTCAAGTAACTTAATCTGGCGACTTACTGCGGACTGAGCGATTTTGAGAGCATCGGCAGCTTTGGAAAAAGACTCATGACGTGCAGTGAGAACAAAAGCCTTAAGATAGCGATAGTCCATAGTCTTCCTTTATGGGGGGAACTTTGGACTGATCCGCCTTCCAAAATTTACCCGAGAAATCCTTTTGATTAAGGTTTTTTACCGTAAAACCTTCTTCATTGTTCACAAAATCTTGCTGGTAATCAACAAAACAATTTTGTAAATAAAAGGCCGTGAAAGGATCCATAAGAAGTTCTATCGAGGAATTTTGACCTGATTCATCAAGCACAGGAATTTGTAGGTCGTCATCATTCATATCAGTAAAACCAACCGAGTAAGTAAAGCCATCGCAGCCTTTCCCACTTATAAGCAGTCTAAGGTACTTTCCCTTTAATGTAATATCATTTTCCATGATGAGATTAAGTTGAGAAAGTGCCATAGGGGAAAAATTGGCAACGGGTGTTGGTATACTTTTGGGGTCGACTTTAGTTTCACTATTGAGTGTCATTGAGATAACCACCTTGAAGGTTCTTGAGTTCTTGTGAGGCAAGGCATATCGTGATGGCAATACTCTTACAAGGAAGAATTTC
>JASBRV010000032.1 GCA_030149295.1 Bacteriovoracales bacterium | reverse complement strand
CGCCGCTCTTTTCTTTTGGGCCTTCTTATGTTGAAGGTAGGCTTTGACGGCAGGATAACTCACTGAATGATCTCCTCCTAAAGTAATAATTTTTAAAGCAGGGTAGCTTTCATAGGTCTTTGCTAGAAAAAACTCGGTCATACTTAGAGGAGAGACGGGAAGGGGAGACGTGTGGTTGTCGTAAAGGGCCTTGCGACAGTTAGCAAGGGTGGCTTCATTAAGATATTTATCATGAAGAAGATGGGGGATAACTCGAATATCTCCGAGGTCCATTAAATTTTCTTGTTCACGATAGGAAAGCAATTGATAAAGGGTCTCTCTTATATAGAGAGGGCCCCAGTTGGCACCTCTTTGGATACCTCCGCCACAGTCAGAGCATACTCCTAAAAGGGCTACATGGTTTTGATCAAGTTTTTTGACATCTTTTTTCCAGACTTTATGCACCTCCTTTTCTTCATTAACACCGTAGAGGGATTGGTGAAGCTTTTGCTTTCTTTCTTTGGTCGTATTGACGGTATAAACGCCATTACCTGGAGGGCATATAAGGGGCAAAAGTTGGTTAATGGACATCTTCATGGAAATTCCTTTTTTCACAAAATAAAGTCTTTACCGACAAGGCGATTTTGAAGAAGTGAGTCTTTGTGATGATTTTTAAAATTTTCTCTCGAGCTTGTTAAAAATGCGCCAAGGACAGTTTCCTCAAATTGTAAAATCCTCTGCTCAAGAGTTTTGCTGACTCCGGCCATATGAGAGGTCGTATGAATATTTTTTAACTCTTCGAACTCCTTTCCAAAGGGTTCTTTTTCAAAGACATCTAAATAAGCAAAAGCATTTGGCTTGGATTTAAGAGCGAAGATTAGTGCCTTTTGATCAATAAGGGCACCTCGAGCAGTATTAATGAGGCAAAAGTTTTCACTCATCAAATTGAGTAGATTTTGATTTATGAAGCCACGGTTGTCATTATTTAAACTGGCGCTAAGAATGAGGACGTCCGTCCCCGGAATAAGAGTTTCGAGTTTTCCTTCGTATAGATTTTCCTCTTTTAAGTAAGGATCGAATACGGTTAGATTGTCTACCAGAGGAGAGAGGGCTTTAAAGATGAGTTTGCCCACATGACCCTTTCCCACGATAACGACCTTTTGGTCCTTTAAAAGTAATCTTTTCCAAGTTCTTGTTTTTTGCCAGTCTTCTTGATGAGGAAGAAAAGAATAATGATGAAAAAGACAGGATAGAATGTACTCACTCACACCTGGGGCCCTTATGCTATTTCCGAGAATAATGGGGAATTTTTGGTCTTGGATCCATTGAGGAGTGAAGTTGTCGTAGCCTGAATTCGGATGCAGCCATAAAAGAGTTTGATCAAGAAGCGAAGGGGGGATTTTGTGCACTGGGGTATGGGTGTTGCTAATAAGAATATTCTTTTTGGTCGTAGCCTCGACTTTTGTTTGATGGCGAAAATCCAAAAACTGGTAATCAAGTCCTAATCTTTGGGCCATCTCTTGCTCTTTTTCAAAGAACTGAGGGCCTTGATAAGGGCTTGCATCAAGACGAATCAATGTCGTGTTTTGTTTTCTAATCACAGTCCCTAGGCTATCAGAGACGTTGATTCTTGTCTCTTTTCCCTTGCAGTTTACCTTGACAGGAAAAGGGTTTAATCTTAGTTCTATACACGTTGCACAAAGTATAGATAAGATTAAAGTTAAGGTGAATTTATGATTTCCATAAAATCTAGCCGAGAAATCGGACTTATGAGAGAAACCGCGGCCCTGGCAAGGGATACGCTGGTTTATATTGAACAATTTATTAAGCCAGGTGTTTCCACAGAAGAGCTTAATAAATTGTGTCATGATTATATTATTGAGCACGATGCCTATCCTTCGCCTCTTAATTACAATGGTTTTCCTAAATCCGTTTGCACCTCTCTTAATGAAGTCATTTGTCATGGGATCCCCTCAAAAAAAGACGTTCTTAAAGACGGGGATATCCTCAATATCGATGTCACGACTTATCTTAATAAGTTTCATGGTGATACTAATAAGACTTTTCTCGTAGGTAATGTTTCAGACGAATTAAAGAAACTGGTTGATGTGACTTATATGTGTATGCGAGCGGGAATTAATACCGTGAGACCTGGCTCCCACATCGGTGATATTGGTGCCATTATTGAAGAGATTGCCCATGATCATGGCTACAGTGTGGTCGAAGAGTATTGTGGTCATGGTATTGGAAGAGAATTTCATGAAGAACCACAAGTTGTTCATGTTGGCAAAAAGGGAACAGGTGCAGAATGTAAGCCAGGCATGACGTTTACTATTGAGCCAATGATTAACTTAGGTAGCCGTCATTGTAAGCTTTTGAGAGACAACTGGACTGTCATCACCAAGGATGGCAAAGCGAGTGCGCAATTTGAACACACTATTCTCGTGACCGAGGAAGGTCATGAAATCTTAACTCTAAGACCTGAAGAAGATAAAACCTTTCCAACTCCTTAGAGTGAGAGATTTCATTGGACTACTATCATAATCACATACCGGATTTTTCTCGTTACCAAGAAAGCTTTCATTGGGATCACTTGGACTTCAACCTTTATTTGGATACAGGAAAAAAAGATCAAGTTATCGGCTTTTATTATGTCGTTAAAGGCAGAGAGCTTAAGGAGACAGAGAAAGAGTGGCTCCTTGGTGGGTTAGGGAAGTTAGCAAAAGAATTAGAAGGAAGGGTTTACACTGAAATTCCTTTTTTTAAGTCAGATCGATTTCCCTTACCATGGGTTTTTTATCATAAGCTGGTCAGCACAATTCAATCAAAAAACCACTCCTGGTCTGAGATGAAGGGGAGAAACCCCGATCATCTGATATGTCGCTGTTTCGGAGTTTATAAAGAAGATATTCATGAACTTATAGGAAGTGGAGTAGAGGTCACTGGTCTAAGAGACTTAGGAGATCATCTACAGGCAGGAATTGGCTGTGGCACCTGTAGAGATGATCTTCTTAAAGAGCTTAAACCTTTACTTAGCACTCCAGTTGTCGAGGAAGCTTCTCAAAAGCTTGAGCAGCAGCTTTGGGAGAAACTCGATCCTCAAGCTCTTGCCAATGAAGCTCATGATATTTTAAGACGCTTTATGGGCTCTCATCCAGAGTATGGAAAGCTAAAACTAGGTGGTACTCGACCCGGAAGTATTTTAGTTATGGTCAATAAAAATTTGAACGCTACAGAATTGGAATCCCTTAAAGATAGCTTGGGGCATGACCTTTCAAAGGGACTGGGTCAAGGATTAGGAATCGTTTTTATTAAGTCCTAATTGGGTTTCAAAGACTCTTACTTGTTCTTTTGGCATTTCTTAAGGATGCGATCAAAGTCTTTAAGTTTTTTAAAAATATTTTTAATTTTTTGAGGCTCTTCAATAAGTGTTTTTGTGCCAATAACGTCTTCTAAGTATTTAGATCTTTCCATAAAGTAGGCGATTTCAGGAATTTCTTTTTCCAGACAACCTGCCTTAGGAGTGAGGGCTTGGAGCTTACTAAGATAGGCGTAAAAAACACTGGGGAGTGTTTCAAGAAAACCTCCAAGTGAACTTGTGGCCAGGGCATCGACACCAGTTAAATTTTGCTCTTTAGGAATGGCAAAGGCATTTTTGCCTTCTAATAAGAGTACCTGTAATAGATTGACCGAGGGACTAAAGGCATCATTGCGACAAATTTTTTTAAGAACTTCTTTTTTGAGGTTTAGCCCATAGAGAGTGCTTAATTCTTTTATGAAGTGTTGGTTAAGGAAATAGGCGGGGCCTGTGCTCTTATTGCGATGGAGTGCGAGTTCTTCTTT
>JASBRV010000017.1 GCA_030149295.1 Bacteriovoracales bacterium | reverse complement strand
ACCTCGTACAACGTGGAGAGGAACTCCTCTTCACGAATTATGGCTTAAAGACCCAGATGGAACACTCATTGAAATTTACTCTAGGCTTACAGAGACAGAATTACAGGAAATGCCGGAAGATAAAGAACCTATTTTTTTAACTTAATATGTGGTGCCTCTCTTTTAAGGCCCCGGTTCGGTCGCTTCCGTTCGCTTCACGCTCACTCATCGCCTATCGGCGCGCTACCTCACTTCAAGTCCCTCTCATAAAAAAAGCTCCTGACTATGAGGAGCTTTGTGTTTTTTTAATTGGAAAGTGGTGCCTCGGGGGGGACTTGAACCCCCACGCCCTTGCGAGCAACGGATTTTGAATCCGTCGTGTCTACCATTCCACCACCAAGGCACAGGCGGTCATAATAATTCACAGAGGGAGTTTCTGTAAAGGTGAAAGAGTTGATGAACTTAGTTTGTGCTATTTGTCAGCACGGCTTGGGATGATTTTGATCTCAGACTTGAGAGTCTTATTTACAGGGCATTTCTCAGCAATTTCATAAAGGCGATCCCTTTGCTCAGAGCTTAAATCGCCTTCAATTTTGATGGTCTTTTCAATAACATCAATCATACCCGTCTGTGATTCACAGTGTTCGCAGTCTTTCGCGTGAATTTTTTGATGTTTCAGTAAAACTTCGACACCTTCGAGCTTAAGTTCCTTTCTTTGGGCATACATTTTTAAGGTCATCGAGGTACAAGCTCCGAGAGAAGAGAGAAGCAGCTCATAAGGGTTCATTCCAAGATTGTTCCCCTTGAGAGACTTGGGCTCGTCGGCTACGATATGGTGGTCTTTAGTGTAAATATCTTGGGTGAAGTTATTATGGATACGGGATTTCACGAGAACGCTATCTTTCTCAACGGTAGGGCCAATTTCCTTTTTTGCATGGAGAAATTTTAAGGCCCAGGCACCTATCACTTCTCCTGCATAAGTGGCATCATCTCTATTCATAAGAAGATGATCCGCTTGATCGAGGCTGATAAAGCTTTTGGGGTGATGAGCGGCCATGAAAATTTTTGAAGCATGTTCAACAGAGACCGTATCATCGATTGGAGAATGAAGAACGAGTATTGATTTTCTCATCTTTTTGAGATCATCAAGGATGGAGGTTCCTTTTAAATCTTCAATGAATTGCTTTTTGATTTTAAATTCTCTTCCTGCAAGTTGTACATCAGCTTCACCATGGTCATTAATAGCATCAATGCTGTCTTTAAAAAGATGAGTCACGTGTTCGACATCGCTTGGGGCTGCGATGGTTGCAATAGCGCTGACATGAGAAAGCTTCGCTGCAGCTTTGATAACAGCAGCTCCACCGAGACTATGACCTATGAGAAGTTTAGGAGCATCATATTTTTGAGAAAGGGCCTCACAAGCACTGAGAAGGTCTTCAACATTGGAAGAGAAGTTTGTGTTAGCAAAATCGCCCTCACTATTACCTAGTCCAGTGAAGTCAAACCTTAAAACAGCGATACCAGAGTCAGTAAGCGTTTTAGAAATTGTTGAAGGGGCGATAATATTCTTTGAACAAGTAAAACAATGGGCGAAGAGTGCATAGGCAACAGGCTTTTTTGAGGGAATTTCCAATTGCCCAGAAAGCGTATGACCTTGCTTATTTTGAAAATCAAATTTCATAACATGTCCTAAGTTAGTCGAGCTTAGAGAGTAAAAGAGCTTCTCTCGTTTTGTAGCGAAAATAGTCTTGACCTAATTGAGACTTGAGAAGGCCATTATCGATGATACAAGCAAATTTAAGATAGTCGATAAGGTAACGAGGAAAGCTCCAAAAGCCAGTCGTGATCAACCGAGCGGTACTTGAAAGGATAAAGCTAGGGATGGAGATAGTTTTTGTTCCAAGAATTTCTTTCGCTGTTTTGATCGAGACACATTCATCGGTAGCCACATTATAAATACCTGTCTTTAGTTTTAAGATACTGTCCTTTAAGACAGAGGCCATATCAAATTCGTGAACAAATTGAAACATGGGATTAAAATCGGCACAAAGTGGAGCATACTGAGTGACAAGGAAACGAGTCATGGTATTTTTGATTTGTGGTCCTACGATCGTGCATGGTCGCAAAACAATAGTTTCGATATCACTTTGATTTTTCCACATCCAGTTCGTCGCGATTTGATCCATTTCAACAACATCACGTAATTCGGGATATTTAATTGAAGCCCTAAGAGGATGATCTTCATTAATGAAGACAGGATTGTCTGATAGTGCACCATAGACGTGATAGGTTGAAAGAATAATAACCTTTTTTACAGAGAACTTGAGGCTCAAATCAAGGATTCGTCTAGTTCCCATAAGGTTAAGGTCCAGCCTCTGCTCAAGTGTCCCAATTGGGCTTGTGTCTGCATGAGACATTCTTCCTAAGTGAAACACGATGTCGAATTCACGATCTCTAAAAAGCTTTTCAAAATTTCCTCTCGTATAGCGAATTCTTTGGTATTCGATATTTTCATGGCGAATAGATGGAGAGATATGACGAGAATCAACCCCTACAATCTTAGCATCGGGGAAACTTTTTAAAAGAAGACCAGCAGTAATCTTAGCAAGTCCTCCCGCAATACCAATGATAAGAATTGATTTCACTTCACCTTTTTTCATTTCGTTGAATTCACCTTGTTGGCAAAGAACTCTCGTCTATTTTTCAAGCCTTCATTAGTTAGGTTTCTAATCGTATTTCGAATTTTATCGATGTGATAATCAATTTCTTTATCTGGTGCTTCTGGTGATAAGTCGGGCACGCTATAAGGCTCTCCGATAATAATATCAACCGGGCTAGGGAGCGGAAGGTACAAGGGGGAAAGAGGGAGAGCGGGGAGACCAAGGGCCTTAGCCAACTTTCTTGGGTGATAGACCCAAGGAAAAATTTCTTCAGCACCAATGACTGCAACAGGTAAAACTTTTGTTTGAGCGGTGAGAGACATACGAAAAAAGCCACGCGTAAAGCGCTGAAGCTTATAAAAGTCGAAAGTATTTTTTGCTACACCTCTTACTCCTTCAGGGAAAACGAGAACCGATTGACCTCTAGAGAGGAGATTAAGACAATTTTGTCTATCTCCTAAAACAGCTCCCCCTTCGGCAGCAAGTGTTCCCACCCAGGGAAGTGCCGTAAAGAATCTTTCCACCATAGATCTGAGAATTCGTGGAGGATCAATTTCCACGGCAAAGGCCGTCGCGATGAGCATACCGTCAATAGCGATTTGTCCGGAATGGTTGGAAGTCACCATGTAAGGCTCATCTTGAACATTTTCAGCTCCAAATAAACGAACTTTGAAGTAGTTTTTATAGAGTGGCCAAATATATTCAAGAGTCTTACGTGCTTTATCTAAGTTGAGGCCCCATGGGTCTTCACCATGGGGATATATTTCAAAGAGTTTTTCAAATACTTTGTCATATTCCTCTTTAGGAATTTTAGAAAACTCAGGAAGATTTAAGGCATCTATGACATTATCCAATGGTATTACTCAGTTATAGGAATTTATCTTTTCAACAGTTTAGCAGAATGTCGCCTCTTCTCAACAATCGGTTTATAGAGGTATAATAGTTCCAATTCATGAGTGAGGTAGTCCATGGAAAAATCACCCGATTGGCAAAAGAAAGTTCAAGAAATGTTCTCAGTTTGTTCTGAGGAACTAAAAAAAACCACGGCCATTGGAAAAAAGATGCTTTCCGCTTCAAAGGCTAACACCAATCTCCACGAAGCCTATGAAGAGTTGGGGGCTTTAGCAGTAGAAGCGATGAAGTCTGGTGAGTTAAAGTGGGAAAATGAAAGAGTTAATAAAATCCTGAAGACGATAGAGAGCTGTCAAACTGATCTCAATTCAATCGAAGAAGAAGTAAATGAAATTCGCTTTAAACAGGAAAGTCAGGACTAGACTGAATTTGATACTGTTCAAGCATAAAACTCACGAGAGCTTGCTCTAATTGAGGAAGGCCTATTTGGCTTTCAGCAGAAACAAAGTGAATTTGCTCTACCCACTTATATTTGGCAAAAAGCTCTTTTTTCTTTTTTTGAAGAGCCGCTCTTTCTTTTTGCTTTTTAAATTTATCAATTTTGTTAAAAGCTAACACCGTAAAATGGGGAGAGCCTTTAAGAAATTGATGAAAGTCTTGATCTGCTTTTTGGTCTGGGTGTCTTGCATCCTGAATATTTAAGATGGCCACAGAAGAGGGAAGGTATTCAAAAAAAGTTCCCATCAAAATATTCCAGTTCTTCTGCATTTCTTTTGATACCTCAGCGTGTCCATAACCTGGAAGATCAAAAAAGAAGAAGGGGGGAAGGTCCTGATCGGGGCCTTCAACGTTACCGAGATTGAAAGAGAAAACATTGATTTCTCTGGTTCGACCGGGTGTTTTAGAGGTCCTTGCGGTCTTCTTGCCATAGAAGGAGTTAATGAGACTAGACTTGCCGACATTGGATCTTCCAACGAAGGCCACCCCAATCATATTGGGGTTTTTTTGAAAGAGGTTCTCTACTTGCTCAAATTTATCGAGACCGAGCTGAAAATGGGCACTTCCTTTTATAAAGATCATGCCTACTTCTACACTCTTTTCAAAAAGGAAACAACACGACAGGGAAGTTTTCCCTATCAATATATTGCCTTAAATAAGGAGAATAAGGAGGCAAAATGCTTGAAGAGGTGCTCACAAGAAATTTATTTAGCATGGGGGATGTACTAGAAATCACTCCCCTCGACGGTAGACGCAAAAAGATTGAAATTAACAGGACTCGATACCTTGTAAATCTTATTGTAGGCGCCCAAGAAGTGATGAGAGGCACTAGCTTTCAACTGCGAGGAATGAAGGCAAGAGGGAGTTTTACCATTGAGAGGACGAGCTTCTACGGACAGGAAAGTCTAAGGTTTACCTCTTTAGATGAAATGCCCTTTCTTCACAATGGAAATGTCTCTTATCAATGTATACTGCGAAGAGGTGACATTATTGATCTGGAACATTATAGGTTTTCTCTATTGGGTAAACCAGCTCGGAGTAGAAAAAAGGACGAAGTCGAATGTGGAGGTCTAAAAAAATGGCCTAGGGATTCTTTTATTTGCTTAGAAGGGGAGACAGGGACGGGAAAAACTTCTCTTGCCCGTAAACTTCACGATTATCATTGTGGTGCTGAACAACCGTTCGTTGCGATTAATCTCTCTGCTTATAATGAAAACTTGATAGAAAGTGAGATCTTTGGACATGAGAAAGGCGCTTTTACAGGAGCGATTAGAGAAAAAAGAGGGGCTATTGAAATGGCAAGAGAGGGGACCCTTTTTATTGATGAGTTGGATAGCTTACCAATGTATCTCCAAGTGAAAATTCTTACTTTTTTAGATGATATGCTTTTTCGTAGAGTTGGTGGAGAACAGGAAAAAAGAGGACGTTGCCGATTAATATTTTCTACGGGGCAATCTTTAAAACAACTCGTAAAAAAAGGTAAGTTTCGTCAAGATCTATACTACCGCGTGACATCAGGTCTTAATTTAAAATTAACTCCACTTCGTCAAAAAAAACAGGTTATCTTGAATGTGATTAGAGAGTGCGAAGAAAATCATGGTGTTACTTTTCATCCGACGTTGATTAGATATTTAGAAGATTATCCATGGCCAGGTAATTATAGGGAGTTGAAGAGTCACTTGCAAAGAAAGATTATACTCTCACAAGGTAAACCCCTCATTCAGATAGGGGCTGAGGAAGAGTTTCTTGAACAGGGAGATATTGATTTTTACACGCGAAATGAAGAGGAAATCATTCCACTAGAGAAACTACGAATTAACTATTGCCGTGAAGTCTTCTTAAAATCCAATGGTTCTTACGAAGTCGCCTGTAAAAGGCTGGGAATATCAAAAAGCACTCTAAAAAGGGTTCTCTCTTGCCCTTAGCCTGCTATCATAGAATGGATGTGAACGCTTTTGATCTCACCTTTTATCTTGAGAGATTTTAAGCGTTTATTCATCTCTTTCATGATCTTTTCTTTAATAATTGTTTTTCCTTCTTTCTCGAGAGGGAAGGTGATTGAAATGGGCTCAATTTGTGAGTTGAGAGTATCTTGAATAAGGTGAGGGTTTTCCCACAAGTAATTCTTAATATATTTATTTGATGATTCAAAAGTGAAATCAATAACAAGCTTTCTAACTGCACCACCCTGAGTGTAGTAGGCAGGAAGGACGATATTTGAAACTCTAAACTGTTTTTCTTTTTTCTTAAAATAGGCTGGTCTTCGGCTTATCGCCGTTGCTCTATCGACTTCTTCAACGAGCTCGCTCGCAGGACTTCTTGATTCTTCAGCGATTTTTTTAGATTCAACATAAATATTGACACTCGCAAGCGTGGCGATCGTTGATAAAGTGACAAAGGAGACAATCTGTGTCGGCTGGAGGTTGATATACCATGTTTTTAATTTTAAAAATGGGGGCGCAAGAAAGGCAGTGATAGTGACCAATATCTTTGAAAATTTGATCTCTCTGACATTGGTTTCTTTTGCTTTGATGACTACTTCTGCTGCTTTTACTTTGGCATGGTCGGCTTTATCTTTGAGTGCAGCGGCTTTTACGATCGCTTTTTCTTTTCCTTGTTGCACTCTCTCTTTGAAGGTTCCTTTTTGATTTTGAATGAGATCTTTACTTGCACTAACTTTTTCTTTGATTTTTTTAGGAGTTAAAGATTGTGCCTTTCTTGAAAAGAAGGCAAAGAACTTTTGAATAAGCTCGTTAATGAATTCCTCAATTTTAAGCCATTTTTCCAAAGGGCTATACCTCCTAAAGAGCACTGCTCTGAGTGTCTTATCGGTCATATCCCCTCAATAATTGAGTAAAGTTGGCGAGGAAAAAACATGTGATTTCAGTGCCTTAACTACGGGTATTTCTTTCCCATCTTGTGCTCGGGGAAGGGAGAATTTCAACCCCGGTCGTAGGCTTGTCGATTAGGGGAGTGAAAATAGCCTTCTGGAGGAGGACATGATTAAGAAAAACCATTTCACACTATTATTTTTAACGACTTTACTAACTAATGGATGTGCAGGTCTTCTTGAAAATAGAACTTTTATAGATGAGATGGATCATCAAACAGATGGTATCTTTGTCGCAGGAAGAGATTTTGAAGCCGTTCCGGGCGACAATGGTACTGCTTATAGAACAGATGAAGAAATTCGCATGAGAACTCCCGCTTCACAAAGCGAAGCTTACGATATGGCCCACAACGCTGCTCTTTATAAAGAACTTAGCGAAAAGGAAAGAAAACTGAATCCTCGCCAAAGACAGCTCTACAATGAGGCCATGCCCTATTTCGATAGCATCTCTGAGAAGATCTACTTCTTAGGTTTGAGTGCTTATGAGCAAGCTGATTATTTATCGGCTCGTCAAATCCCTATTCAGGCCCCCTATGAGATGGCCAGGCCTTCTCGTGGCTTGGCTTCTCTTCAACCGATTTACAATCAGACTCTTAATTTGGGTATGAGTAAGGATGAAGTTGTGGGTATGTGGGGAAGACCGGCGAGAGTCGAGGTTGCTGGCAACCCAGTGAACGAAAACGAGCGTTGGGCCTTCTATGAAAATGGACAAGTGAAGTTTGTTTATTTTGAGGGTGGTAGAGTTCAAGGCTGGAATATTCAATAGCGCTCTGCGTAGCGATGTTGCTCTACTCATAAATTCAAATACTTAGAGCGCTGCAAATCGAGTTAAATCATTGTTTTCTCACTCAATTTTTTATAAGGTTCTTAGAATTAAAAATCGGAAACTTTATAAGGGGTGAGATGCATGAGCGATCTCTTAAACGACTTCACCTTAGACTTTGAAAAACCTGTTAGAGCACTTGAAAAGCAAATTGAAGAACTTCAAGAGGCTGAAAGAAAATCTGAAATTGATATTTCAAAAGAGATCAATGCTCTTCAAAAGAAAGTAAATTCTCTTATTAAAGAAATTTATTCAAATCTTACTCCTTGGGAAAGGGTTCAGCTTTCTCGTCACCCCAAAAGACCTCATTGTATTGATTATATAAATAATATCTTTGATGACTTCCACGAAGTTGCTGGAGATCGTTTCTTTGCAAATGATCAGGCAATCATTGGAGGCTTTGCTTATTTGAATGGGCAAAAAGTGTGTGTTATCGGCATTGAAAAAGGTCGAAAGACTAAAGAAAAAGTTGTTCACAACTTTGGTATGCCAAGACCTGAAGGCTACAGAAAAGCGCTAAGATTGATGGAGATGGCCGCCCGCTTTGATATTCCTGTCATTACTCTTGTTGATACTCCCGGGGCTTATCCAGGCATTGGAGCTGAAGAGAGAGGTCAGTCGAGTGCGATTGCTGAAAACTTAGCTGCTATGTTTGACATCGAAACACCAATTATTTCACTCGTTATTGGAGAAGGTGGATCTGGTGGTGCATTAGGAATCGCCATTGCAGATAAAGTTCTTATGATGGAGTATTCAATTTATTCCGTTATTTCGCCAGAGTCCTGTGCATCTATCCTTTGGGCCGATCCTAAAAAGGCAGAAACTGCAGCAAATGCTCTTGATATTGGGCCGAATAAAGCTCTTGAACTTGAAGTGATCGATGGCATTGTCAGTGAAAGTATTGGTGGAGCTCATAAAGATCCAGAAGCCACTTTTGATATGGTGAAAAAGGCACTTTCTAAAGAAGTGAAAGCCCTAACAAAAATTGGCAAAAAGAAGCTTTTAGAGAATCGTTTTCAAAAATTTAGAAAGATTGGAAATCAAACGATAGCTCTAGAAGGCGAGTCTGACTTTACAGTTTTTCATTAATTCGGAGAGTTCATGTCCCTATATTCAATGACTGGTTTTGGTAGGGCCGAAGCACAAGGTGAGAACTTTACTGTGACGGCAGAAATTAAATCAGTGAATCATCGTTTTAAAGATGTACGTTTTAAAATGTCTTCTTTATTTAACAGTATTGAAATTGATCTTAAGAAGATTTTGTTTGGAAAAATGAAACGTGGGTCTTTTGAAGTCTTTATCAATTACAAGAAGGCTGATAAGGTTGCTCGATTTGATGACCTCGATGAAGAAAAAATCAAAGAATTTCTTCAAAGCTTTCAAAAAATGACAGGTCTTAAAGAATTTAATCTTCAACCAACAGATTTCTTACGATCAGAGTTTTATAAAGAAAATGATCTCTCTCAAGACCCTGAACTTATAGAGCTTGCAAGAAAGGCTTTCAGTGGTGCTGTGGACAAGCTCTCTGAGTCTCGTGCTAGTGAAGGAGAGAAACTTAAAAAGGTGATTGAAGATCACCAAAAGACCTACACTAGTCATTTTTCTTCTATTGAAGAGCAGTCTGAGATTTTTCAAAAATCTGTCGAAGAGAGACTGAGAAAAAGGTTCGATGATTATAAAGAAGAGATTAAAGTCGATGAGCCTCGTTTTTTACAGGAAGTTGTTTTCTATCTTGAGAAGATGGACATCCACGAAGAAATTAATAGGGTTAAAGCTCATCTTGAAAAATTGACTTCTTTATTAAATCAAGGTGGTGAATGCGGCCGCCAGATCGATTTTTTAATTCAGGAACTCAATCGTGAAACAAACACAATGGGATCAAAATCTTCGCTTGAGGAGATTTCAAATAGTGTCGTTCAAATGAAGGTTCAGTTGGAAAAAATAAGAGAACAGGGACTCAATCTTGAATAACAAAGTAAGTGAGAGGGGCAAAATTGTCATTATTGTTGCTCCCTCAGGTACTGGGAAATCCACCCTCATTAAAAGATTAAAAGAAGAGTTTAGAGACCTTCATTGGTCCGTAAGCTTTACCACCCGACCTATGCGAGAAGGTGAGGTTGATGGGAAGCATTATTTTTACATTTCCCAAGATGAATTCTTAAAAAAGAAAGACCAGGGTGACTTCATTGAATGGGCAGAGGTTCACGGAAATTACTATGGAACCTCGCTTGGTTTTGTCAGTAGTAAGGTCAATCATGGCTATAGTCTTCTCTTTGATCTTGACGTCCAAGGGGCGGATAATATGAAAAAACAGTTTGGTGACGAGGCCAGGGCAATATTTATTGCTCCCCCTAGCTTAGACGCTCTTGAGGAAAGACTTAGAGGGAGAGGCACAGAAGAAGAAGATGTGATAAAATTACGCTTAGAAAATGCAAGAGGAGAGCTTTCTCGTAAAGACGATTATGATTACATTGTCATCAATGATGAGCTCGATAAGGCATATAGTGACTTAAAAAATGTAGTGACTAAAATCTTAGATAATGATGAGGATTAACGTTGTTTCAGTCTTTAGACTTTTCTCATGAAAGAGACCTTACAGTAGATGATGTTATAAGACGGGTAGAATCTTATTACCCTGACGCTGACTTTGATCTCATGAGAAGAGCTTATGAGATGGCCGAAAAGGCACACTCTCATCAAAAACGCAGCTCTGGCGAACCCTATATCATTCACCCTCTTAATGTCGCGGCAACTCTCGTCAAACTAAGGATGGATGCTGACTCCATTATGGCCGGTTTTCTCCACGATGTGGTGGAAGACTGTGATGTCACGCCAGAGGAAATAGAAAAAGAGGTTAATCCTGCGGTAGCTCAATTGGTGGTGGGTTTAACAAAAATCTCAAAAATTAACTTCAAGACTAAAGAAGAAGGTCAGGCCGAAAATTTCAGAAAGATGGTCGTTGCCATGGCGAAAGACATTCGCGTGGTTATTGTTAAGCTTGCAGATCGTATGCACAATATGCGAACTCTTCAATATGTTTCAGATGCTAAGCAAAAAAAAATTGCCCAAGAAACCTTAGATATCTACGTTCCTCTTGCGAGTCGTCTTGGTATTAACTCTGTGAAGTCGGAGCTTGAAGACCTTTGTTTGCGCTTTATGCATCCAGATATCTATTACAGACTTGCCGAAAAAGTGGCGATGAAAAAGTCTGAAAGAGATTCCTATATCACTGAAACGTTAGAAGTCTTATCAGAGAATCTCTTAGATCATGGATTGAAGTCTGAAATTAAAGGTCGCCCTAAGCATTTTTATTCGATTTATAAAAAGATGGCCGCGAGAGGCGTTGACTTCGAACAAATTCACGATATTCTCGCCTTTCGAGTCATCGTGGGGAATATCACTCAGTGCTATAAAGCCTTAGGGATTATTCACTCTGCCTTTACGCCAATTCCTGGTCGTTTTAAGGATTATATCGCTATTCCAAAGGTGAATGGTTATCAATCTCTTCATACCATGGTCATTGGACCTAAAGCAGAGAGAATTGAAATTCAAATCAGAACCGACGAAATGGATGAGGTTGCCGAAACTGGGGTTGCCGCTCACTGGAAGTACAAAGAAGGTATTCACTCAGGAAAAACCAAGCTTGATTGGGTAGAGCAGTTATTAGAATTCAATCAAAATGTGACAAATAATTCAGAATTCATGGATGTTGTGAAAAATGACCTCGATGTAGGAGGAGTTTTTGTCTTTACACCAAGAGGTGATGTTTTTGAACTACGTCATGGGGCAACACCACTAGACTTTGCTTTTGCTGTTCACACTCAAGTAGGAACTCGTTGTGTGGGCGCTAAGGTAAATGGAAAAATGGTTCCCCTTCGCTACACTTTAAAATCAGGTGATACCGTTGAGGTCATGACCAGTAAGAGCCAGACTCCAAGCAAAGACTGGTTAAATATCGTTAAGTCTTCACGAGCGAAAACGAAAATTAAACAATACTTACTAAAGATTGAAAGAGATAATCATAAAGAGATGGGAAAGGATATCCTTGAGAAGGCTTTTCGCTCTTATGGCACCAATACGAAAAGTCTTCAAAAGACAGGTGAACTTGATAAGGCTTACCAGAATAATGGCTGTTCTAATATTGATGAGATGTTTATTAATGTCGGATCGGGAAAAAACTCTGTTGAACAGATTCTTAAGGCCATCCCTTCACTCAAAAAGAAAGTGACAGAAACAGATGATGAGGAAAGAGAGAAGATTGCTCAATACTCTCAAAAACTCAATCAAGCAGCGCGAAGAAAGTCCCATAAGGATAATGCCGTTATCGTGGATGGATTAGACGATATTGTGGTCAGAATTGCTCGTTGCTGTAATCCTATTCCCGGTGACCCCATAAAAGGATATATCACTCGCGGAAGAGGAATAACCGTTCACACCGCCATTTGTACGAGAATGGATCAGGCCGAAATGAATAGAGATGTTCAAGTAGAGTGGAATCCGGCCTTTAGCTTTAAGCATCCTGTAAATGTAAGAGTCATTACTCATGATAAGCCCGGTATTTTGAGTAACCTTTCCAAGACGATTAATAGTACTGGTGTCAATATTAGATCTGCTCTCGCCAAATCTCTTCCAGATCGTAAAGGTTCCTTTATTTTTGAAGTAGAGGTGAAAGACTATTCAGAGCTTCTTAAAACGATTGCTTCCATTGAAAGTCATGAAGAAGTGATTTCAGTAAATAGAGTCTAAATAAGTAATTCAGCTTCACTATCCCAGATCATTAAAAAAGCATAGGTTCTAATGAACTTGTAGACTTCCATGTAGAGTATTTTGAGATTATTGAGGTCCCTATAATTTGAGCTAACCCCAGAATAGTGAAATGTGTAAGGGTCTTGTTTTGAGCGGACTTTACTCATAATCGTTTTAATCCTTGGGATATGATAGTCATGGCTGACAACGAGTATGTTCTTAAACCCCTTCTTTTCTCTTAGGTACCTTAACGTCGAAAGACAGTTTTCAACAGTATTTCTTGCATAGTAGTCGATCTCAAGAAGGTTCTTATCGATATTCTCATCTAACTCAAGTGGCTTTAAGAGGGTTTCGACTGAGTTCTTGGTGTAAACGCCCGTAATAAAAATATTGGGTTGTTCGAATTTTTTGGCGAGACGAATGCCGTGGGGAATGCGTCCATGATCGCCTGTGAAAATGACAATGAGATCAGGAGAGCTTTTAAAGTACCTTTTTGAAGTTTCTTTGTTTGCTTGGTCACTTACAAGAATAAAAAAGTAACCAGAAAGAATGTAAAAAAAGATGAAAGAGAAAGCGAGAAAGGTACCGTTTTTGAGGTACCTTATCATTCGCGTTTCTTTGGTTTCAAAAATATACTTTGAACTAAACATTAACGAGCTGCGATGACCTCAATTTCCACGACTGCCCCTTTAGGGAGTGCTGGCACCTGAACGCAACTTCTTGCTGGGTAGGGCTCTGAGAAATATTCAGTATAAACTTCATTGACCTCACCAAAGTTAGCAAGGTCTGTGACAAAAATACTCGTTTTAATAATATTTTCTCTGGTTAAGTCTTGTGACTTAAGGAGGCCGTCAATATTTTTCATGATTTGATCAAGTTGACCTCGAAAACCAGACACCAAAGTCATTGTTTTGGGATCAAGACCAATTTGACCAGAAAAATAATAAGTTCCTTGATACTCCACACCTTGTGAATAAGTGCCAACGGCTTCGGGAGCTAAATCCGTTTTGATAATTGTTTTATTCATAGCGATTTCCTCGTTAATCAGTTTTGATTATTTTCTTCTTCGGAAAGAAGCGCCGTTAAATTACACATGTTAATGATTTCAGAAACAGGTGCAGTCCTTTGAATAATATTCACCGTATTTTGCATGGGAACAAGCAGTGGTCCAATAGCATTAGCATCAGTGAGTTGGCTTAGAAGTTTGTAGCTAATATTGGCCGAACTTAAGTTGGGGAAAATAAGAATGTCGGTAGGCCCATTAAGATCATGGAAATCAAAAAGCTTATCGAGGATATTCTTGTTTACGGCAACGTCGGCTTGCATTTCACCATCAACAACCATCTCAGGAAAACGTGACTTTGTGATGGAGACAGCTTTTTTCACCTTTCTTGCTTCCTCAGAATTATTTGATCCAAAGTTCGAAAAACTTAAAAAGGCTAAACGAGGCTCTCTTCTCATAATAAAACGAAAGAGCTGAGCCGAATTTGCCGCAATTTCGGCCATATCTTCAGCTGTTGGATTAATTTGAGTCGTACAATCCGCAAAGAAGAGTACTCTATTTTTAAACACGAGCACGTAGATCCCACTGGCTTTACTTCCTCCTTTTGTTCCTAAAACATTAATAATGGGTAAAAGGTTTGAAGCGTAATCAAGAGTTGGTCCAGCGATAAAACAGTCTACTTCCTTATTTTTACAAAGCATGGAACCAAAGTAGTTCTCTTGAACCATAAGGTCTTCAGAGTGGTATAGAGAAACTCCATTTCTTTGCCTTTGAGCGCAGTATTGTTTGTAATACTGTGAAAACTGAGGAGCTTTACTTGGTTGAATGATTTCTAAGTTTTTAAGACTTTCTGTGAGACCTAGGTTCGCCATCTTGGCACGAATTTGTTTTTCATTACCAAGGAGAACGGGTTCAATTCTACCTTCGCTTATAAGAGTCTTACAGGCTTGAAGAATACGAGTGTTAGATCCTTCTGCGAAGGCCATGCGTACTTTTGATTTTCTTGACTTCACAAAAGTAGAAAGTCGGTCCCTGAGAGACTTCATAAAACTTGCTGTAGTTCCAAGTCGGTTTTGGAGGTTCGCTGCGTATTCATGAAGATCTTTGATCTCTGTTCTTGCGACACCTGAATCCATAGCCGCTTTCGCAACGGCGGGAGTAACCGTGGTGAGAACTCGCGAATCAAATGGTTTTGGGATGATGTAATTGGGACCAAAGGTGAAGTCCTCGTTTCCATAAGCGAGCTTTACCTCTTCAGGGACTTCTTCTTTAGCAAGATCAGCAATCGCCTTAACAGCTGCGATTTTCATCTCTTCGTTTATCTTCCGTGCACTCACATCGAGAGCACCTCTAAAAATAAAGGGGAAGCCAAGAACATTGTTTACTTGGTTAGGAAAGTCACTTCTGCCAGTTGCCATGATGGCGTCGTCTCTTACTTCTGCAACTTCATGAGGGTATATTTCAGGCTCTGGGTTTGCCATCGCAAAAATGATAGGCCCCTTATTCATGGTCTTAACCATTTCTTTAGTGAGAACCCCTCTTGCCGAAACTCCCATAAAGGCATCGGCACCATTCATAGCATCACCTAGAGTACGGCATTCGGTATCTACGGCGAACTCATCTTTGTACTTATTCATACCAGCTTCGCGACCCTTATAGATAACTCCTTTAGAGTCACACATCATCAGGTTTTCTGGTTTAACACCGAGATTTTTAAAGAGGCGAGCACAAGCAACGGCAGCGGCACCTGCTCCCGAAAAGACAACTCGAACTTCGTCGATTTTTTTTCCTGTTATCTCAAGGGCATTGAGAAAACCAGCACTGGCAATAATGGCCGTACCATGTTGGTCATCATGAAAGACGGGAATATCCATGATCTCTTTAAGTTTTTCTTCAACTTCAAAGCACTCTGGAGCTTTAATATCTTCGAGATTGATACCACCAAAGGTTGGCTCAAGGGATTTCACAACACGAATCATTCCCTCAACTGTTGTTTCATCAATCTCAATATCAAAAACATCGATATCGGCGAATTTTTTAAAAAGGATGCCTTTACCTTCCATCACGGGTTTACCGGCTTCAGGACCAATATTTCCTAAACCCAAAACGGCACTACCGTTAGAAACAACACCAACGAGATTTCCTTTTGCAGTATACTTGTAAACATCTTGAGGATTTTTATGAATTTCCATACATGGCCATGCCACGCCTGGACTATACGCCTTCGCAAGATCGGAACTTCCGATGGTTGCTTTGGTGGAAATAACTTCGAGTTTTCCGGGGCGACCTTGAGAGTGATAATCGAGGGCAGCTTGTCTTTGGGCCTCTAGTTTGGCCTTCTCTTGATCTGTCTTATCTGACACAATTATTCCTTGGTTTGTCCTTAAATTTACGACCTAGAATAGCGATTTAATCTCGCTTGTGCCAGTAGGATTGAAAGGCGTATAACCCAAAGAATGATGCGGCGATTCCTATGTAGAGACCATCGATATCGGCAAAAATTCCAGTGCGAGGAATGAGGTTCCAGATAGTGACAAGCAAAGCCGATAAAAGACAAGATGCAACAAAAGTTTGGTCTTTAAAACGCCTTTTAGAGAAATAGCCAAGGAGCACGGGAAAAAGAAGACAGCCTGCAGAGTAGCTTCCGAGTGTCTTCCACACCAGCTTAATGTTTCCGGAGAAAAAGTTCGCCATAAGGAAACTGATGGCACCCACGAAGAGAATTCCCATGCAGTGATGGATCGGATTGTGTTGACTCTCTTCGTTAGAAAGATCATAGGTAAGAGTTGTTCCCGCCAAAAAAAGATAGCTATCTAATGTGGAAAGAATGGTCGCTAGAATTCCTGCAACAAAAAAACCGCGTAACCCATCGGGTAGGAGTTGGAGGGAATACATTAAATAAGCTTGGTTTGAGTCTGCTAAAGGAATAAGGGCTTTGGCGTACATTGCTCCCAGTGTGGTGCAAATATCAAAACAAAACCAAATGAGCGTGGAAAGAAAAATTCCTCTTTTAGCGACTTTCGCTTCTTTGGCAGCAAAACAGCGCTGGTAGAAGTTGGGATCGACAAGTGTGCTCAGTGCAATGAATCCCCAAGCGAAAACTTGAAAGTAACTTTGATCTGAAGTGATGGAAAAATAGTGTGGTGGAAGATTTTGTCTTAAAAAAGCCATTCCACCGAAGTTAGAGATGGAAAAGAAAAGAACGAGTGCCACTCCAGCACACATAATAAAAAATTGAAGAATATCAGAGAAAACGATGGAGCGTAAACCACCCCAAACGGAGTAACTAAGAACAATCGCAAGCCCAACCACCATGGAATGATTCAAAGAAAGGTCGGTAAAGGATTGGATGAGAATGCCTAAGCTAATGATGTAGGCAATGGGAAGTACATTAAAAAAGTTAAAGAGGGCAGCTACTTTTGAAGAACGAGGGCCAAACATTTTACCCACCAGGTCTGGTAAGGTAACGGCCTTGTACTCCGTTACTCGATCCACCAGAAAGACTGCAAAAATTATGTAGCTGATATACCAAAAGACACCTTGAGTGATGAAGTTGTAGATTCCTTTGCTAAATGCAATTTCGGTGACACCAAAAATACCGCCATACCAAGTGGCCACCAAGGTTGCAATAAAGAGGGGAAGGGTAAGTTTTCTTCCCATAATAAGGTGGTCAATTAGATCAAATTCATTCTTTTGGTTGACCTTCTTCTTCCTAAAGTTTCCATAAAGAACAAAAGCGATAGTCAAAAGAATAAGAAAAACAAAGATACTCCAGTCTAATGTCGAGAGAGTTTGAGATAAGGAAATGTCGTCTCTAAAATTTTTCAACTTAAATCCTTTAAAAGAATCATTTCAATTCTAAGGGATTTGGTGACAATTCGATACCAGAATCAATTTTTTTTATCTTCAAATTCTCTTTACAGATAACAATGTCTGTCTTGATAGAAGATGTGAGAGACATTGAGCATTTGAAACGCTTTAATAGAGGGGCTTTCAGCTGATCCTTGGGGAGGGTTGGTACTTTTAAAAAGCATCATGGAAAAGGAGTTGCCATGCATTTTCGTCATTTAAAAATCGCTACTTTCTTATCTCTCGCGACACTTCTCGCTTCTTGCGGAGGAGGCAAAGCAGACCCTTCAGGAGAGTTTCAAACAACAACATCTTCTATCATTATAGGGGATCTTGATTGGGAAGAAATCTCTGTTTTAAAGTCAGGGTCTTTGGAGCAAAAAAATGCTCTGGCTGTTGCCCACGTCGATCTTCCTGTTATGGGCTCAAGGTGTACAGGTTTTCTTATTAGTGACGATGTCGTCATGACAAACCAGCACTGTATTCCTACTCTGGCTCACGCGAAGGGCGTCACTGTAAGCTTTGAGGTTATTGCTGGAGTGCCTAAAGGAAGTGAGAAGAGATTTGATTGTTCCGAGTTCATTGGAAATAACCAAGCATTAGATTTTGCTCTCTTAAAGTGTAAAGGAAATCCTGGTCGTCAATATGGAAAGGTCGAGTTAACAGAAGAGCCCGTTCAAGTTGGGGAACCTGTCTATGTGGTTCAGCAAAATTGTGACTATTATTCCAAGAGAGATTGCTATTACACAAAAAAGATTAGTTTTGGTGAAGTTTCTCACATCAAAGGAAACTCCTACACCCACAATGCAGACACGCTTGGGGGTTCATCAGGATCACCTATTTTTTCCCAGGATACTCATGAGGTCGTTGCCATTCATCATGCTGGATTAGGAAATAATGGACAAGGACGTGGTCTTGAAAATTATGGGGTTTCTATGAGCGAAATAGTGTCTCATATTAAAGAGAACTTCCCTGCTGTTTTAGGAGCAGTCTCTGCACCTGCGCCCTCGAAGCCTTCAAATGATACACCTGAAGGAGCAATGGCGATGAAATTAGGAACCACCTACAAGGGATCCATTGGAAGCACTAAAGATGTGGACTTCTTCAAATTTACTCTTAGTTCCTCAAGCTCGGTTAAGATTGAGTTAAATATCAGTACTAAGGCAGACCTTGACTTGTATGTCGTTAATTCAAATGAGCAAATTTTGGCTCGCTCTGAGGGGACGAGTTCTAAGGAACAAATTAAAGGAACGGCCGCTGCGGGTACATACTATGTATTGGTAAAAGGATATCGAGGGGCTCAAGGAACCTACCGATTAAAGGTATCAAAATAAGAGGGGGGCTTTTGAAAAGCCCCTTTTTTAGGCAACTTCTTTTATAAAATTCGCAGCTCTCTCTTCACCCCAAAATTGGAGCTTCTTATCAAGAATCATAAAACCAACATGGCCTCCGGAAGGAGTGACTTCAAGAAATAGATTCTTATTTCGATAGGCATTTCTAATGGGAAAGCATTCCTTCGTGAGAAAGGGATCATCTTTTGCTTGAATAAGAAGAGTCGGCACGCGTACTTTATGAAGAACATTAACTGCTGATGCCTGCTCATAGTAGTCTTTAGCGTCTTTGAAGCCATTGGTCGGTGCTGTGATGAGTTCATCAAACTCAACAAAATCCTTACAGGCTTTGATTTGTTCAGGATCAATATCAAGAAGACCTTGCTTTTGTTTTTCGAGGGCTTTCTTTCTCATGGTGACGAGAAAACTTTCACTATAGAAATTTCCGATCTGACTTTTATTTAGCTTTTTAATCGTTGATTCTAAATGAATAGTGCTTGAGAAAATTACCGCGGAATCGACGGGGTTAAGTTTTTGCTCTTCAAAGGTTGAGGCGTAATATGCTGTTAAATTGCCACCCAAGCTAAAGCCTATAATATGGACTTTTTTATATGGTTTTTTTTCTTTCATATATTCTATGACGGCATTGAGGTCATCACAACTAGCGGCGTGATAAAAGCTACTTTTTCTATTGAGCTCCCCTGAGCAACTCCTCATATTCCAAGCCGCGACATCGACGCCATTAACTTGGGATAAGTGCTTGGCCATACCTCGAATATATCCAGTATCAGAGCTTCCCTCTAAACCGTGAGATAGAACAACCAAGGTGTCTGAATTCGCATCCACTAAATCAATATCAATAAAATCCCCATCTAAAAGTTCACAACGATGACGTGTGTAATCGACACCTTTTACCTTTCTGAAGAAATAAGGGTAGATGGTTTGAAAGTGTCCATTGGACATAAAACTTGGTGCGGTAAATTGGGACTCAACCATGGGCATTGCAACACCTCCTAGCTTTCAAAATGAGATACTTATTCGTCTAATCTTTATTATGACACTTTATTCATTAGATTGCTCT
>JASBRV010000136.1 GCA_030149295.1 Bacteriovoracales bacterium | reverse complement strand
AAGGAATATAACCACTTTAGGCCACATAGTTCTTTGGGTTATAGGGTTCCAGTTCCCTTGGCAATATTGCCGAGTTATGAGAAGACGGAAGTCCTAGAGTGTATACAATAGTGTGGAAGCAAAGACGGGTGCAATTCACTCACATTGGTTGTAAAACTAACTATTGAGTTGAATGATATTGAGGAAATTAAGATGAATTTGTAAGTGCTGTAGTTAAGCGACTTTATAATTAACCCTTTTATTTTAAATGACTTACTCATCAAATTCCCCTGTTTCTTAATAGTAACATTTTTTAAGAGGGTGTTTCAAGTGACTTAGCTTGGGTAAAAGGAACTCTTGATATAGCGCTGTTATCTAAAAATAGTTTGTCGAGAAACTAAAAGTAGTGAGAAGCAAGTTTGCGGTTAATACTAAAATAGGATTCGATTGATAGTTGCAGTCGTGAAGTTTCAAGTATTGAGCCTTTGAGGCGTGAGAGAAAAGGTCTTCTCGCAAAAATCAAATAAATAAGTTAATTAATGTTTAGGCATAATTAAGTTTTGCCAAGCTAGGAAAAGAGAAACTCTTAGAATTGATAATTTATCTACTTTTTAAGAAAAAACCGAGATCTTCAGCACGCTTTTTTTACTAAAAAAAGATATTAGACTAAACATCTTGATTTTTTAGTTGAAATCCTAAGCCATGTAATAAAAGTTTCTAAAGTTTCATAAGGGTTGACCCAGCTCTAATTATACTTTTCGCAGGTATTTGTAAGTATTCTCGAGTTATTGTCCCACTACCAATAAAAGTTTCATCACCTACCTGAACTCCTCCATTGAGAACAGCGGATGTTGAAATATGACAATGATTTCCTACAACAGCATCATGTTCAATTAAGGATTTTGTGTTAATGATACAATTTTCTCCAACAGAGGCATTTGCATTAACAATGGCTCCGTGCATAACTATCGTTCCCTGTTTTATTTTTGCCCATGGTGAAACATGAGCTAAAGGGGAAATAACTGTCGCAAATTGCCCCTGGTGTTTTTGGATCATTTTAAAAGTTTCAATCCTTGGTATTACATTTTTAATCTGGCCTATGGTTATTAAAAACTCACAAGAAGTTTTGGCCAGCTCAGGTATCTTTTCGTCGCCACCAAGAACCTTATAATTGAGTATCGTTTCCCCGGGAGTTTTATTGGGATCTAAAATACCTGTTATCTGATACTTATCTGTTGCCTCTATTACATCGATACAAGAGATGCAATGACCCCCTCCGCCAATAAGTATAAGTGGTATTTTTTGAGTCATATTTTCTCCCAATGAAACAACGTATCAATAGTACCACTAATTTATTGGTTTTTTGACCTCGAACTTTCAAATGTTCAAGAAAAAGACTATTATCCGACGATAAATCTATTCTAAGGAAAACTATGATACAGAAGTATTGGGCCCACGAGACCGCAATTATTGACGATGGTGCCCAAGTTGGTGAAGAAACGCGAGTATGGCATTGGGCCCATGTTTGTGGCGGAGCGACTATTGGAAAAAAGTGTTCTCTTGGCCAAAATGTCTTTATTGGAAATGTCAAAATTGGAAATAATGTTAAAGTTCAAAACAATGTTTCCGTATATGACGGAGTTATCCTTGAGGACAATGTCTTTTGTGGTCCCAGCATGGTTTTTACTAATGTTTTTAACCCACGTTCTGCTGTCGTAAGAAAAGATGAATATCGTCAAACCTTAGTAAAGCAGGGGGCAACTATCGGTGCCAACGCAACAATTGTTTGTGGAGTTACTATTGGTGAAAATGCATTTATTGGAGCTGGGGCAGTTATTAACACTGATGTATTGCCCTATGCCTTAATGGTTGGAGTACCTGCAAAACAAATTGGGTGGATGAGTGAGCATGGAGAAAAGCTAGATTTACCATTAACTGGTAATGCTGAGGCCGAATGTAAAACAACAAAAACTCGCTATCGTCTAACAGGCGATCGCTTAGAAAAGGTGAAATAATGAAATTTTGTGATCTTAACAAACAAATGGAATTAATTAGACCGCAGATTGATGAAAATATTCAAAAGGTCCTCGAACATGGAGCTTTTATTCTTGGCCCCGAAGTAAATGAAATAGAGGAGACTCTTGCCAACTATGTAGGTACTAAGCATTGCCTGACAGTTAAATCAGGAACAGATGCTTTATTGTTGGCTATGATGGCCCTTGATATTGGTCCAGGAGATGAGGTGATCGTTCCAGGGTTTACTTTTTATGCTACAGCCGAAATGGTTGCATTTTTAAGAGCAACTCCTGTTTTTGTAGATGTAGATCCTGAGACTTGTAATATTCTTCCTTCTGAAATTGAAAAAGCAATTACCTCGAAGACTAAAGCAATAATACCTGTCGATCTTTACGGGCAATGTGCAAACTATTCTGAAATTAATAAAATTGGAAAAAGTCATAATATTCCAATTATCGCTGATGGTGCTCAGAGTATGGGAGCAAGACATAATGATAAAATGGCTTGTGGGACTGCTGATATGGGATGCACTAGTTTTTTCCCGGCGAAACCACTAGGGGTTTATGGAGATGGTGGCGCCATCTTTTTAGACAATAGTGAGCACTATGAAAAGTTAAAGCAATTAAGGAACCATGGTCAACCAAAGCGATATACACACACAATGGTTGGACATAATGCCCGTATGGATACCATCCAAGCTGCCATTTTAAAGGCTAAATTCGAAATTTTTCCTAGAGAAGTTGAACTTAGAAATCAAGTTGCGAAGACTTATTCTGAACTTATTAAGGCCGAAGGGTTAAATGTAACTCTACCATTTGTTGCTCCAGGAAATCTTTCAGTGTGGGCACAGTATACAATTCAAACGGATAAGAGGGATCAGGTTCGCGAAAGCCTTCAGGCAGATGGAATTCCTACGGCAATTCATTATCCGAAGCCATTAAATAAGCAACCGGTCTTCTCTCATTATGAATCGTCTTTACCGACTTCTGAAAAACTATCTGAAAGAGTGATGAGTTTACCAATGCACCCTTATCTTGAAAAAGATGAGCAGGTTAGAGTGGTGGAAAGTCTTAAAAAGGCATTAGGATAATGAAGAAGGTTTTAGTTACAGGTGCTGATGGCTTTATTGGATCTCATTTAGTTGAATTTTTGGTTGAGAAGGGGTTTGAAGTTCGAGCTCTTTCTCTTTACAACTCTTTTAATAATTGGGGCTGGCTAGAGGATGTTTCGGTTCTTAAACAGATTGAAGTTCTATGTGGAGATATTAGAGATCCCTATTTTTGTCGAGAATTAGTAAAAGGAGTGGATGTAGTCTATAATCTCGCAGCACTTATAGCGATTCCTTTTTCTTATAAAGCACCTCAAAGCTATGTGAATACGAACTGTAATGGAACATTGAATATGTTACAGGCGGCATTAGATGCAGGAGTTTCTAAGTTTGTTCAAACTTCTACAAGTGAAGTTTATGGTACAGCTGACTACGTTCCAATTGATGAAAAACATCCCCTTAAGCCGCAGTCTCCTTATAGTGCTACAAAAATTGGATCAGACTCTCTTGCTATGAGCTTTTTCTATTCTTTTGAAATGCCAGTTACTATCGCTAGGCCGTTTAATACATTTGGCCCGAGACAATCCCTTCGTGCTGTTATCCCTACAATTATTGGTCAGTTAGCAAATGGTGTGAAAGAAATTAAGCTTGGAGATTTATCCCCAACAAGGGACTTTAATTTTGTAAAAGACGCCTGTAATGGATTTTATCTCTTAGGTGAATCTGACAATGTTGTAGGTGAGACCTATAACTTTGGTCGCGGAAATGAGATATCCATTGGTGATTTGGTTAAATTGATTATTGAAATCATGGGAGTTGATGCAACAGTAACAATGGATGAGCAAAGAATTCGACCCGAAAAGTCTGAAGTTCAGAGATTGTGGTGTGACAATTCTAAGATTAAAAAAGCTCTTGGCTATGGACCAAAGTTTACTTTGGAAGAAGGCTTGAAAGAAACGATTGATTGGTTCAGAGAAGAGAAAAACTTAAGTAAATATAAAACCGACATTTACAATGTTTAAGGGGTCCCGACTTGAAAAGTGATTGGAAAATGGTTTTGATAGGAGTTAATGACACAATATCAAAAGCAATTGAGGTTATCGACAAGTCGACGTTAAGGATTGCATTGGTTGTAGATGATAACCGTAAACTCCTAGGGGTTGTAACTGACGGGGATATAAGAAGAGCGGTTTTAAAGTATCAACCAATAGATTCTACAGTTGATACAATTATGAATACTAATCCAAAAGTGGCAACAATAAATGAAGATAATAAGGTTATCTTAGCAGTTATGCAGCAGCATAAGTTGCTTCAAATCCCAATTGTTGGTGAGGATAAATGTGTTATTGGTTTGGAAACTTTACATGATCTTTCTAAAAGAGAGAGAAATGAGAATCCAGTATTCTTAATGGCCGGAGGGAAGGGAACTCGACTGAGACCCTTGACTAACAATTTACCAAAACCATTAATTAAGGTTGGAGATGTTCCTATTTTAGAGAGTATCATTCATCAATTTATAGAATCAGGTTTTTATCGCTTCTATATCTCTGTCTGCTATAAGGCTGAAATGATTATGGACCATTTTGGTGATGGTTCAAGATGGGGCGTTGAAATCAACTATGTGAAAGAGGATAAACCCCTAGGAACTGCGGGAGCTCTTAGTTTATTACCAGTGCTAGAAAGTGACTTACCCTTAATTCTAATGAATGGTGACCTTTTAACCCATGTTAACTTTCAACACCTTCTTAATTTCCATGATCAGCATGAAGAACAGGCAACGATGTGCGTAAGGAAATACGAACATCAGGTGCCTTATGGCGTGATTGAACCAAAAGGAATGTTAATTAATAAGATCGTCGAAAAGCCAAAACAGTCTTACTTAGTGAATGCCGGAATTTATGTTTTGGATCCGGTAGTATACAAAAGCATTCCAAAGGGTGAAAGAATAGACATTACTACCCTTTTAGAAAATGAAATGGACAAGGGGAAAAACGTATCATTATTTCCACTTCATGAAGCTTGGATTGATATTGGACAAAAGGACGATCTGAATCGCGCTAGAAAGTTAATGTCTGATAAGTAAAAGGTGAAATAATAATGGGGAAGTTTTTGATTCGAAGGCCAATCAAAGAAATGTTTTCAGTTATGTTCACAGCTGAAGACAGAAAGAACTTTTATAGGGTTTCTTTTATTATCCTATTAAGCGGAGCTTTTGAACTAATATCAATCGCATCCATAGTTCCTTTTCTTACGGTTGCTTCCGATCAAAAGCATATTCATACCAATAAATATTTAAGCTGGTTTTATTCAAACTTAAATTTTCAATCAGAGAGAAACTTTTTAGTGGCAACAGGGGTTGCTCTTACAATTCTTATGCTTTTGGTAAATATGTTACGGGTGTTTACTCTTTGGAGTGAGATAAAGTTTACGTGGAGTATGTATCATCGTCTTTCTGTGCGCCTTCTTCGTAAATACATGGGACAAAGCTTTTTAAAAATGAAAGGCCAAAACAGTGCTGTTCTTTTAAAAAATATGCAACATGAAATAAACGAAGTAGCGACTCAAGTGATTGCACCTATATTGAGAACAATTAACTCTGGAGGAGCCTTAATTCTAACAGTTGGTCTTCTTATTATTGTTGATCCTTTATTGACATTAGGAGTGGGTTGCTTGGTAACTCTTGGATATCTAGGGCTCTATTTATATAGCCAAAGAAGTTTAAAAGAGATTGGTGACCAATCATTAAGTGACAATAACTTAAGATTTAAGACCCTATCCGAAGCATTCAATGCATTTAAAGTAGCAAAACTTGCTAATGTTGAAGATATCTTTATTTCCAGGTTTTCAAAGGCTTCAAATAGATATTGTACGAATCAGGCTAGAAGGTATTCTACAAGCTCCTTACCTCGTTATGGAATGGAAGTTGTCGCTTTTGGTATTATGATCGGAATCACGATTTACAGTATAGTAACCATGGAAGATTTTTCAAAAGCAATACCGGCCATTGGCTTATTTGCATTTGCGGCTTTTAAAATTATGCCAGGGGCTCAGCAACTTTACGTTAATTTTACGGTTCTTAGGTCTACGAGTGCTAGCTTACTCCATATGATTGAAGAGTTTCGAAATGATGATTATGAAGAAAAAGATGAAGTACTTCCAAAAGGGATAGAGAAGAATGGCGACTATCCTGTCTTAGAGTTTCAAAATGTCTACTTTTCTTATCCGAATTCAGAAAAGCCAACTTTAAAAGGTATGAGTTTCTCTCTTTATTCCAATATGAGTATGGGAATAGTTGGCGAAACCGGTGGAGGAAAAAGCACAACACTTGATTTAATATTGGGTCTTTTAAATCCCTCTGAAGGAAAAATTAAAATATATGGTGAAACTTTAAGCTCGGAAAATCTAAGAAGCTGGCAACACCTAATTGGCTACGTTCCTCAAGAGATTTACTTGATCGATGATACCATAAGAAATAATGTAGCTTTTGGAGTTCAAGAGTCAGAAATAGATATGGATAAGGTTAAAAAAGCATGTTCCATGGCTAATATTTCTGAATTTATTGAAAATAATCTTCCAGAGCAATATGAAACGATAGCTGGAGAGAGGGGGGCTAGGTTAAGTGGTGGTCAGAAACAAAGAATAGGGATTGCTAGAGCGCTTTATCATGATCCGGAGCTTTTAGTGTTTGATGAGGCAACGAGTAGTCTTGATAATGAGACGGAAAGACAGGTTATGGAAGCTATTGAAAAGTTATCAGGGAAGAAAACTCTCATAATGGTTGCCCATCGTATATCTACTTTAAAAAACTGCCATCAAATTCTTGAGCTTAAAGAAGGGAGGGGAACTCCTAAAGAAATGACTATCGGTTTCTCTAAATAGGAAATTACATTGAAAATTTGGTTTACTGAAATTGGAGAGCCTTTACCTATAGAAGAAAATCCTAGACTCTATAGATATGGGAATATCACGAGGATCTTGGCGTCACGAGGACATGACGTTACCTGGTGGACATCAAACTTCTCACATCCAAGAAAAGAGTTCTTACGGCCCGGAGATTCTGAAGAATTTTTTGAAAAAGTTCGCCTTAAAATTTTGAGTGGGCCAGGGTACAAGAAAAATGTATCTTTCGGCAGAATTAGGCATCAAAGAGATTTTTCTGAAAAATTTGCAAAAAAAGCCTTAGAAGAAGAAGTACCTGATATTATTATTTCTCCAATCCCAACATTAGAGGTTGCTGAGAAAGCTGTTGAGTACGGTTTAAAGTTTAATGTTCCTGTCGTTACAGATATAAGAGATGAGTGGCCAGAGGAGCTTGTTGATCTAGCCCCTCAAATTCTGAGGCCTTTTGCACGCTTAGCATTCAACCGTGCCTTTAAGAGGGTTTCATTTATTTGTGAAAATGTTAGTGGAATAATGGCAATGTCTCAAAGACAGCTAGATTATGGACTAAAATATGCAAATCGACCGATGGGGGGGAATGATTTGATGCTACCTCATGGATATGAGTTGAAGTCCTATCCTGAGGATGGAATAAAAGAAGCATTAAACTATTGGAAAAACTTGGATGTTACTGGGAATGAACTTACTCTTTGTTTTTTTGGAACAATTGGCAGATTCTTTAACCTTGAAACTGTAATAAATGCAACCAGAGAGCTGCGAAATAAATTTTCAATCCGAGTTGTATTGTGTGGGGCTGGTGATACCCTTGAATATTTCAAAGAAATGGCAAATGATGTTCCTGAAGTTATTTTTCCAGGTTGGGTCGATGAAGTTAAAATAGCTGCTCTAATGAGAATTTCCAAGGCCGGGTTGGCTCCTTATCATCTTGGAACAAGAATGTCACTTCCCAATAAACCTTTTGAATATATGTCTGGAAGACTTCCTATTATTTCAAGTATTCAAGGGGAGTTAACTGGATATCTTCAAGAATGGAATTGTGGGAAAACCTATAACAGTTCTTCAGTATCTGACCTTGTTACCCTCATAGAGGATCTCCATAACAATCCCGATGTTTGGAAGACAATGGGGCTGAATGGTTTTGAATTGATAAAGAATAAATTCTCCGTTGCTAATATAGCAATGGAGTTTGAAAACTATTTAATGGAAAGGTGTAAAACTAAGAGATAGCCTCAAGGGTTTTCTCAATCACTAATTTTTGTTCTTCCTCAGTAAGAGTAACTGAGCTTGGAAGAGTAACTATTCGGTTCCATAACTCATCAGCATTTTTCGTAGTTTCAATAGGAGCATTTTTATAGGGTTCCTGAAGATGAATTGGTTTCCAAAAAGGTCTGGCATCTATTTTATTGTTATTTAAATGGTCGATAATCCTTCTTGCCTGCTCTGCTTTTTTTAAGACAATTCCAGATAGCCAAAAGGTTGGTTTTGCCCATTCTGGAATAGGAAAAAATGTTATAGATTTATGGTTTTTTAGGGCATGACGATATTGAGAGTCAATTTTTTCTTTACGAGATAGGAAGTGGTGTAATAGCTCTAACTGCGCACAACCAACTGCAGCTTGAATATTAGTCATTCGATAATTAAAACCAATCTGGTCATGATCGTAATTTCTTCCAACTCTTGCAGTGGTACAAATATGTTTGGCATTCATCATAACCTTTTTATTATTTCCAACAAGCATTCCACCCCCACCACTAGTGATAATTTTATTTCCATTAAAAGAGAAGGTCGTGATGTCGGCGAGATCTCCTATTTTTTCTCCTTTGTATTTAGCCCCTAGTGCTGCGGCAGCATCGGCGATGAGGGGTAAATTATATTTTTTCGCTAGGGCCCTTAAGGGAGTCATGTTTGTAGGGATTCCTAATGGATAGACGGTCATTATTGCACTGACTTTACGACCTGTTTTCTTATGAACGAGGTAGTCATTTGCATTTTCGGTTTCTCTGGAAAGAGTTTCTTCAAGCTGTTCTAAGTTTAAAGACCAGTCGTTACTATCAATGTCAAAAAGCCATGGAGATGCACCAGTGTGTGAGATTGCATTCGCACTTGCTATAAATGTAAATGTCGGTAGGATAACAAGGTCGTTATGTTTTACTCCTAATGTGGTTAGGGCTAAGTGAATTGCAGATGTTCCACTGCTTGTCGGAACTCCATATTTCGCACCAGATTCATTTGCGACTTCAGTTGAAAATCTCTCTACGAAAGGGCCAACGGAAGAAACAAAGTTCGTTTCAACACACTCCATGAGATATTTTGCTTCATTTCCTTCTAAAGATGGAATTGCTAATGGAATCATAAATTACTCTCTTTCAAGTCGTAGAAGGACTTTGTCGTTATATTTGTTAACGGAATTGTCTTTAAGACGTTAAGGATATTTTTAGAGGTATTTTTTCCTTCGTATGGGTTCTTTACGTCTAATAAAGTTTTTTGAAAATCTAAGGAATACATATGTTGAATAGCAGAAGTAATATCGGTGCTGTTAGGTTTGCAGTTGATAACACTTTTGGCTGCGGTTCTTCCTTTTTGTCTATCCCCAATATTGATGGTCCCTTTGTTAAGACTTGGGGCTTCAATAATACCACTAGATGAATTACCGATAACCCCATCTACCAATTTGAGTGTTGAAAGATATCCTAGATATCCCATAGATTTAAAGGCAATGGATTTATCCTTGTTTTTGCCAACATAGTTTTCAATTTCAGCAAAAATTAGTTCTCCATCTTGATCGGCATTCGGCATGGTGAAAACAAGCTGTGTATCTTGTAATCTGTCAAGAGCGGTTAGAAGCTCGCCGATTTGCTTGAGGGCGGTATTATTCTCAACCGTAACAGGATGAAAGGTAATGAGAAGATTTTTTTTCTTAAACTTAAATTGAAACTTATCTTCAATTTCCTTTTTTTCAAGAAAGCTGACCTGATGGATATTCTCCACTCCAGGGGCACCAAAAGAGAAAACATTCGATGGGGGTTCACCCATTTGAATAATTCTATTTTGATATTGCTTAGTTGAGGCGAAGTGAACATGTGACATCTTAGTTATTGCGTGTCTTATGGAGTCATCAAGAGCGCCTAAGGTTAATTCTCCACCGTGAATATGAGCCACTGGTAATTTTAGAAAGAGGGCGGCTGTGGAGGCGGCTAGTAGCTCAAATCGATCCCCTAGAAGTACGAGGATATCTGGTTTGAGTTCGGTCAAGGTTTGGGTGTAAAGAGCAGTTGCTTTACCAACGATTTCACCTATGGATGCATTATCGTTTTCTAGAATTGGGATCTTAGCGTCTATGGTGTGTCCATCCGCCTCAATATTTCTATAAGTTTGTCCGTGCTTATCTGATAGATGTGAGCCGCTCACAATAAGTTGAAGCACGGTGTCGGGGTCTTTATCAATTTGCCTTATTAGATTTGAAAGTAGGCCATACTCTGCTCGAGTTCCAGTAAATATACAAATTTTTCTTGTCATTTCTTAGGACCTTAAAGGAAGTTTTACGTTCAAAAAAGAGCGCTGGGTCAAAAGCTGGTAGTCTTTTTATAAAGGGGTTTCTAGGATTATTTCAGAGAGAAGTAAAGTTTGTCACTATAAAGAAAAACGGATAAATTATACGCTTAATTAACTGAGAAGATTTGTATGAATGACTACTCAACTGTAACAGAGAAGCCTGGCTTAAAGGCAAGTCAGGAGCAGCTCTCAATGATTATGACCCGGTACGGCCTAGCTCGAGATATGGCGGCGAAGGGTGATGTTCTTGAAGTCGGGTGCGGAACTGGAATTGCACTAGGCTATCTTGCTGAAAATGCCAATTCGGTTACTGCTGGTGATATTGATGACACTAATTTAGAGGTGGCGAAATCACACTGTGATCCTGCGATTCGAATTGAAAAGATAGATGCTCATAACCTTGAATTTGAAGAAAGTTCATTTGATTTGGTTTTATTCTATGAAGCAATTTACTATTTAGATAATCCTGTCGCTTTTTTAAGTTCTGCTTATAGAGTTCTTCGACCTGGTGGGAAAATAATAATTAGTACCGTAAACCATCTATGGGAGGGTTTTAATCCTAGTCCCTATTCAAAAAAATATTATAATGTTGAGGAGTTGAAAAATCTTTTAGAATCCGAAGGTTTTGAAACTGAAGTTAAAGTCGGCTTCTTAGATAACAGTGACTCCCTTCTCAAGGGTGTGGTTCGTCAAATACGTACAGTTGCTGTTTCATTAAACCTTATTCCCAAGACAATGAAAGGGAAGGAGTGGTTGAAAGCAATCTTTATGGGGAGATTGACTCCACTGCCTCAAAAATTAACAAATGATTTAGCCCCTCGTGAAAGTTTAAAAACAGTTAAGACAAATGAGGAGTCTAAAAATTATAAAATGCTCTACTTTGTTGGAACAAAGAAAGGATAAGGCATGACTCAAACCAAAAGAAATGTACCCTTTTTTAATTACCCCTTTGTCTTTACTTCGCATGAAGAGGACTATGTGAATATTTTTAAAGACGTTGGACGTCGTGGAGCCTTTGTTTTGCAAAAGGATCTAGAAGAGTTTGAAGCCAACCTGGCAGAATATTCAGGTTCGAAGTATGCGTTAGGTATGTCTAATGCGACTGATGCGCTTCAGCTGGGAGTGATGGCTGGTGGAATCAAAGAAGGAGATGAGGTAATTATCTCTTCACACACGATGGTAGCCACTGCTAGCGCTATTCACTATGCTGGCGGTAAAGTTGTTCCTGTGGATGCCGGTCGAGATCTGCAAATTGATCCTGAATCAATTAAAAAAGCTATAACATCTAAGACAAAAGCAATTTGTCCAACTCAGCTTAATGGGCGTGTTAGTGATATGGCCGCTATTCAAAAGATTGCCGATGATCACGGTTTAGATATTTATGAAGATGCAGCCCAGTCATTAGGAGCGAAGTTTCAAGGAAGAGGTGCTGGTACTTTTGGTATAGCTTCATGTATCAGCTTTTATCCTGCTAAAACACTAGGTTCATTTGGTGATGCTGGGGCTGTTCTTTGCCAAGATGAAGAAGTATACGAGAAGTTAAAACTATTAAGAGATCATGGAAGACACCCTGAAAGAGGAGTCATTAATTGGGCTTTTAATGCTCGACTTGATAACATGCAAGCAGCTTTCTTAAATTATAATTTAAAAATCTATCCTCAGACAGTTGAGCGTAGAAGAGAGATTGCAGCTCGCTACTGTAAGAACTTAAGCGATGTTTCCCACCTTGTTCTACCTCCAGCACCTGGAAGTGAGTCTGAGAGATTTGATATTTTCCAAAATTTTGAAATACAAGCACAAAAAAGAGATCAGTTAAAAACTTATTTGGCAGATCATGGAATTGGAACACTGATTCAATGGAATGGGCAGGCCATCCACCATATGAAGGAGCTTGGATTTACTCAGGAACTTCCTCAAACTGATAAGCTTTTTGATGAAATTATTATGATTCCTTTGAATATGTCTGTTACGGATGAAGACGTAGACTATGTCTCAGAAGTAATTAGAGATTTCTATAAAAATAACTAAAAGGTTAAGGCGTGGATACTGAGAGTTTTGCCAAATCAATTAGATTAAAAGCATTAGAAATGACTAGCTTAGGAAAAAGTTCTCATATCGGTGCAATTCTTTCCATGACGGATATCGTTGCGGTTTTATATGGAAAAGTTCTAGATATAGATCCGAATGATCCGAATAAACCCGATCGTGATCGGTTTATTTTAAGTAAGGGGCATGCTGGAGCAGGGGTTTATGCTGCTCTTGGGTTAAGAGGTTTTTTTTCTGAAGATGTTCTAAAAACACATTACCAAGATGGGTCTATTCTTAGTGGACATGTTTCTCATAAGGGAATTCCTGGAGTTGAGTTTTCAACGGGCTCATTAGGGCATGGTCTTCCTGTTGCAACGGGCATGGCATTAGCTGCTAAAAGAAAAGGAAAAACTCATCGAGTTTTTACAATTCTTGGTGATGGAGAGTGTGATGAAGGTTCAATTTGGGAAGCAGCTCTCAATGCTTGTCACCATGGTCTTGATAATCTTACGGTTATAATTGATTGGAATAAAATTCAAAGTTTAACTTGGTGTGAAGAGACGTTAAAATTAGAGCCCTTTGCAGATAAGTGGAGAAGTTTTGGCTGGGAAGTTCGAGAGGTCGATGGACATAATCATGGTGAATTGATTGATGCCCTAGAGTCTCTTCCTTGGACTCAAGGAAAACCATCGGTTTTATTGGCCCATACTGTAAAAGGAAGGGGTGTGTCTTTTATGGAAAACCAGGTTCTATGGCATTATAGAACTGCTCAAGGCGATGAATATACTGCTGCTAAAAAAGAACTAGAGGATTAAAGGTGAGAGATACTTTTTGCGATATAGCCTTAGAAATCATGAAAGAAGATGAAGACGTTCTTCTTATGACGGGAGACCTTGGCTTTGGAGTCTTTAATAAAATTCGAGAAGAGGTTCCTGGACAGTTTTATAACGCTGGAGTTGCTGAGCAAAATATGACAGGAATGGCTGCAGGACTTGCTCTCGAGGGACATACTGTTTTTACTTATTCTATTGGAAACTTCCCGACTCTTAGGTGTTTGGAACAAATTAGAAACGATGCAGCCTACCACGATGCTAATGTAAAAATTGTTTGTATTGGGGGAGGTTTAAGTTACGGCTCTCTTGGGATGTCTCACCATGCTACTGAGGACTTGGGAATTATGCGATCTCTACCAGAGATCAAAGTCTTTGCTCCAGGGTGTGCATGGGAAACGGAGCAAATAGTTAGGCGTCTAAAAGATATTCCAGGAACATGTTACTTACGTTTGGATAAGTCGAATAACCCAAAAACAGGTCGTGAAGAAGAAGTTTTTGATCCTTTTAAAGCACGACGCTTAAGAGAGGGTAAGGATATAACTTTAATGACTACTGGCGGTCTATTGTATGAAGCTCAAAAAGCGGCTGAAAGTTTGTCAGCTCAAGGAATTGAGTGTCGGGTAGTCAGTGTACCTTGTTTGTCACCTCTTGATGTAGATGAGATTGAGGCCTGTTCGCGTGAGACAGGTGGAATTGTTACTATTGAAGAGAATAATATTATGGCCGGACTTGGGGGGGCTGTCGCCGAAGTGGCCCTTGAAAGTGAGTTTAGGCCTAAGGTTTTTAAGCGTATTGGTATGCCAAATAAATATAGCTCCGTTGTTGGAACGCAAGAATATTTAAGAGATTATTATAAATTAAGTGCGCCTCATATTGAGGATATAGTAAAGCACTTGGTTGGATGAGGACAAATGAAAAGGCTTTTTGATTTAACCTGCTCTTTAATTGGTTTAATTTTTCTCCTTCCGGTCTTTTCCATTATTACATTTCTAATATGGGTTTATGACTTTCATAATCCATTTTATATAGCTCCAAGACTTGGTAAAGGAGGGAAGACCTTTAAAATGGTTAAGTTTCGCTCCATGGTTGTTAATGCTGATAAAATGGGTGGTGATTCTACGAGCGCAGATGACAATCGTATAACACCGATTGGGTCTTTTATTAGAAAGTTTAAATTTGATGAATTGATTCAGCTTTGGAATGTTTTTAAAGGTGATATCTCTTTAGTTGGGCCAAGGCCAAATGTTCCTCGAGTTTTGGAAATATATACTGAAGAAGAAAAAAAGCTCGTATCCGTTCGTCCCGGAATCACTGACTTTGCTTCAATCGTATTTGCAGATGAAGGTGATATCTTGTCTGGGAAGGAAAATCCTGATCTTGCTTACGAGCAACTTATACGTCCATGGAAGGGGAGACTGGGAGTTTTTTATATTGAAAATCAGTCAATCCTATTGGATGTAAATCTTATATTTTTGACGTTATATTCTATTGTAAATAGAAAGGCTTCACTAAGAAAGGCTTGTAGTCTTCTTCAGTCTCTAGGCGCATCAGACGAATTGGTAAGTGTTGCTGCAAGAAACACTCCTTTAACGCCGACTCCTCCTCTTGGGTCAACTGAGATTGTTGTTTGAAATAATTTCGGATTTACTAAGGCGAATAATTTCACTCGTAATAATTGCGACAATTGTGAAAACAAAAAAACCACATGAAAGGATTAGGAAAACTAATAATTTGCTAATCCCTGTAGGTTTTATTTTCTTAGATGCTTCTCTATCGATTTGAACAACTTCTATATCAAAGCCTTTTTCAATCCTTTTTTCATGCCACTTCTTTGCGATAATTGTGGCATCTGGATAGAGGGAGCTTATTCGATAGGCTTTCAAAGATTTAATTTCTGCGGCTAGGAACCTAGTACCTCTGGTATACTTACTAAAAATATCTATGCTATTACTTTGAGTAATACTATTACTTTGAGTAATATTTATCTCATCGTTTGCCTTGATTTTGAGGGGAGAGGTGATAGAGAGTTGAGTGGCCACTTCTTTAGCTCTTTTAAGAGTTTTTATCTCCTCCTCAATTTGAGATTTCAAATTAATATTTTTTTGTTCAATTTTCAGGTCGAGCTTTGTGATCCTTCTTTTAATTTCAGTGGAGATTTCGCTAGAGATTTCGGATGTAGTTTGTTCTTTAACAAAAGCTATGTATAAATCTAACAACTTTCCAATCTGAGCTTTGTCCTTAGAGCTAGCACTAACAGAAAAAATCTCTTTCTTAATACTTTCAAGTCTTCGAAGACCAGCATATGATGACTCTAATTCAAGAGTATCAAAATTAAGGATTTTACTTTCCGGATTTAGACTTCTGAATTGAAGTTGATATTTCTCTGATAAAAGATTTCTCATAAATCGAGAAAAGACCTTTTCGGATGAGAGGAGTTCTTTATTTTCTAAATAAGGTAATAGCTCAATGAATTGGGATTGATTGGGAGGTATTACTTTAGCAACTGCCTTGAATTTAGGTTTAATTAGAATTGCTGCAGCTAAACCGATGGTAACACCTAGCGCTAGCCCAATAAGAAGACGAAACTTATGTTTATGTAAAGCTCCGACAAGGGTGAGAATGTCAATTTCATTGTTGTTATGCATAGTTGTTTCCTGTGGCAAGATTATGACTGAAGGCAAATTGTCTGTCATCTCAAACTTGGCACTTACTGGTGAAATAATGATGTTTTTAGGATAATGGCGTTTGACGGATATTTCACTTAGTAATATCTTTTCACCATGAAAAATAAACTAGATTCAACGCATTTGGTTAAAAAAATCACGGATCGCTCTGCACGAATTGGCGTCGTTGGCATGGGCTATGTAGGTCTTCCTTTTGCTGTTGAAAAGGTAAAGGCGGGTTTTGAAGTCTTAGGTATCGAAAGAAATCCTGACAGGGTTGAAAGGCTTAATTCAGGCGATAGTTATATTTCAGACGTATCTAATGAAGAATTAGGAAAAGTTGTTCAAACAGGAAGATTTAAGGCGGTAACTTCTTTTGAAGAGGCTGGGGACTTAGATGTTATTGTCATTGCTGTTCCAACTCCTCTTACAAAAAACTTAACACCTGAGTTAAAATATGTTCGTTCAGTTACTAAGGGGATTGCAAAAATACTTCGTAAAAATCAACTCGTTTGTTTAGAGTCTACTACATATCCCGGTACAACTGAAGAAGTAATCGTTCCAATTCTTGAGGGTAATACAGGCATGAAGGCCGATGAGGACTTTTTTGTCGCTCATTCTCCCGAAAGAGTGGATCCAGGCAATAAAAGATATACCACTAAAAATACGAATAAAGTTGTTGGGGGGGTTGGCCCAAATTCTCTAGAGTGTTCACAGGTTTTCTATCAACAGACAATTGATAAGGTTGTTCCAGTTTCTTCTGCAAAGGCTGCGGAACTGGTTAAAATTTTTGAAAATACCTACAGGGCTGTGAATATTGCCCTCGTGAATGAGCTAACTTTGCTTTGTGATAAGATGGATCTGAATGTTTGGGAAGTTCTTGAGGCAGCTTTTACTAAGCCTTTTGGTATTCAGCCTTTCTTCCCTGGACCAGGTGTCGGTGGGCACTGTATCCCAATCGACCCCCATTATCTTGAATGGAAAGCAAAAGAACACAACTTTGAAACTCATTTTATTGCTCTTGCTGGAGAAATAAATCGAAGAATGCCAGAGTTTGTTTTAGAGAAAGCGCGAAGACTTTTAAACGAGCAAGGCGTCTCAATGTCCAAGGCAAAGATCTTAATTATGGGAGTAGCTTATAAGGCTGATTTAAGTGATTATCGAGAGTCCCCCGCTTTAGATGTTGTGAAGCTTTTGCAAAATGATAAAGCCAACCTATCCTATCATGACCCTTTCGTGCCTGAAATTACAGTTGGTGATAAAACATTTAATAGTGTTGAATTCTCTCCTGAGGTTTTAAGAGAATTTGATTTGGTTATTTTAACAACTGGTCACTCTGAAACGGATTATAAAACATTAGTTGACGAGTCTCGTGCTATTCTTGATACAAGAAATGCCACAAAAGATTATTATAATCCTGAAAAGGTCACTCTGTTATGAAAATTGGAGTGATGGGTGCGGGGCACTGGGGTCAAAACCTTATAAATACTCTTCACTCGATGTCCCAATTGGATATGGTTTTTGATTTAAGTCAGGATGCAATTGATCGAATAGCTCCAAATATTCTAGGTGTAAAAACAACGACAAATGTAGAAGACATCTTAGAAAGTGACATTGATGCTGTTGTTATTGCGACCCCTGTAGTGACTCACTATGAAATTGCAATGAAGGCCTTAAAGGCCGGCAAAGATGTATTTGTCGAAAAGCCAATCACTTTTAATAGTCGCGATGCCAAGGAGCTTGTTGCAATGGCTGATGAGCTAGGTAAAGTTTTAATGGTTGGTCATCTTCTGTTGTATCAGCCGGCAATACAATGGACTAAGGAGTTTTTAAGTTCAGGGAAGTTGGGTAATGTTATCAGTATGCACCAAAGACGTTTGAATCTAGGGCGAGCCAGGCAAAATGAAAACGCGATGTGGAGCCTTGGCGTGCATGATATTGCGGTGCTGCTATATTTAAACCAAAGTGGAATTAAGAATACAGTAGCGAACGGGTTAAGTCATTTGACGGAGGGAGTGGAGGATGATGTTTATCTCCACATTGATTTTAAAGATGGAGCAAGGGCTCATCTTCATAGTTCTTGGTTATGGCCAGTTAAAGCGAGGGATCTAACGATTATTGGTTCCGAGGGAATGCTCGTTTATGATGAGTTAAAACAAACGGTTACCTTGCATAAAAAGAGAATTGATTCAAACCTTAACAATGTCGATAATGGTGAGGACGTGGTTTTCAAAGGCGGCGAACAACCTCTTAGGCTCGAGCTAGCGCATTTTATCGAATGTTGTTATGAAAGGAGAAAGCCTCATTCGGATGGTGTCTCAGCAGTCGAGGTAATACAGGTTCTTGAGGATGCGAGTGCAGCACATGCCTAATGGGCTTGCGAGCGTTTTTAAAGCAATTAAGAATAAACTCTATAAGGAGAGGCTCTTTATCTCGCTCCTGCCTTTAAAGCATCCTCTGTCTATTCCGTTAAACCTTCACGTTTTAATGCCTGTTTGGGGTGGGCTAGAGTTTGCGATAAATAGAAGTTTGCATAAAACAACATTAATATTGCTGCTCCTTCCATTTTACTCATTCGTTTTAAATTTTTTTTATTTCTCAGAGGAGAGTCTGTTAAGAACAACTCAACTAATATTTATTATTCTTTTTTACGATAAGGTACTTTTAAACTTATCAAAAAAGGACTTTAAGAAAATCTTAAGAGGCATGGTCATATTAGCGATAATCTTTGCTGTAATTGAGATTTTCGTCTTCGGTCCTTACAATAAAGGACGCGCAATTTTCGGTGGTGGATTTAGCTTACCACGTTTTCATGGAGTTGTTGGGGAGACTAATTTTACAGCATTTCTTCTCTTGGGAACTTGTTTAATGCTTTGCTATTGGAAAGATTGGTGGTTCTCTCTTTGTGCATTCTTTGCTGGGTTTCTAACCGGAAGTAGAATGTTTTTGTTGGGAACTTTTGTATTTGTTTTTCTCAGTATTTTTCAAAAGCTCAAGTTTAATAAAAGGTACTTTTACTTTTTAGCTATATTGAGTTTGTTTTTATCCCCCGTTTTTTACTTTCTAATTGAAAAGTATAGTTCAGGAGATTTTTATTACATGCTTAATAAAGATATAAGCTCTCATCGAATGGAAATATATGGGGCTTACTCTGAATTGTTTATGGATAATCCTTTTGGAGTTGGATACTTCCAGGGGAGAGAAAGGATGTATCCCTATTACGAAAATTTTTTTGCTAAACTGGATGAAATTCATGGAATGAACTTATGGCATAGTGGTAAGCACAGCGAAGAGCAGCATTCTCATTTTGTGCAGGTGCTAACTGAATTTGGCTTTCTGGGTTATATTACATTTTTTTGGTTTGTAGCTAGGGTTTTGAATGATGCATTTTCTCCCAAAAACCAAAGGATCTTTTTGGTAGTTTTACCTCTAATGACATGTTTTATGTTTTTAAATTTGTTTCATGAGGTTATGTTTTATATGATGTTCGCTTTCATCGTCGTAGAGATTTACGAAAAGAATGAGGTTTATTCATGAGTAATAAAAAAGAAATACAAGCAGAATCTAACTTTCGGTCAGACTCTGAAACTTTAGCTGCCCAAAAAATAGTTGAAACCTTTGAAAATTCAAAAGATAGTACTGCTGATAAACTTAAAACATTCCCAAGGTACATTCGTCGCCAGGATGCCACCCGTTTTTTAGCTTGTTATGAAATTTTCAAAAGAATTTTGAATATTAAGGGATCTATAATCGATTGCGGTGTTTTTCGAGGCTTTACTTTTAGTTCTTGGGCGCATTTTAGTACTATTATGGAACCAGCGAATTTAACGAGAAGAATCTATGGTTTTGACTCCTTTTCTGGTTTTCCATCTACCCATGAGAAAGATCAAAATAAATACCGTGATCCAAATTTAGGTGATCTCAATTCCGGCGCACTAGAAGAGCTTACAGAGTTGATGAAAGCCAGTGATATGAATAGGTACTTAGGACATGTTAACAAATTTCAACTTATTGATGGCCCTGCAGAGGATACAATTCCAAAATTTGTTGAAGAAAACAAACATCTTGTTGTTAGCTTATTATTTTTAGACTTTGACCTTTATGAGCCTACTAGAGTTGCAATAAAGCACCTATTTGATCGTATTCCAAAAGGAGGTATCATTGCTTTCGATGAACTTGATAACCCAATTTGGCCAGGTGAAACTATGGCTTTATTAGAGGAATTAGGTATTGGGTCTTTGAAGTTCGAACGTGTTCCTTTTGATCCTTATATTGGTTATGCGATTAAAGAATAGTATTTTCACTGAAAGTTCTTTGTAAGATCACTCGGAATTGTTGTGCTCGTTGGTATTGTCTTAGCTTATTATAATCCTAACGAGAAGTTATTTCTTGAGCAATTAGGATCTATCCTAAATCAGACTTATCAGTCTTGGAGATTGGTAATATCTGTTGATGAGGACAGAAATAACTTCCTTAGGTTAAACAAAAAAGTACAAGTACTGCTTCATGACCCTAGAGTTTCAATTGTAATTAACAAAGGACCCAGAGGTTTTGTTCAAAACTTCAATCATGGATCTCTTGCCTTATTGAAAGAAGATGGTATCGAAGCATTTGTATTTTGCGATCAAGATGACGAATGGTTTCCAGAGAAGCTTTGTACTCAAGTTGAAGAGCTCAAGAAGAAACCTAGAGAGTCTTTGGTTTTTTTTGATGCTGTGTGTAGGGGCGCTCAAGAGAAAGAATTATTAGGCTCGCTTTGGTTACTTGAGAAGAGAAATGTTGATAATAGGGATACAGAGTCGGTTTTAATGAGAAATGTTGTAAGTGGGGCTGGTGCAATTTTCGATAGAGCATTAGCCGAGGATTTTTTGCCAATTCCCGATTGGGTGAAGTTTCATGATCATTATTTTGCAGTTTGTGCAACGACGAAAGGAGGTATTTATCCTGTTGATAAGCCGTTGTATTACTATAATCAGCACTCTTGTAATGTTGTTGGTGGGGGCAATTTCAAGGGTGTGTTTAACCTAAGTGGTCAATCCTTTAAGAGACTGAGAGATAAATATGAATACTTGTCAAAATGGAAAAAGAGGCTTGGTATTAAAGATAATGCGATAAGGAATATTCTCAGATTTGACTTGTTGATTCATGATCCAGCACTTTATCGAAGTCATCTCGGCTACTTTATTGGTAAATACTTTGCTTGAAATAAATAAAATAAAAACAAACTTTTCGTATTTGTTCTCAGAGAACCTTTTGAGACTATTTATTGGTTTTTTTCTTTCTGTATGGATGGCAAGGTATCTAGGTCCTGAAAGCTATGGAAAGTTTTCTTATGTCATAACCTTGGTAGGATTATTTTTACCACTTTATATTTTAGGTAGTGATGAGGTCATCACGAAATTCCTTGTTAAAAAAGAGGAAGAGGCCAATGAAATTATGGGGACTGGTTTAGCGATTAAACTATTGGGCTCTTTTCTTTCTATGCTAATTATAAATACTCTGGCTTACGCTCTTCGTCAGGACGAGCCCTATTTAAGGCTCGGTATTGTTGTCTACTCTTTGGCGATGAGTTTTCAAGCTTTTGGGGTCATAAATAACTATTATCAATCAAGAGTAGAGGAAAGCAAGACCTCATTGATTAGAAACTTGGTTCTTTTTCCCGTTTCGGTCCTTAAAGTTGTATTCATTATAACTCAGCAATCTTGGGAGTATTTTGTTTGGCTTTCATGTTTGGAAGTATCTGCGGCAGGACTTTTGTATGTTTGGCTTTTTACAAAAGAGAATTATTCCATATTTAGGTGGAAATTCTCTGTTAATTTATGGAAAAAGCTTCTTAGTTTTTGCATTCCCTTTTTTGTCGTTTTGTTCTTAGAGCAAGCCCTTTTTAAGGTTGATCAATTGATGATTGGAGAAATCTTAGGTGACAAGGTTTTAGGTGAATATGGTGCTGCCAATAAGTTGATTAATCTTTGGAACTTCGTACCAATTGCCTTTTTGACAAGCTTGTACCCATCCCTTGTCTCAAGTTTTCCTGACTCAAAAAGAAAATATAGAAAAACCAGAAGGCTATTGCTGGGGGGGCTTTTTTGGTTTTCCTTGATTTTTGCTGCCTCAGTAACTTTTCTAGGAGAGTATATCGTCAATTTTTTGTATGGAGAAGACTATCGATTAACAGGAGAGTTATTGAGAATTTATAGCTGGGTTACTCTTCTCAGTTATTTCACAATCGCTAGAGGCAAGTTGTTTTTGATTGAGGGGAGACGCCTTAAGAATATTTTTTTAATGGCTTTTACTTTTGTGGCTAATTTTATTTTGAATCTAAGTATGATTCCTAAATTTGGCGCTACTGGAGCAATATACGCGACTCTGATAAGTTTATTTCTGGGGGTCGCCCTGTTAATAGTAACGAAATCGGACCGAGAGCTTTTAGGTGACTTTTTACTTTCGATTATTGAAACACCTAAATTATTGATTGATAAACTGAGATAGTATCTTGTGCCATTTTCTCAACACTTAGCCTTTCTTTTATTAAATTGTAAGCTGTGGATGATAATTCAAGTCTTAGGTTTTCATTATTCTTTAATTCAAAAAGTTTTTCTTTAAAGTCTTTGGAAGATTGAAGATCATAAAATAGGGCACTATGGGTCTCCTTAAAAAGCCCATGACCTGTCACATCCGGAAGGAGGCAAGGAATGCCACATGCCATAGCCTCAAGAACTGAGAGTGGAAAACCTTCCCAGCGAGAGGTTGAGATGAAAACATCACAGTCCAAAATAAACCTTTGGGGTTCAAGTGTCTTTCCTAAAAACGCGAGATTTTCGAATTGCTTGGATTTCTCCTTTAGACTTTCTTCCTCTTCACCTGATCCGGCAATGACGAAAGGAATATCTTTAATTTCTTCATCTTTAATATAACTAATTAAGATATCAATGCCTTTTTGATAGCTAAGCCTTGCCAGAACACCAGCTTTGAAGGTTGGTCGAATTTGATAAGGATTGTTGGGGTAAGGCGCAACGCCATTAGGGATGACAAAAGAGTCTTCACAGACTCCCGACTTCATCGCCTTTTGTCTTTCGTCCTCAGAGACACAAATGTAGTGTGAGCTCATTGTCTTAAGAAAAACATCTATAAATAGTTTTATTTTCCCTATCGCTGTATTTTCATGGTGGATACCATGGAAAGTGTGGACGACCTTAATACCAAAGAGAGCTAATAATCTACTGTAAACGCCAGCTCCTCTTCCATGAGAATGAACCAGGTCAATTGAATTCTCCCGGCAAAAGTTTCTAAGTTCAATGAGTTTTAAAAATGAAAGTTTTCGATGGGGGATAGAGATGCACTTCCTACATTTTGATGAAATTTTTTCTGAGAGTTCATAGTTTTTTGGAAGAGCCACATACTTTTTAATGTTTTCATAATTCTCACTCGAGATTAAATCGAGAAGGTGTTTGGGACCTCCTCCAATATCTGCTCTAGAAGTAATGAATAGAATATTTAATCTACAGTCTTGCATATTTAATTTTTCCTTACTGAGGACTATCTATGCTTAAAACTTCGTAGGTTCCATAGACCCATTTCTTAGATTTTATGTTTTCATCAAGTTTAACACATTGCTTTTGGCTACGATTTCGAATGTAGAAGTTAAAAAAGAAAATTTCATTACTTTGGGGCTGATCACACGTTCTAAGAAAGTTTGCTTCCTCTGCGTGGCCTGATTGGTAAAGAAGACTTCCTTTAGGGGCATAGTACTGCATTGGCATAAAGTCAGATAAAATATTGCTATCCTTAGCTACATAGTCCCATATCTCTGTATGCGGAATATATTTCTGAAGAAGCTCTTTTCCAAAGCCAAGCTTCGAAGTCCTTGAAATAAGCTCAATATTTCTCTTAATGATTTTATCGATCTTACTATCGACAAGGACAAAGATGAGGAGAAAGACAGCGATATGACTTATCTTAAGAGTAGATTCTTTGAGGAAATAAAAAAGAGTCTCAGCCAGATAATAGAAGAGAACGAAGTGACAGCCAAAGTAGAATCTCTCCGCGGGGTATCCTGGATTGATAAGGCAATAGAGTGTTGTGAAAAATAAAAGGAGAAGGACGAGTTGATTTAATTCATGTCGTCTCTTTTTTATATTATAAAGAAAGCTTGGGATGACGAGGAAACCAATGGCCTTAGGAGAGAAGGCAATGAGGTAGTTTTGAAGCACTCCCGACAGGCTTGCTGGCTTTTTGAGCATACCATTCATAAAGGCAATCATCTCTGGGGTTGCCTTGGTGGGAAAGAGCTCTAAAAAAGCAGGAAATAGCGGGTTTCCTACAAATACCCACTTCTTTACGAAAGTTATCGAGACGATGGCGAGTGATAGAAGGGTTGCTAGAGCGATACCTTTGAAATCATGCTTGTTCTTAAAGACGTAAAAAAGACCGAGGGCCGCTGAGTAGATGAGTCCGCTCATTTTAATGGCCGGTAAGAGTCCTAGGCATAGTCCGATAAAAAGGTTTCTCTTTGTCGCCGTTAAGTTACCTCCAATTCTTTTGAAAGTCAGCAGAGTTCCCAAGAGAAAGGTTACGGCAAGGGCCCCGTCATTCTTGGCGTAGTGAAAGAAATCTGCACTTCTCGCAAAGGTCAAAAGAGATATCGAGGCGAGATAGAAAGTGATTTTATCTTTTTTTCCAGCCTTTCCAAAGATTTTATAGAAAATGAAAACAGCTAAAAAGAGAGAGACGGAGGTGTGCATCATCTGGGAGATGATCTGGGCCCGGAGTTTAGAGTCAAATATCCATTGCGGGATAATATAGAGATAATCAAAGAGGCCAGCAATATTACCAAGATAGAAGTCTTCATGGGCTTGAATGAAGCCTCTTTCTAAAATGAGCTTAGGGAGAACCAGGTGATAAGAAAGAGCGTCTCCATGCAAAAAGGGGACGAAGCATTCGCCAAAATTTAAAATAAGAAGAAGGTAAAACAGAAAAGCTAAGAGCTTCTCTAGTTTACTAAGCTCTTTAAAGCTTCTCGACCACAACATAAACATTTTTACCTAAGATCCTTGAAAAAAGAGGATCAAGAATCTTATTGAGGGGAAAAAAGAGGCGATCGAAGATGATGACATTTCTTATATTGATTTGATCAGTCTTTAGGTTAAGTAGCTTAAAAACAAGGGCAAAGAAAAAGCCAATAGTATCAAAGTATTTGAGAGTTTGAATTTTTAGTCCATCTTGAGAAAACAGAACTCTAAGGTCTTCTCTTTTATATCTTCTAAAATGGCCTACCTTCTTATCGAGATCTGAAAATAATAGATTGAAGGCAGGGACGAAGATTAAAGCTTTCCCCCCAGATCTTAAGGATGCAGTCAATTCTTTGGCAATTCTTTGGTCTTCTTCAATGTGCTCTAGGACATTAAGACTATAGATATAATTCCAGGAATCATTTTGGAGCTCCTGAATGACTTCGAATCCTTTTTGCTTGAGAAGAGTTGCTTGTGCTTGATCAATTTCTAAGCACTGGGGATTAAGCTCTTCTTTTAAAAGGTCTGAAAAAGTCCCTATGCCGGCCCCAAAATCGAGGGTTCTTCCTGACTTAGCCTCTTTTATGACGAGATTCTTGATGGCAGTGTTGTAATTAACAGCTTCTGTTAAATTCTCAAGTACCTCTGTTCCTTCATAAACAAACTCAGACACTTCGAAGCTCTTCTGTTATTCCCTCGGGAGACTTTTTAAAAGATTCTGAAGGAGAAGTAAGAACATTAAACTTAAAAATGCACCACAGAGCAGAGATGCCGTCTTTCCAACCAATCTTTTTCCCAGCGGCGTAAGTACGCCCATAGTAACTGATGGGGACTTCATAGATACGAAGCTCAGGTATTTTCGCAATTTTT
>JASBRV010000025.1 GCA_030149295.1 Bacteriovoracales bacterium | reverse complement strand
TGGCGTGAATTTTAACGAGATCATTCCTTACCTGCTTTCGAAGTTCGCCCTTACCTGAGAAAAGAATCGCATCCTCGGGACAAACATCAACACACAAATCACAAAATAGACATTGGTCTTCTTTAAAGAAAAACTCTTTTGGTGCGACAGGAAAGGTTCCGTTCTTAGGCATGACAACTTCCAAACACTGAGTCGGACATATTTCTACACAGATCTGACAACTGGTGCATGAAAGTCCTCCTGTTTCTTTTTCTTGAAGGAATAAGTTTTTCTTTTCTTTTTCTAATTTTATCCCCGCCTCTAAACGGCCCCAGTTAGGTCGTCCCAAAAAGCGAAACAAAATATAAAAATACTTTTTAAGAAAGAGAAAGGCCCTTTTTGCGATAGAGTTAGAAAAGTAGGTTTCTCTATCTAGGATCATCTATCCATCTCCCAAGGATCAATATTTAAACTCTGAAAGGCCGTCATAGCCCCGTTAAGTAGCTGACCTTTAACCAAAGTATGATAGCTTGAAAAATGCATTAGACTTGGGGAGCGCACATGGAGATGTTGAATGCCTTCTTGTGTCGTATGAAGGAAAAGACCGAGTTGGCCTTCACTGCTTTCGATGCTTGTAAACGTTCTCTCATCGACAAAGGTCTCGGCAAAATCACCATGGCCTCCCCTAAAATCGACGCCCTCTTTTTCGAGCAAGGGATTATAAAGAGGATGGTCTTTATTGAGATGACTTCCTGCCGGCAAGTGATCTAGAACCTGGTTAATGATACGAAGACTTTGCTTGAGTTCATGTAGACGCACAAGAAAGCGGTCATAAGTGGTTCCATCAATTCCCAAAGGAACTTCAAAGTCCACATCATCATAAAAATAGCGAGGCTTTGATTTACGAGAATCAAAATTGACTCCGCAAGCACGAAGATTAGGTCCAGTAATACCTAATTCGATCGCTTCGGTGGCACTCATGGAAAATCCAGTGGTTTCACTCATCCAACGTGAATTTCTTAATAGTTCGCCTTCAACGTCTTCTAAAACTTTAAAAATATATTTCGCCGCCTCGAGACTTTCTGTTCCCCAACCAATAGGAGTTTCATGCAGCATTCCTCCAAAAGTGAATAGTGAGAATTTTTGGCATTTTCCTGAGAATAAATTGTATAGATGGAAGATCTGCTCCATAAGCTCACAAAAAACGCTGGCTTCACTGAAGAAGCCTAACTCATGGGTCAGTTCCCACAGAAAATGTAGGTGGTTCTCTGAACGCGCTAATTCCATCCACACCATTCTTAGGGCCTTGGCCTTATCGGGGACATCGATCTTTAGTCGTTGCTCCATCGTTTCGACAAAAAGCAGAGGAGCAAAGACACAATCCTTCATGCAAAGTCTTTCGAAATAATAGGTAAGATGGAAAAGGTTTTTATTTAAGAGGAGTTTCTCAAAATCCCTAAAATGAAATCCCCTTTCAGTTTGGATATCAAAAACTCTGCCTTGGGCATGTAAAAAGTCGATCCTTGCTTTACCATTAAGGGGACTCGTATAAGGTCCAAACCTTTGCCACTTCCTTTCAAAGTCGTAATCCATTGGTCTAAGGGGCAGCTCGTAACGAGGAACCTCTTTAACCTTATTAAAGTCCCTTTCTTTTTCTTCTAAGGCTTTTCGCTGTTCAGACATTAAGCCATTATTGATATGAAGACCGAAGCGATGGCAAAGATCCTCTTCCAAAGGCTTCGCACTTTTCCATTGTCCCTCGAGGCTAGGAAAGAACAAACTCTCTCCTATAAAGACTTTTACCTGTAACCGAAAAAAGTACTCCAAGTTGATCAATTGATAAATAAGACTTCTTCCCTCGTCTTCTTTCTCAATCGTCATATCGAGCAGCATAATAAAGCCAAAATCGTCTTTTAAATGAAAGAAGAAATCCTCATAAAGAATGCATCCCTCTCTGTCTAAGGGAAAGACCTCGGGAGATTGAAAGGTTAGATGACCACTGTCGGAAAAAGAGGAATAAAACTCAGTACCAAATCTCTTAAAAAGCTCGTCTCTAAGACTCAATCAAGGCCTCCTTAGACTCCCCTTTTCTCACAAGAGATCTCAAACTTTCTACTGCTTCTTTCAAAGCGTCTAAAGTGGGAGGACAACCACCAAGAATAATATCGACAGGTAATAGGTCACTTAAAGGTATTGTCTGAAAGAGAGCTCCACTAGCACTACACATACCAACAGCGATGACATACTTTGGACTTTTTAATGAAGAATAGGCTTCTAGAATATAGGCTTTATTATAATTATTAATAACACCTGAAACCACGAGTACATCACAAGACTCGACTTTCTTATTATCAATAAAATCTTCCCTAATATTAGCTGCCTGAGGATTAGGGCCACTTAATCTGGCCAACTCCCTAGAACAACAATTTCCCCCAATGACAAAGGGATTCATAAGTTCAGCACGAGACCAAGAGCGCAATTGGGCCAAAAAGGTCTTCGAATTTAAAACTGTTGCCTGAGCGGAGGTCGTAGTGTTGTTCATTATCTTGGTATTTTAGGTCTCCCCACGAGGGATGACAACCTAACGAATCACGTCGTAACGACCTCTTTTGATATTTCCTGAAAACTTGTCCCATGAGATATCAATGGGAAAAATAGGTGGCTTCTCTTCAAGTTTTCTTGCATTGCAACCTAAGGTTTTTCCCTTACTGAAGTTCCAAGCAAAAATCTCTTTATGAGAGCCCCCAATGCCATTATCAAACTCGCGAAAGCGATAATGAGGCTTATTAGAGTTTCCAAGCGAGCTCATAACCGTCACGGCCATCTCAAAGGATTGGTCGAGCTCTTGTGAACTACACCTCCTCGGGGCGTTGACATCATAGCGCCGTTTTCCGTTTGCTGTGCGCGTGTTTTCTACCCATGTGCGTCGTCCACACAAATAATAGTAATTGAGATCTTCAAGTTGAAACCAATTCATCATATAGGCAAAGAACCAAAACCTTTCTCTATTCTCTTTTGGGTTTGCAGGTCTCACAAACTTAGAACAGGTCTTAAACCTTTCTCCGTATTTGTTGTGAAAGGTGAAAAAATAACGGGCCCAATCGAGCATTCTTTTTTCATTTTCCGCAGCTTCCTCATCTTTTTTCACTTCTGCGCGGATATTGTCGTTAATGACCGTATTACGCCTAAAACGAGCTATTTCAAGCAACTCTTTGGCCCTTTTTGTGTACAAGGCTTCTTCATTTTGGACTTGATCACGGCTTTTTTTCATTGTCGCTCGGATTTTCTTTTGCGAGCGCCACAAATAATCATAAAGATAATAACAATTCTTTCTTAGGGAATTGATTTCTTCAAAATCAAATTCATGACCGTATTTATAAGCATTATCCAAGGCAACCTGACCTTCAATCTCTCCCACTAGACGATAGGCGGGAACAGGCTTGGGCCCGTTTTTTGTTCTTCCAAATCCATTTTCTGCAAAGGCCTTGACATAACTCCAATCGACTTTATCTTTTAATTGTTTAAATGTTTTCACATCTTCAAAATTGGGATCAAAAGGGTTCACACCAATGAGAATCAATTGTGAAAGCCATCCCTTTTGGGCCCGACAAGGATACTCACCACAGTATTGAAGGAGAACACCTCCAACGACTCGTGCCCTTTGAGATTGAACGCTGAGCCCCCTTTCGTCTTTGATCAATTCATCTCTTGCCCCGAAAACCCAAATATTTTGTGGTTCTCCCGTTTGATCAAGTAAGCGAGGAATAATGCCTTGGGAGAAGGAAGGTTTGTAAATAGAAGGGCCATAGGACTCCCATATATCTTTCTGAGAGCAGTAGGTTCTGTTGCGAAACAACTGACCGGAAACCATATTAAGCTTGTAGCTGTGAAGAGAATCCACTGGAGTGGTCAGGTAAAAAGAGATCTCTGGTCTCTCCTTTGTTTTAAAGGCCGAAAGGTCAAAGAAGGGATGGGCGACAATCTCGTTAACCTCATTAAGAAAACGAAACCTCTCTGGTGCATTAAACCAAACTGGCTTGGCCTTTACTCCCACTGCTTCTCTCTTACCAGCAACTGGTTGAGGATCGCTGGAGCAGCCTATGAAAAAGAGACAAAAGAAAAAACCGATGAAAACAGTTTTATTTGTTCGTTGACAATTTTGCTGTAAATAGTTCAAAATCCAATCCTACCTTCCGTCCCCCGGTGATGAAATTGGTAGACATACGGGATTTAAAATCCCGGGGCTTCACGGCCGTGCGGGTTCAAGTCCCGCCTGGGGGACCATTCATTTCATTATAAACACTTCCGCAATTAAAACATCCCATTTTTTAAGGAACAAAACGGACAAATTTAGGAATATGTCCGTAACCTTTGCGGTGTCGCGGACTTTGTCCAAGTTTCGTTAGTTTTTTAGAGTTTTATTTGCCCTTCTAGGTAGGGGGAGAAATACTTGGTTCAAGAAAGCATTTCATGTCTCTGGATGCTTTCACGCTCGGTGCGGCAAAACTCCGAGTTTATCCCTGGTCTCGCCTAACCTTGGGAATAAGATATGTTTGGTGGCATCTGTGCATAAGGATGAAAGCGCTTTTGCCACCAACCTTCTTTTTACAACTCTCCGTGTTATATATATGCAAGACTTTTTCATTTTAATTTTATGGAAGATTGCCTAACATTTATCCTATAAATTTAATCAAGTTATTTGTTTTGAAAAGGTATTAATTCGTGCAGCAATCGCATCATGAAAATTCCAGTGAAGCCGAGAGGACTTTAGACCTAAGAGAGCAGGTGTCAAAAGATCTCAATCAAAAGCTTTCTGAATTCAATGATCCCAAAAAGGGCATCAAAGTCATGTCGATGCTCATGGGTATCCATGAAAAAACCTTAAAACGTCTAATCGACTGTGAAAACAAACCAGGACACCAAACTCTTTTAAAAATTTACCGGGTTCTTTGCAACAGCCAAAATGATCATGAGCTTTTTCATAAAGTCCCAAACGTCGTCAAAGAATTCATCATCAAGACTTCTCCTAGAAGCTTTAATGAAAATACTGTCTACCACATTGATGTTGATGAGGAATTGAAACGCGATCCTATCTTTTGTGAGATTTACCTACTTCTGGGCACTGGTGGTGTTTCAAAAGAATATATTGGCTTTAACTATGGAGCCTATGGTGAAAGAGTCCTTGAAAAAATGCTTTTACAAAAAATAGCAGCTCCCCTTCGAAAAGACTTCTTTGTCTTAGGAGTTAATCAAGCCCCTCTAGATGGTGAGACCTTATCTCACATCGGGCAACATCTTATTAAAAGATTTCATAAACCTGAAAACGGTGATGAACCTGGAAAGAATTACTTTTCTTTTTACGCCCTAGGTATCAACAAAGAGACCTATCACAAGTGGATAGAAATCGATAAAAAGGCTTTCCAAGAAAAAATCAAGCTAGCAAAAGACAAAAACAATCATGGAACTATTAGAGCTTTCACTGTCGGTATCGTCGATACCATGGAGGAATCTCATAAGGATCTCAAACATTAAGGTTACTCATATGAGAACACTTTTAACAAAAGTCCTCCTTTTCTTAGCCCTCACTCTTATGGGCACCCAATTGTACGCAAACCCAAAAGTTGGAAATGGAGTTGGAAACGACAATGGTGGGCCAAAGCAAAGCTGGCAAGATATTTATCGTAACCCCAACCTTAAACCTGAATTCCCCAGCCATATTGTTGAGGAGAGAGAGATTGCCTATAACCATCTCTGTTTAGTGGGAGAAAGAATTAGAACCAAGTACAAGTACGTTGTTCGTTTAAATTTTACAAAAATCGTATACGACTACCTCTATACTGACCGTATTCGTTTTGAGGAAAGGTGCCTTGAGTGGAATGGTGACACTTGTGTCTCATATGAAACTGTAGAGATTGAAATTCCGCTTCAGCAAGATATTGAAGTCTTTAAAAGGGAGCCCAGCTCTCCAACCTATAACTCTCAATGGTCCCTTGCTTTTGAAAAAACTTTTGAGCTCAAGGAATGTCCTGATCAGGCGAAGTTTCCAAAGGCTGAATGATCCCTCTTTGATAGGAATGGTCAGGACTGACTTTCAAGGCTGATAAAGATAAAGAAATCACCTTCCTCACAGGAAAAAGGAACTACAAGAGTTTTTAGCCTGGAAGAGGTGTAGACCTGATGATCTTCACCAACAACAATACTGGGGATGGCCTTTCCTAAGTTAAAGCCAAGTTCGTTTAATCGCAACTTTGTCTGACCATAAATAATATTAATGAGCTCTCCAGCAGCATCTCGATTATTCTTATCAATTTCCGTTTGCTCTTCATCAAAGAACTGAGAAGTAATTTTTAAAAAGAGATCTTTTTGAAGACCTATACCTAAAATACCCGTAAAAAGAGGGCTTTTCATGGTGATATTTGCAGATATAGCGACGCCAAGGTTCTCCTCACTAAAAAGAAAGGGCTTTTCATGAGATAGTCTTCTTAATTCGGCCATTTGTTCCAATGTATAATTGGTGGCCTCGATAAAGGAGTTGAGAAAATTCAAATCTGTTTTTGGAGCCTCTTTCTTGACTTGAAAGCGTGAAAGTTCAGAGCGACCGGACATAAGCCTCTCAATGACTTCCACTAGCTCCTCAGTCTCACAAGGCTTTTCCACTAAATCTATTCGCTTATAGGAGGTGTTCATTTCTTTTAAGATAGAATCGGCAAACCCCGTATAGATAAGAATTGGAGTCTTATCATTCATTTCAGTTTCACGAAGAGCGGTAATCAAATCATTCCCATCCAATCGTGGCATTCTATAGTCGGTGATGATGAGATCAAACTTCTCATTTCTTGCCTTCTTAAAGGCGAGAAGACCATCTTCGGCAGTGACCACTTTCGCCTGAATTGCATCCTCTAATTCACCTTTTAAAAGATTGAGATGAGCCGGCTCATCATCGACACAGAGTATTTTAATATGGCCTTCTTCGGATTGCTTCATTTTAAATCTTCCTGGTTCTTTAGGCTTAATTTCATAGTGAGTCCCCCTGCATCCAAATTTACGGCTTGAAGCTCTCCTCCCATTTGATGACAGAGTTCTCGGGATAGAGCTAAGCCCAGGCCTGTTCCTTTCCCTGGGTCTTTGGTGGTAAAGAATAGATCAAAGATTTCCTCTTCATTGACCTTTCCTAGCCCTGGTCCATTATCAGAGAAGTAGAGATGCAAAAAATCTTTTTCTTTTTTGAGCCATATCGATATTTTTAAAGTCCCCTTCAGTTGGGATTCCTCAAAGGCTTCAATAGAGTTATTCAATAAATTTAAAAGAACTTGTCTTAAACTTTGTTTATGCACTATAGCATGAAAGTCCTCTTCTATATCAACAAAAAA